>JAJTIC010000016.1 GCA_021300175.1 Pseudomonadota bacterium
AGGAAAGTTCTCGGGAAGTGATTCGCTCTTACGTTCTCGGCTTTATAGCTTGGCTCCTCTATAAAATCATATGCCTCACCTGGAGAGTGCGCCTTGAGGAGCCAGCAGATCTCAAAAAAAAATTGGAAGATAAAGTGCCAGTTCTCTTTGCTCACTGGCATGGTGATGAAATCGTTTTGATCTCCCTGGTTTCTAGATACAGAATTGCAACCATTACATCGACGAGCAAAGATGGCTCTATGATGGATGTGACTCTTCGACTCTTGGGGGGAAGTACTTCACGGGGCTCTTCCACTCGAGGTGCTGTCATGGCACTCAAAGGGCTGATTCGCTTGGTCAGACAGGGACGCAACTCTAGCTTTGCCGTTGATGGTCCTAAAGGGCCCCTCCACCAAGTCAAACCTGGGATTTTTGAAGTGAGTCGCATGCTCTATCCTGATGGGGGCTCTATTTATGCAGCTGGCGTCACAGCTGATCGCGCTTGGCATTTTCCAAAATCATGGAACAAAACCTATTTTCCAAAACCTTTTGCTCGGGTCTATGTTCAGTGGACTAAGTTCTCTGATGGTGTTTCAAAAGACCAAGATCCTCGCTCTCCTGAGCTCCTGAGCGGCCTTGGGGATGCGTTGCGGCAGGGTCGGTCGGAGGCCCGTAAAAAAATAGACCTCTCTTAATACAAGATGCTAGCCTTTTTAATAGGTTAAAGAACGCTGCAACAAGGATGAGTTTATGAAGTTCTTAATTTTGGTTTCAACATTGATCTTCTGCTTGAGCGCTTCAGCTCAACAAAGTGGCCAGGCGGTCGCTGTCATTGGGAACAAAACAATTACCCTTGATGAGTTTAATAAAAAATTCAATGAAGTAAAAAATCAGGCAGTGAACCCGCCCACCAAACAGCAGTTCCTTGAGGACCTCGTGCGATACGAAATTGGCCTTCAAGAAGCCGATAAAAGGAAGCTCGCTAACGACCCTGTGGTTCTCGATCGAATGAGACAAGAGCTCTACAAGGCCCTCCTCGAGAAAGAGCTGGGGGATAAGGTTCAAAAAATTCAAGTGAGCGACAAAGACATGCAAGAGTTCTATAAAAAGAACCCTGAAATTCGTTTTTCTCACATTCTGATTGAACTAAAATCTGGTGCGACAGCTGAGCAAAAAGCAGAAGCTCGAAAGAGAGCGACTGAAATTTGGAATGAAGTCAAATCCAGTAAGCGACCCTTTGAAGAGCTCGTACGTCTGTATTCAGATGATCCTCTCAGCAAGCAAACAGGTGGTGATGTCGGCTGGCAAAGTCGAGTTACTGTCGTTCCGGTGGTTTATGAAACTGTCCTTGGAATGAAAATTGGTGAGGTGAAGGGCCTGATTGAAACTCAGTTCGGCTTTCACATCGTGAAGGTCACTGGCCGCAGATCCTATGAAAA
The DNA here is from genome assembly GCA_021300175.1 of Pseudomonadota bacterium. GTDB lineage: Bacteria > Bdellovibrionota > Bdellovibrionia > Bdellovibrionales > Bdellovibrionaceae > JAJTIC01. The sequence goes on from JAJTIC010000016.1 coordinate 1,419, forward strand.
TGCCAACAAGCGCCAATTGAGAGCTGCCGTATTTGATGAGAAACGCCGTGATATCTTTAATCAGTACTTTGAGGGCTTGAAGAAGAGTTATAAGATCCAGATCAATAAGGGCTTGATTAACTAGGATCATCGAGGATTTTTTGAGAACGTTTGTTCAGAGCCCCATTCAAGTGGGGCTTTTTATTTTTTTGGCAACGATCTTAGGGTGCACAAACCCCTCCTCTCAGCTTGCTCAACGAACTCTCGTTCAAGTGAATGAGCAAACTCTCACAGCCAAGGAGTTTGCAAATCGCCTCGCGCGAAAACTCAAAGCCTACGACTCCCTTGCAGCTAAGGATCCGAATAACGTCATTAGGGCAAAAGAGGAAATTATCAGAGCATTCATTCTTCAAGCTCTGGCTATTGACTATGCAAAAAAGGAAAAGATTGAAGTTACTGACAAAGCTCTTGAAGATGAGGTGAATTCATTCAGGTCCTCTTACCCGGATGACCTCTCCTTTCGAAGGGCCCTTGCAGAAGAAGGAATTTCTTTGGCCGATTGGAAGGACGAAATGAAGGCGCACCTCCTCGAAAGAATGATCTTTAAGAAGATTACTTCAGGAGTTGAGGGCCCTAAGCCCAATGAAATCGAGCGTTACTATCAAGAAAACAAAGAGCGCTACCGCTTGAAGGAAAGAGTCTACCTAAGACAGATTATCACTGACGAGCTTTCAAAAGCAGAAGCTATCAGAGATGAGCTTAAAAAGAAGGACTTTGCCGAAGTTGCAAAAAAATCATCCGTGAGCCCCGAAGCTAAAGCTGGTGGCCTCATTGGTTGGATGGAAAAAGGCACTGTGGATATATTTGATAAGGCTTTTTTGCTCCCTGTTGGTGGGGTTTCTGGAATTCTTGAGAGCCCTTATGGATTCCATATCTTTAAAGTGGAACGAAAGGCCCCTCCTGGTTTTGCATCGCTTGAGGAGGTCAGGCCCCAGATTGTTCAATTTCTGATGGGTAAAAAAGAGCAGGCCCTGTTTGCTTCATGGTTAGATGCTCAGATAAGATCTGCACGCGTATTAAGAGATCAGTCAATGATCAACTCAGTCACCGTTGAAACACGAGGAGTCAAATGAAATTTCTTTTCTCTCTGATGATTCTTTTTTCGATCCAATCATTGGCAGCTCCTATTGACCGAATTTTGGCAGTTGTTAACTCTGAAATTGTCACTCAGTCAGATTTTGCTGATTTTAAGAAAAAGGTATCCTTAGGGCAGGGTCTTGATGATCTTCTCTTGCTTGGAAAGTCGACTGCCGAGCTCAAGAAAGATGAAAAGCTTCAGCTCGACTATCTCATCAACGAGAAAATAATCGAGTCCGAGATAAAGCGCCTCAATCTTTCGGTCACTCTTGAGAAAGTTGAAAGCGAAATCAGAGATATCGCTAAACGAAATGGCATGACACGGGCTGAGCTCTTGAGTGCTGTTAAGGGGCAGGGAATGGGCGTCGCTGAATACCAGCAATTTGTTCGTGGCAAAATTGAGCGACAATCACTCATTGAATCTGAAATTTCCTCAAAGATTCGTGTGAGTGATGAAGATATCCTAGGGCAATTTTTAAGACAATATCCTGAGGCTAATGCAGGGATTTTTGAATATCAGCTGGCGCACATCCTTTTTAATCCCAAAAAGGGAGGGCTTGAGGGCGCTAAATCCAGAGCTCAAGATGTTCTTGGGAAGCTCCAGGCAGGCGGTAATTTCGAATCCCTAGCTGAGCAGAACTCTGAAGACACCAACTTTTCGCAAGGGGGAATCCTCGGAACTTTCAAATCCAATGAGCTCCCGCCGGGGTGGGACATTGCTCTTTCATCTGTGCAAGAGAAAGGGTTTTCTAGCCTCGTAGCTTCAAGAGCTGGTTTTCATATTTTAAAAGTGGTTCAAAAGAAACTCCTTCCAGACCCGAGATTTGAAAAAGAGAAAGAGCGCCTGCGTTCAAATTTGTATGAAAAAGCTTTTCAAAAGCATTTTAAAAACTGGTTAGATTCAAAACGCGAAGAATCTTTTATTCGGATTAATTGATGCGAAAGAACAAGGTGAAGGTACTTTTTGTCACCACCGGGGATGGTGATGGAATTGGTCTCGAAGTTTTTAGTAAATCGATCATAAAAACGCTCATTCCAAAACACTACCGATTGATTTTTTTCACAAGCAGCAAAACTCCTCCTTTGGAGTACCGGAGATGCCTCAAAAGGATTCTCCGAAATTTCAAAGTGGTCACTTGCCATCATTTATATGATGCTCTTGATGTTTCACTGATTGGTGGAAAGACATTGATCGAAGTTCATTCCTTACAATCGCCTGCTCGCTGGGTGGAAAGTGTGGCTAAGATCTGTCATCAGTTTCCTGATCAATTTGGACTTGTCACTGCTCCATTATCCAAGCCAGAAATCAAAGCTGCGGGAATGAAAGAAATTGGGCATACTGAAATCCTCAAAAAGGTTAGCGGTGCCAAGTCGGCATTGATGGGTTTCTATGGAGCGCACTTTAACTTAGTCCTGGCAACGGGGCATATACCACTTTCTCAGGTTCCCCAAAACGTGAGCGCTCAATGTCTTCAAGGCGCTGTTCATGCAGCTCTTGAGTTGCGTAAATCCCTAGCTCCAGCAGAAAGAAGAAAACCAATCGGAATACTTGGACTCAATCCCCACTCGGGAGACAAAGGACTCATCGGCCTCGAGGAGATGAGCTGGATGTCTCGATGGATTCAAAAAAGAGGCAGGGGAATTCGGGGGCCTCTTGTTCCCGATTCTGCGTTCACACCAAGTCATCTGCGGAAATACAGCGTCTTCGTCGCCCTTTACCATGACCAAGGACTGATTCCCTTTAAAACTCTTCACGGTCACGGATCTGGGGTCCACAGAACTTTAGGTATTCCCTTCATTCGAACTAGCGTCGATCATGGCACAGCGAAGGACATTTTCGGGAAAAATATTGCTGACGCTTCGTCAATGAGAGAAGCTATTGCTCTTGCGATAAAGTTACTGAATTCCAGAGGTTAACATGTATAAAAATGTCATTTTTAGAGAGTATGATATTCGTGGTGTCTACAACGGAGAGTTCGACAAAGACTTCGCCTATCTTCTTGGAAAATCGTATTGCCAATACCTCTTCACTAAAAAAGGTATTTCAAACCCAACCGTCGTCTTGGGCCATGACGCCCGTCTGAGTTCACCAGAGATCAAGGAGAGCCTTTCTCGGGGATTAACAGAGTGTGGCGCTCGGGTTCTCTATATCGGGCTCGTCACCTCTCCCATTTCTTATTTTGCGACTTTTGAAGTTCCCGGAGTGCATGGTGCTTTGATGATTACGGGATCTCATAATCCTCCCGAATACAACGGCTTCAAAATCAGTGTCGGTAAGGGAACGATCTTTGGTGATGATATTCAGGAACTACGACGTATCATGGAAAAAGGTGTCTTCCCATCTGGTCGGGGTCATGAAGAGCCCTTTGATATTTTTCCAACCTATGTTGATAAAAACCGTCGTGAGTTTGGTGATCTCTCAGGCGTTAAAGTTGTCCTCGATTGTGGGAATGGCGCTGCTGGTTGTATCGTCAAGAAACTTTTTGAAAGTGTGGGGCTTAAGCCCACCATTCTGTTTGAGAAACCCGATGGAAACTTCCCGAATCACCACCCCGATCCAACTGTTGAAAAGAATCTTATTGATCTTGTTGCACAAGTAAAAAAAGAGGGTGCCACTGTCGGTATTGGCTTTGACGGTGATGCCGATCGTATTGGTATCGTAGACCACACGGGCGGAATGGTTTATGGAGATGAGCTGATGGTCATCATTAGCCGAGATATCTTATCCACGGGTAAAGGTGGAAAGATCATTGGAGATGTTAAGTGTTCAGACCGCCTTTATGATGATATCAAAAAATTTGGTGGCGAACCTATCATGTGGAAGACGGGGCACTCACTGATCAAAGAAAAAATTAAAATCGAAAAAGCTCCCTTTGGTGGGGAAATGTCAGGCCACATTTTCTTCAATGACCGAAATTACGGCTACGACGATGCGATGTATGCAGCTCTGAGGCTCTGTGAAATTATAAAGCGCTCCGGTAAAACGATTCCTCAATTGCTTGAGGGTTTACCCTCAGCTTTCAACACTCCAGAGCTCAGAATTGATACAACTGAAGAAAAGAAAGTTCTGATTGTGGAAAAATTAAAAGAAGCTTTCAAGGGCGGACCTGGAGCAGACTATTCGTTAAATCTTATTGATGGTGTTAGAATAAGTTTCGAGGATGGCTGGGCTCTTGCTAGATCTTCCAACACTCAACCTGTCCTAGTTCTCAGATTTGAGTCTTCCACGGAAGATGGTCTTAAGAAAATTCAGGACCGCGTTTATCAAGTTGTTAATCGATACCTATAAACCTTACTAAACGAAAAGCTCCAAATAAAAAAGCCAGCGATAAGCTGGCTTTTTTACTCTTACTAACTCTTCCAAAAACTATGTTTTGATCAGAGCGATAACAAGCGCGTAGATCACGAGAGATTCAATGAACGCAAGCGCCAAGATGAGCGGAGTGAAGATCTTATCGGAAGCTTGTGGATTTCTTGCAATTCCTTCAAGCGCCGCGGAAGCCACACGAGACTGCCCAATAGCGCCTCCAATCGCCGCTAGCCCGAGGCCCAAAAATGCCGCAAACGATGCAAGTCCGGCGTTTGTGAAACCAGTGGCTGCTGCGGCCGCTGTCCCAGCTGTTGTAGCTTCTTCAGCAAATGCAGAAGAGGCCATCAGAGATGCCATTACTACCATGAGAACTTTCGCGATGTTTTTCATTACAACCTTCTCCTTACTTTAGAGGTTCTTTAATTTTTAGTGATCGTGTGCTTGTGCCAAGGAAACATAGACCATAGACAAAAGCGTAAATACAAATGCCTGAACAAAGGTAACAATCAATCCCAGCATCAAAAATGGGAGCGGGACTAAAACTGGAACAAGATCAGTAAAGACTGAAACGACTTTGTGGTCACCCATGAGCACATTTGCAAGTCGAAGGCCCAATGAGAATGGTCTGACTAAATGAGAAATGATCTCGAGGGGAATCATCAACATGAAAAGCCACCACACAGGTCCTACAAAATGTTTAAGATAGGCCAGCCCATTGACCTTTAAGCCAATAAAGTTATAGGCCAAGAAAATAAAAATACCCATTGCAAAAGAGGTCGACATAATTTCGGTCGCGGGAGCCATGCCAGGAATAAATCCCACCAAATTATTCACATAAGTCCACACAAACACAGCTGCAAACAAAGGGACGTAGTGTTTACCTGCGGGACCTATGATCGAGCTTGCAAGATTGTAAATGAACTCCGTTGCCAGTTCCGTGAGACCGCGTATCGAAAATTTTTCCGCAGGGACCACAGCTTTTTCGCCAGCGCCCAAAGCAGATCGCGCAGCTAGTCCCGCACCAATAAGGCCCACAGTCACAATACCGGCTGTCGCCACGTGAGCGTATTCGTGTCCAACACCTGGTATTAATGATGTCCAACTAAATGCCATGATTCCTCAGCTTTGGTTCTCTACTTTTAAACGATGAATGAAGGCCCCCAAAAGGCCTGTCAAAACCAGTGAACTTAAGCCAGCAACCATCCACACAAGATTAATCATGCGCGAGTGAGCAAGCAAGTAAACCAGCCCCGTCAAAAGTGCGTACTTGAATACTATGATGAGAAAGCTCATGGCAACGAGTTTTTTCTTGAGTACTTGCCCCCATGATAAGTCTAAGAGATACATGTTCAGTGCGATCAGCATTGCCCCCGAAAGGAATGAGCCTGCGTTTTGCGGGGTGTTAAAAATCAAAACAAAAAGGGCTCCAAACAAGCTCACAGCAATTTGAAGAAGAATCAAGTATTTCATGGTAGTTTTCTGGTTTTCATTTGGGCCTGAGTCTATTCCTTTTCGATTTTCTTTATCAAGAAAATGGTATGGATCAACCAAGAAATGAATCCTGCGACAAGCAACAAGGCAATAATAAGTCCTTTTGCTGGGTAAATAGACTCCAGAAATCTACCCAAAAAAACCGACCCGACGATGATTCCAGTAAGTTCAAACCCTAAGACTGAGGTGACAAGCCATTTGTTCCTTCTCATTACTTTCTAAAACCCCGAGCTCCCGGTAAGTTCTTTTGACGATCCTCAAGTCTCTTTATTCTCAGGTCGATATATTCGGGGATTGGATGAGAGCCCCGCATCTCTCTTAGAATATGGACTGCATTTTTATAGTCTTTCATTTCTTCATAGCAAACAGCCAAGGTGAGCCCCACGTTCTCTGATTTTGATCTTTTGGGGAACTCTTTCAATACCTGTTGAAAAACCGTGGCCGCTTTTGTCAGGTCCTTTTTCGCAAGAAAAATGTTTCCTTTGAGCATCAGCATATCAAATCGCTCTTGTTCTGTTTGGTTCAGTTTCAAAAACTCTTCTACCTCGTTCAGTGATTGCTCAAACGCATTTTGATAGTAATAAGCTCGGGCCAAACTAATTTTATATCTGGAGCGCTCTCCGGGCTCAGTCAGCAAAGAGATGAGTTTGTTAATTTCGATTATAGCCTCAGAGTAGTTGGCCAAATGATCGAAATAAATGTTGGCAAGCTGTCTTTGTGAGTTGGTTCTCTCAACCGGATCTTCCGAAATCACAACAATTTTTCGGTGATACTCAGCAGATTTTTTATAGTCTTTGAGCTCAAAAAAACTGACTCGAGCTGCTTCTTTCAGGGCCCTCATAATCCAGATGGGTTGACCTTCTCTCTGGATAATCTGATCGAGATATGACAGACCAATTCTAAAGTGCCCTTTTTCAATTTGATCGCCGGCTTTTTGCCACGCGCGCTCTTCAGGCGAGGTGCACGCCACCAAAATCATGCCGATGAGTAAAACAAAAAAAGAATCAATGCGTCTGTGCAGGTGATTCCTCATCCGTGTGTTCGAGTGTTGCAAGACCCGTCACTTTTTCAGCCTTTTCATCAAGATTAATAAGGCGAACACCTTGGGTGTTACGCCCCAGGATCGAAATATCTGTGATCTTCATTCTAATCACTTGGCCTTTATCGGTGCTCAAAATCAGCTCTTCTGAATTCATCACTTTTCGTGTTCCCACAACGCTTCCGACTTTATCAGTGGTTTTTTGTGTGATGATGCCCACCCCACCGCGCGACTGGATGCGATACTCAGAGACTTCAGATCTCTTCCCATAGCCAGACTCAGTGACCATTAAGATAGTGTCTCTTGTATCCTTTTCTATTACTTCCATGCCAACAACGACGTCTGCTTTGGCAAGCGTGATGCCTTTTACCCCGCGCGCTGATCGGCCCATCGGACGAACATCATCTTCGTTAAATCGAATCGACATACCTTCTCTGGTTGCCAAAAAGATATCTGACAGACCATCTGAAATTTTTGCATCTATAACCTGATCATCCAGATCTGTTGTTAGCGCAATGATTCCAGCGGTTCTTGGGTTTGAAAAAGCATCTAAGCTTGTTTTCTTAATGATGCCCTTCTCGGTCACCATGACCACGTATTTATTTTCTACAAATTCCTCGACAGGAAGAATTGCCATGACTTTTTCGTTATTAGAAAGCTGAACAACATTGGCGATCGCTTTCCCCTTAGAAGTTCGCGTTCCCATTGGCAGTCGATGAACCTTACACCAGTACACTTTTCCTTTGTCTGTAAAAACTAAAAGAGTGGTTTTCGTGCTCGCAATAAAGATATCTGTGACGTAATCCTCTTCGCGAGTCTCCATACCCTTAAGACCTTTTCCACCGCGCTTCTGTAAGCGGTACTCGTCAGTAGAAATTCGCTTGATGTAGCCGGTATTAGTCACAGTGACTACCATCTGTTCATCGGCGATCAGATCTTCATCTTCAATGTCACCAGTATCGCCTTCGATCTTTGTTCGTCGATCGTCAGCATACCGTTTTCTAATGTCTTCGAGTTCAGCAACGATAATTTTAAAGATCTCCTGCACATCGCTCAGTACAAATTTTAACCATTCAATATTTTTGTTCAATTCTGCAAGTTCAGCTTCAATTTTTTCTCTTTCTAGGCCCGTCAGCCGCTGTAATCGCATTTCCAAAATGGCCTGCGCCTGCTTTTCAGAAAAGCTAAATTTTGACATGAGGTTTGTTCGTGCGGCCTCGGCCTCTTTTGAAGCTTTGATTGTCTGAATAACTGCATCGATTTGTTCGAGCGCCCGCTTTAAGCCTTCCAAAATATGCGCTCTTTCTTGGGCCTTCTTTAAATCGAAAATACATCTCTTTGTAACAACGTCTCTTCGATGATCGACAAAAGCCTGCAGCATCCCTTTGATGTCAAAGGTCACGGGCTGATTTTTTGCGTCCAGAGCCAGCATAATGATACCGAAGCTCACTTGCATTTGTGTAAACTTATACAAACGGTTCAGGATCACCGATGCGTTTTCATTTCGCTTCACCTGAATAACAATTCTCATTCCTTCGCGAGATGACTCATCCCTAATGTCCGCAATTCCTTCGATCTGTTTTTCTTTAACCAGGTCAGCAATACTCTCAATTAGTTTTGCCTTATTCACCTGGTATGGAATCTCAGAAACAATGATCTCTTCGTGATCTTTTTTCTGAACAATCTCGGCCACGGCTTTCAGTGTGATAATACCTTTGCCTTTTTTATAAGCCTGGAGAATTCCCTCTCTCCCAAGAATCACTCCCGCTGACGGGAAATCAGGTCCTGGAATTCTTTCAATGACTTCATCAATGCTGCAATTAGGATTCTTGATGAGATGAATGCATCCATCAATAACTTCTCCCAAATTATGTGGGGGAATATTTGTAGCCATTCCCACCGCAATACCGGCAGAACCATTCACCAAAAGATTGGGAAATTTAGCAGGTAATACGAGTGGAATTTCTAATGAATCATCGTAATTAGGTCCAAAAGGAACCGTTTCCTTTTCGATGTCGGCAAGAATTTCTTCCGCCAAACGAGTCATTCTCACTTCGGTGTAACGTTGAGCCGCTGGTGAATCTCCATCGATAGAGCCAAAGTTCCCCTGGCCGTCAATCAAAGGGTAGCGCAAAGAAAAGTCCTGAGCCATTCTCACCATGGTGTCGTACACAGCGCCGTCCCCATGAGGATGGTATTTACCGATGACATCACCCACAACACGAGCTGATTTTTTATATGGCTTATCGTGAGTGTTGCTCATTTCATGCATTGCAAACAAGACGCGGCGATGAACTGGTTTTAGTCCATCTCTGACATCGGGGAGAGCACGACCTACAATAACGCTCATTGAGTACTGCAGGTATGCTTCTCGCATTTCTTTGTTGATATCTACGAGGGTTACGCCTTTTTGTTCCATCTTATACGTCCAATCCTCTTGCCATCAGTGCGTTATCATGGATGAATTTTCTTCGTGGCTCAACTTGCTCACCCATGAGAACTGAGAAAGTTTCATCAGCAGCAACAGCATCATCAATAGTGACTCTTAAAAGATTTCTATTCTCGGGGTTCAAAGTCGTTTCCCAGAGTTGCTCGGGGTTCATTTCCCCTAATCCCTTGTATCGCTGGATGTAATAGCCTTTTTTGGTGTTCTCCATGACAAATTCATAGAACGAATCGTAGCTATCAAAAGAAAACTCTTTCTTATCCATCTCGATAGAAATCGGAAGCTTCGAAATCCCTTGGATATCAGACCACAGTGTACTGAGTTCAATCCATTCTGAAGCCAGAACCACCTCAGAATTCAATTTCGTGATCATTCGCTCTGCAAATCTCACCGTGTTGATATGAGCCACTGGCTTACCATCTTCCATGCTCACCTTTGACTGAATTTCTGTAATTCCAAGATCACTATTGGTCATCACCCAATCTTTCAAATCTGAAAGAGCTGCAGTGAGTTTTGACTCTGAGCTGAACACCAAATCATGGTCAGCAACTTTACTGATGAAAAATGAAAGAACTGCTGGATCATACTTAGCTCTGGAATTTTTCAGAAGCTGATTAAACTTCTGAATTGATAGAACGACTCTTCGGACCTCGCCCTCTTGGCCAGATTTTGCAGATTTAATTCGAACATCTTTTAAGCCCGAACCCAAAAGAAACTCTGTCAGAGCAGAATCATCTTTGAGATAAACTTCTTGCTGACCCTTTTTTGCTCGATAGAGAGGTGGTTGGGCGATATAGATATAGCCTTTTTCTAGAACCTCAGGCATTTGGCGATAAAAGAATGTTAGCAGCAGAGTTCTAATATGTGAGCCGTCCACATCCGCATCTGTCATAATAATAATCTTGTGATAACGGATTTTATTGGCGTCGATATTGTCTTTACCAATACCAGTACCCAATGCAGAGATCATATATTTAATCTCATCGTTTGAGAGCATTTTATCAAAGCGCGCTTTCTCAACGTTTAAGATTTTACCTTTTAAAGGAAGCACCGCTTGAGTTCTGCGATCACGAGCCTGCTTTGCTGAACCACCTGCCGAGTCACCCTCAACCAAGTAAAGTTCGCACAATTGAGGATCTCGTTCTTGGCAATCCGCCATTTTTCCCGGAAGAGATCCGCCATCTAAAGCAGTTTTTCGACGAGTGAGGTCTCTGGCTTTGCGGGCTGCTTCCCGAGCTCGAGCTGCTTCCACACTTTTGCCGATAATTGTTTTAGCGACGCTGGGGTTTCTATCAAACCAATCACCCAACTTCTCATTCACCAGGGACTCAACGATTCCCTTCACTTCGGTGTTTCCAAGCTTAGTCTTCGTTTGTCCTTCAAACTGAGGTTCACGCACTTTAACTGATATAACTGCTGCCAATCCTTCACGGATATCTTCACCTTCAAGAGAAACTTTGAGGTCTTTCAAAAGATTTTTTTCAGCGGCATACGAGTTCGTTGTTCTTGTAAGAGCCCCGCGAAAACCAACGAGGTGAGTTCCGCCTTCGATCGTGTTGATGTTATTACAATAAGTAAAAATTGATTCTGAGTATGAGTCGTTCCATTGCAGAGCGATTTCTGCTTCAACGTTGTCTTTTTCCCCTTTGAAGAAAATAACCTCATTGTGGATCGCCTTCTTACTTTGATTCATGTAACTGACGAATTCAGCAATACCATTCGAATATTGAAATTCTTGTTTCTTTCCAGTTCGCTCATCTTTGAGTGAAATGTAAAGTCCCGCATTTAAAAATGCGAGTTCACGAAATCGGTTCGCTAGGGTATTAAAATCAAAACTAGTACCTTCATCTTTGAAGATTTCACGATCAGGTTTGAAAGTTGTTTTAGTCCCCGTCTTATCAGTGGTTTCTCCTTTTTCAAGCTCGCCTTGTGGGGCTCCCTTAGCATAAGCCTGACGATGGACGAATCCAGCTCTTCGAACCTCTACGGAAACACGTGAGGACAGGGCATTCACAACCGATGCACCGACCCCGTGAAGACCACCAGATACTTTGTAAGTACCTCCGTCAAATTTTCCACCAGCGTGAAGAACAGTCATGACGACTTCAAGAGCACTTTTTCCGTTTTTATGAGCATCGACTGGAATTCCACGACCATCATCTTCAACAGTGATAGATTCATCCGTGTTGATCGTCACGTTGATATGCTTACAAAACCCGGCCAGCGCTTCATCAACCGAGTTATCCACGATTTCATACACAAGGTGATGATAACCGCGAATGCCTGTATCACCGATATACATTCCTGGTCTTTTGCGAACAGCTTCTAATCCCTCAAGAACTTGGATCGAATCTGCTGTATAAGCTTTTTGCGTGTCCGTACTCATCTATTCATCCTTCGTTGACTCGAATCACTGAAACTTCTCGCTCATTAAGACCCACGGATTCCGAGAGGTCTGTTGTCGTCAGAAATATCTGCGTTTCGATGCTCGCTAAAAATCTAATGAGAGCTTCTCTTTTGCTTGGATCGAGTTCTGACAGAACATCGTCCAACATCAAAATTGGAAAGCTTCCATGAAGCTTTCTATGATACACAATTTGAGCCATTTTGAAAGATAATATCAGGGCTCTTTGCTGCCCCTGCGAACAGTAAAATCTTGAGTCATTTTGATTATATAGAATCTTGATGTCGTGCTTCTGGGGACCAATGAGTGAGGTTCCACTTGAAAGCTCGGCGTCACGCAATTCGAACAGCCTTTTTTTGAGCAAAAATGTGAGGTCTGCCGATGAAAAATCGAGTGCATTATGATCTGAGATCACATATTCCACGGAGATATCCACATCCGTCTTCTCAGAAATACTTCGCATTGCATTATTAAAGTCTGAGTGAAGGGCCTTTAACGCCTGAATTCGGGCCGTTGTGAGTTGAAGGGAATGCTTGAGAAAAATAGGCTCCAAGCTTTCTAAAATGGCCAAGGTTTCATTTTTGGAGACTTTCTGATCTCCATAGTCACGCAACACTCTGTTTCTCGCTTTAAGTGCCTTTCTAAACTCAGAGATGAGATCAGCATTTCTCGGTTCAAACAAAACAACAGCTTCATCCACCAATTGGCGACGAAGATCAGCACCCTCTTTAATCGCGGCCAGGGACTCAGGGGAAAAAATAACTGCCGTGAACCGACGTTGGAGGTCAGCTGCATTGGATCTTTTATTGTTGATCTGGAAATTCTTCTTACTTTTCAGAATCTCTAAGCTAATCTCGAACAACAAATCCGGGGACTTGAATTTACCCTTGATAAAAGCTGAATGGGAGCCATGGCGAATAAGATTACTATTCTCGCAATAGCGAAACGAATCTCCTTGGGTCAATAAACAAAGAGCTTCAAGAAGATTAGATTTTCCAACACCGTTTTTACCAACGAAGACATTCACTTGTGGAGAAAACAGAAAAGTTGCCTCAGGGTAGGATCTAAATTGATTTAGATAAATTCCCTGGAACATGAATCCTTAGATTCTCATTGGCATAACAACACAAGTATAGTTTTGATCGTTATGAGGTCTCATTAATCCGGGTGATAATTGATCGTTGATCTCGAAATCTACTTCATCATCATTAATCGCATTCAAAATATCTGTAATGTATTTTGCGTTAAATCCAATTTTCATATCTTGGCCGTCATAACCAACTTCGATTTCTTCTTTAGCATCACCGAGCTCAGGATTATTGGAAGCAATTTCCATTCGACCTTTACTCAAAGAAAGAGTGACTGCCTTTGATTTGTGATTTGCCAAAAGAGAAACACGTTTCAATGAAGTTAAAAATGCTTCTCGATTGATCTTAATCTTTCGAGACAACTTTTGTGGAATAAACTGTTGATAATTTGGATACTTCCCTTCGATCAGTCGGATCATTAGTGTTGTCGAACCGTGCTTTACGATCAGTTGAGAACCTTCAATCGCAAGGTCAAATTGTCCACTGATCGACTCGAGCAATTTTTTAATCTCGTGGAGGCCCTTACGGGGAATAATTACACCTTGCCCAGTCACGATATTTTTTTTCTGATCCAGCTGTTTTGAGATCAGTGAAAGACGGTGTCCATCAGTGGCTACCATCGTGTATCCGGAATCAGATTTTTGTTCAAAGTACACACCGTTCAGGTGATAACGAGTTTCGTCAGTAGAAACAGAGTAAAGAGTCTTATCAATCATGTCCTGAAGAACTTCTGATTCAATCCGAATGAAATTCTGTGCTAGTGATGATGGAAAAACAGGATATTCTTCGGCGCTAATTCCTACAATCTTTGAGTTGTATTTTCCTTGTTTAATCTCTAACCAGTTATTTTCTTTCTTTGTCAGTTGGATAAAACCTTCAGAAAGTTCTTTTGCAATTTCGAATAAAGATTTAGCGCTGACGGCGACCTTACCACTTTGAATGACTTTGCAAGGAACTGAGTCTGTTAAACTTACTTCAAGATCTGTTGCAAAAACTTTCAGGTTATTTTGGTCGGCCTCGAGAAGAACGTTAACCAGCACAGGCATTGTATTTCTTTTCTCGACAATGTTCTGTGTTTTGCCGATCAGACTCATGAGATCTTTTTTTTCAATTTCAAGTTTCATAACTCTTTCCTCATCTTCTTTATCTACTTTCTTATATATATAAAAAACTAGTAGACGTAGTAGGAGCGTGGAAAAACTAGCAAACGACTTAAACCTTTGTAAACACTAAAAAATCTATGTGGATTTTAACTGTGTGCAAAATCGATAACTTCTTGCATAAATTGTGGATAAAAAAGACCCACATTTTAGTACCCAGCATTCTCCACAGCTTAACCCACAGTCCACATTTACAGACCTGTGATATTGTGGATTTTGGTTTGTAACTCTTCGATAGAACTCTTTAAATCCAAATCTTTTTTGGTGAGGATATCAATCCTTTCAATCGCATTCATCACTGTCGTGTGATCTTTACCTCCGAAAGCACGTCCAATATCTACCAAGGACCTTTCCAAATTTTTCTTAATCAAATACATTGCTGCCTGTCGTGGAATGACGATTTGTTTAGAGCGAGTGCTCGATTTAAGGTCCTGCATACGGACTTGAAAGTGGTCAGCCACTAGTTTTTGAATATCTTCAATGGAAATAGTCCCTTGAGCCTCTTCGTGCTGAATAATTTTCTTCACGAGGTCCATGTCTATAGGTAAACCCTGGAGCTCACTAAACAATTTAATCTTTTTAAGATTACCCTCTAGTTGCCGGATAGATCTTTTGGATATTCTGGCTATGTGAGTAATCACCTCTTCTGAAAGGCGCAAAGCCTCTTTCTCTGCTTTGTATCGAAGGATAGCAATTCTTGTTTCAAGATCCGGCATCTTGATATCAGCAATGACACCATATTCCATTCGAGATCTGCTTCTGTCCTCAAGCCCCATGATATCTTTAGGTAGTCGATCAGAAGCCAGAACGATCTGCTTTTTCTGCTCAATAAATGCATTCAGGATATGGAAAAATTCGCCCTGAACGGCTTCGCCGCGTCCAAGCATTTGAACGTCATCCACTAGGATCACGTCAGCGGACTCACGATATTTTTGCCGAAAAGACTCCATACTTTTTCTTTGAATATGTGAAATGCACTCGTTTAAGAATCTTTCTGCTGAAAAATAAAGAATTCTTAAGTGTGGAAAAGCCGCTGATATTTCATTTCCCACAGCCTGCAACAAATGGGTTTTACCCATTCCCACAGGTCCACAAATAAAGAGTGGGTTGTAGTTTCCAGTCCCAGGATTTTGAGCAATATTGTAGCACGCAGCATGTGCAAACTCGTTGTTTCGCCCAACAACGAAGCTTTTAAAAGTCAGCTCTGGATTGAGCTGTTCATTAGGTCTTCCCGGTCCAACACTCATCATAGTTAAAGGTTTTACTCGCTGAATAGGCTCTCGGTAAACCGAAGGAGCTGGCTCTTCGAATGATTTTTCAATTTCTGAAGAGGTCGCCTCTTCTTTTGGAAGAATTCTGAGATCAATAACTATCGGCTTGTTATTATTGAGCTTTTGAGCTTCTAGATAAAACTTATCAAGATAACTTTCTTGAATATAATATTGAAAAAATTGGTTCCGAACTCCTAAAACCATTTTAGGGCATTCTTGGTCACCTTCGGTGGTGACATATGAGACAGAAGACACCCATGTGAGTTGGGATGGATTCTGCTCCTGTTGAATAATGTTGGATTTAATCTGTTCCCAAAAAGCAGAATTAATCTCCACGCCCACCCCCTAATTCCCCTGGCCGTGATGAAAGACGGGGGATACACCGAGGAAAAACAGATGACAACTGTTGACCAAATTGCTGCGCTATGGTTTAAAACCAGAACTTCACTGCGGGTGAACTTGCCGTAAATATGGCGTAAATATCTAATTTAATGAGACTTTAATAAAAGTCTGGGCTGGGAGTAACTATGAAACGTACCTATCAACCAAGTAAAGTTCGTCGAAAAAGAACCCATGGATTCCGTGCACGCATGGCCACAAAAGATGGACAAGAAGTGCTTTCACGCCGTCGCGCCAAGGGTAGAAAGCGTCTTGTTGTAAAAACTGGTGGAAAATAACCGACCCATCGTCATCCGTAACAGTTCGGATTTTTTAAGGATTAAGAACTCTGGAAAAAGAAGGACGACATCTGGTTGGCTGTCCCTTGCGTTTATCAAAAATAGTGAGGGGCGACTTAGATACGGTTATACTATCACGAAAAAGATAGGAAATGCTGTCGTCAGAAATCGGCTAAAGAGATGGTGCCGAGAGTATTTTTTCAGAATTTACAGCGAGAGCGGTCTTAATCCAGAAATGGATGTTAATGTTCTCTTTAAGCCAATGCCAAGCGATTTCTACAAAAAGCTCAATCACGCAGAGTTTATCCAAGCTCTGGACAAGGCTTTTCAGAGCCTTATCAAGCTTGATGACTAGCGTTTTTTTACTTGCCGTGGGGGCTTACCGATCAATCTTAACAAACCACCTTGGCGGAGCCTGCCGGTTTGAACCTTCATGCTCTGAGTATGCAGTGGATGCCCTTAAGATACATCCACCGTACAGGGCCCTTATCTTAATTTGTAAAAGAATTTTAAGTTGTCGTCCGGGCGGCCGCTTTGGTTACGATCCCGTACCTCATCTTCATCAGGAGGACTGTTGTGCAAGAGCGACAAGATAACTTTTTCGACCCGAAAACGATTATTGCGATTATTCTCTGTGGAGCCGTATTCTTTGGATGGCAAAGTTATCTTGCTAAAAAATATCCCCCAGCTAAGGGCCCCGAGTCCAGTCCTCAATCAGCAGCTGCAGACTCTGAAGGAACTCAGGCGGGAACGATGGAAGTTGGTAAACCTGAATCAAAGTCCCAGCCGGGCTCACAAAAGTCTAATTCTTTAGCTGAGGCATTAGAAACTCCAGAGCAATTTTTGGAAATGAATGTGGCTGGAATGGCCTTTAGGGTCAGTAATTTTGGAATGGGCCTGCATGATTTGACCCTTCAGAGCTACACGGATCGAGAAAAAAATCCTGTGAAGATTGGGAATGTACCTGGCCAAGGAGTATTCGCAACAATTTCTTTGGCAACAGAAAAGCCAATAGTCTTTATTCTTAGAAAAACAAATGAATCTACCATCGAAGGCGTTTCAAATGTTGAAGGCGCGGTCCTCAAGAAGAAAGTTCAATTCGATGATAAGACGGGGTCTTTTAGAACCCAGGTTGTGATTGAAAATGCCCCTGCTGGATTTCGTGGTCTTGCAACCACAATGATTGAACCCCAGATGGTTTATGGATCTGGAAGTTTTCTTATTCCCAGTTTTGAACATCAAGAAATCGTGGCTCATTATGGCGGAAAAAATGAAAGATTTAATGTTTCGCACCTTGGAGAGATTCTTGATAAGTCTTTTCCAGCTGGAGCGATGGTTGCTATCAGCTCTCAGTATTTCACTGCGGCTATTTCGGACAAATCAGAAGTTCTTCCAGATGTGAAGGTTCTTGCTAGGCCGCTGGCTCAGACAACAAAATCTGGAGAGCAACTTTTGACCGCACGAATGGAATACCGACCAATCAATGTGAAGCCATTCATGGAGATCAACTATGTTGGGTATGCAGGTCCGAAATCCCACGGCATTTTAAAGAGTGTAGATAGTGAAATGGTTGAGATCATCAACTTTGGATTTTTTGCATCAATTGCAAAACTTCTTTTAGTTTTGCTTCAGTGGTTTCATAGTTTTGTAAGTAATTGGGGACTTGCCATTATCGTCCTGACAATTCTTGTGAGATTTATCGTTTTACCATTTAATATTGCTTCCTATAACTCAATGAAAAAGATGCAAAAAATTCAGCCAATGATTCAGTCTTTGCGTGAGCGATATAAAGACGATGCTCAAAAGCTGAACACGGAAATGATGAGTCTAATGAGGGAAAACAAAGTTAATCCCTTGGGCGGATGCCTCCCAATGCTCCTTCAAATGCCTGTTTTTTTCGCTCTTTATCAAGTGCTGGGCCAGTCCATCGAGCTCTATCAGGCCCCCTTTGTTTTTTGGATTAACGATCTTTCATTGAAAGATCCTTTTTATGTTCTTCCTGTGCTGATGGGTTTATCGATGTATGTACAACAGAAAATAACGCCAACTACGATGGATCCAATGCAGGCGAAGATTCTGCAGTTTTTGCCAATTGTTTTTGCACTGATGATGGTAGCCTTGCCTTCAGGGCTCACGCTTTACATTTTCATCAGCACCCTATTCGGAATTATTCAACAACAAATCTTTATGCGCGACAAGTCTGCCCTGGCAGCCACGAAGGAAGCGAAAGCGTAGAAAGGGGAAAATATGGGATTTTTTAGTAAGCTTTTTGGAGGAAAAAAGAAAGAAGGTTCAAGCGAGCTCGAAGCGTTAGTATCGAGTACGGTTGGAGGCATTCTTGAGAAGGGCGGATTTGATCTGAGCTTCGAGATAAAGTCTGGTTCTGATGATAAAGGCGAACCACAAATCACGATCGAATTCTTAGGCTCTGATGAGGAATTACTCAAAGAAAAAGAAGGCCAGATGATTGAGGCAATTCAGTTATTTGTGAAGCGAGTGCTTCAGCATAACTTCCCCGATGATCGTACAAATGTGATGATCGATTGCAATGGATACCAGGAAGAAACAAGCCAGCAACTGATCGATCTTGCGGAGAAGTTAAAAGGAATTGCTCTTGAGAAGGGGAAGTCTGTTTACTTTAGAGCACTTCCGCCGAAAGATAGAAAAATAATTCACCAGTATTTAGCCAACGACAGTCGAGTTAGGTCCCGATCTATTGGTGATGGGCTATTTAAAAAAATCAAAATTTATCCTGTGAAAGGTTCTCAAGAAGGAAGAGCGACCGAATAGCTATGAGCTTTCATCGCGATCAGGACACCATTTGCGCCGTCAGTACACCACCTGGTCGCGGCGGTATTTCAGTCATTCGAGTTTCAGGCAAGCTTTCATGGCAGACAACGAGGAAGTTTATTCCGTCGTTTCCAGAGAGGGCTCAGTCCCACAAAGCTTATTTCGGCGTCTTTAGAGAGAACAGTCAGACTATAGATGAAGTCGTTGTGACCTTTTTTGAAAAGGGTCGAAGTTTCACGGGGGAAGAGACATGTGAGATTTCTTGTCACGGAAGTCCCATTGTTGTTCGAGAGATTTTACGCTGCTTCACCGGTGCTGGACTGCGTTTGGCTGATAAAGGCGAATTCACTTATCGAGCTTTCATGAATAACCGTATTGACTTGGTACAAGCTGAATCCATCGTGTCTATGATTGAGTCCCAATCCCTTGCTGCAGCAAAGCAGGCAGCAAGGCAATTACAGGGAGGGCTCTCCCAGATCATCGAAAAAATCGAAAATGATCTAACTTGGTGCCTTGCTCACATTGAAGCTGGAATCGATTTTGTCACTGAGAACTTAGATTATGTATCCAATCAGGAGCTCATTGATAAACTGTCATTGATCGCTGCCGAAGTTGATAAGCTGGCAAGTACTTTTAAGTCTGGGCGCTTGATTCGAGAGGGCGTGAAAGTCGCGTTGATAGGCGCTCCCAACGTAGGAAAAAGCAGTTTATTGAACAGTCTGCTGGGTGAAGAGCGATCCATCGTGACTGACATTGCAGGAACCACCCGAGATGTAATTGAGGACTCCTTTTCTTATGAGGGGCTCAGTATAAAAGTTCTCGATACGGCAGGGGTTCGTAACAGCACAGATCATGTTGAATCATTAGGTATCGAGAGAACACTTCGGGCCTCTAAAGAGGCGGATCTTTGTTTGGTAGTTTTTGATCCAACTCAACTCGAAACTTGGTTAGAGCCGCGAATGTTGCAGGCAATCAAATCTAGAATTAAAGATTGTATGATCGTTATTAATAAATCTGATCGTTTGGGTGCGGAAGCTTCGGACTTACTAATGAGCCTCCAGCTGAGTCTTCGGTCGAGTAAAATTTTCACTGATCAAGAGCTCGCTGAGCTTTTTAATCGCCAGAAAATTGAGTTTGTATCAGCGCTTGATAAAAGAACTGCTGAGGGCTTGAAGGCTGCAATTTACAGACATTTGGTTGAGGCGGGTTTTGAAGACAACTCGTTGGTTTCACACTCGAGGCAGTTCGAATTGCTACACTCTTCGCGGAAACAAATTGAGGTTGCCAATGAGCTGCTCAAGTCTGATTTGGGAGCTGAGTTTGTGGCGCTCGAGTTAAAAGAGAGCTTAATTAGCCTGCAACAGATTTTGGGTAAAAGCTTCGACGATCAAATTATGGATCGTGTGTTTAAAGAATTTTGTATTGGAAAGTAGTGGAGATAATCATGGCTACAAATTTTGACGTCATTGTTGTAGGCGCCGGTCATGCTGGAATAGAGGCATGTTTGGCAACTGCGCGGTTGGGTCTCAATACTCTGATCGTCACTACGAATATGGACCGAATCGGGTATATGAGCTGCAATCCATCGATTGGTGGGCTAGCAAAGGGTCATATGGTCCGCGAGCTCGATGTGCTCGGTGGGGAAATGGGAAAGGCTGCCGATGTAACATGCATTCAATACAAGCGGCTGAATTCTACACGAGGCCCTGCCGTCAGGGGTACTCGAGTTCAGACAGACAAGCACAAATACAATCAGTATATGACCGAGACTCTTTTGAATCAGAAGGGGCTCAAACTTATTCAGGCAGAAGTGAAGTCACTGCTGTTGGAAAACGGTATTTGCGGGGGTGTAGTTCTTGACGACGGATCAAAGATAACAAGTCAGACAGTCGTTATTACTGCTGGTACATTTCTGAACGGTGTGATGCATATCGGATTCAAACAAATGTCAGGCGGGCGAGTTGGCGATAAAGCCGCTGTCGGCCTTTCAGATCAATTGAAGGAGTTTGGATTTAGGGTTCAAAGACTTAAAACAGGGACTCCGCCGCGCTTGCTAAAACAGAGCATCGATTTTTCGAAAACCGAAGAGCAATTTGGTGAAAAAAGTTTTTATCCCTTTAGCTTTCTTTCTGAGCGTTCGTTCGTGCTTCCGCAAGTGGCATGTCACCTCACGCGGACGACGGAAAGAACTCACGAGATCATTCGCGGCAATATGCACAAGTCTCCTTTATACTGTGGAATCATTGAAGGGACAGGCCCTCGCTATTGTCCATCGATTGAAGATAAAGTCACAAGATTTGAAGATAAGGGCAGTCACCAGACCTTCTTAGAGCCCGAAGGGCTTGATACAGATTTGATTTATTTGCAGGGGATATCGACTTCTCTTCCTGAGGAGTCCCAAGATGAATTTTTAAAAACTATACCGGGTCTTGAGAATGTAAAGGTCGTCAGGTATGGCTATGCCGTAGAATATGACTTCATTGAGCCAACTCAGATTTGGCACCGGCTAGAAACTCGGCCTATCGAGAACTTGTTTTTAGCGGGGCAAATCAACGGGACGAGTGGCTATGAAGAGGCTGCAGTGCAAGGATTAGTCGCTGGTGTGAATGCTGCGAGAAAAATTCTTGGCAAAGATGAATTTGTCTTGGGTCGGGATGAGGCCTATATCGGAGTTTTGATTGATGACCTTGTGACGAAGGGGACTCGCGAGCCCTATCGTATGTTCACATCTCGCGCGGAGCACCGACTGATCTTGAGAGAAGACAACACGATTGACCGTCTTTACCAAATATCCTCACAGCTTGGGCTGTTAAGTGAAGGAGCGAAGAGCCAGCTTGAAGCATTAAAGGTGCAGCGACAAGACTTTGCTCATCGACTGAAAGAGGGTCGACTTTATCCAAATCAAGAAACACAAGATAAGATTCTCTCGATCAAGTCCACTGTTTTAAACAAAAGCATTAGTTACGAAGAGTTGCTGCGCCGGCCCGAGGTTCAGTGTGCACACTTGGAGGTCTTTCGTTTCGAGGTGCCTCAAGATCCTAATGTGAGTGAGGCTGTCGAAATTGAAGTCAAGTATAGCGGCTACGTTAAAAAACAGTTGGAGTTGATTAATCAGGCAAAGAAGCTTGAAGAGTTGAGACTCGACCCTTTACTAGATTATGCACTGATTAAAGGTCTATCAACTGAAGAGCGTGAGAAGTTAAACCGCGTGAAGCCGAGGACTTTGGGACAGGCTCAGCGGATCAGTGGAGTAAATCCTTCAGCCATTCAGTCCATCATGATACACTTAAAGGGTAATCGTAAGCTGAGGGAGATGACACGTGAGCATAGCGAAGGACGGAGCTGATGCAGTTGGGGCTGCATGGAGAATTCCAGAGTGGTTCCCCGATATTCCTGCCGATCAATTGGCAAAGCTCAAGAAATACCATGACGAACTTTTACGATTTAATCGATCGCTGAATCTGATCGGCGTCAAGACGATTCCAATGGCAGATGCCATTCACTTCGCAGACTCTATCATTGCCTGCCGAGCGATTGCAAAATCTGCAACTATTGCTGAGATTCATGATTTTGGCTCTGGTAATGGTTTTCCAGGACTAGTTTATGCGATCCTTTTTCCTGCTACAAAGGTGAAGCTTGTAGAAGCTGATCCTAAAAAATCGGAGTTTTTAAAGCACACTGCAACTGCCGCAGCACTGACTAATGTCGAGGTCCTGACGCGGTCCGTTGAAAATTTATCGGAGGGTTCGGTGTCATTTGCAATGTCCCGGGGTTTTGGTCCTATTGCTAAGTCTATCTTGAATACAAGAAAGATCTTTAAAAACGGCGGGGCTTTTTATCATCTAAAAAGTGAGGAGTGGGCTAAAGAGATTGCCGATATACCGACCCAGCTCTGTAGCTATTGGCAACCAAGTGCACTGGGTGAATACAAACTGCCAATCGGCGAAGTCCGTTTTGCTGTTGTGAAAACAATAAAGATCAAAGATTGAAAGTGTTCCACGTAGAACATTTAGTGATCGACGCTAGAGCCCGATGCTGTCCCCGAGCTGGCACCCTGACTTTTCATTCTTTCTTTCACCGACCAGGTTTTCGGGGCCGCCAGAAGAGCATCCTGCGCCTTGTAATTCTCGTACTCCTCTGGGCTTGGCCAGTCTGCCTGAGCCTCAAAAGCTTTCAGATATTCTCGCTTTGCCTCTTCAGTTCTTGATTCAATCCTAACCATATAGAACTGCTTCATTTGCTGAGCCCTATTCTTTCGCTCCACGGCCCCAGAGAGCCTCTTGCGTGCAATTTTAGCTTGTCCTGTTTGAGGTGCTGCACCCTTCAAGGCAGCCTCAAACTCTGCGATCAGCTTTTCCTCTGCCTCGATTGTAGCATCGGTGGCGCTGAGTTTTGCTTTTAAATCCGTCAGAATGGGATCCCTCAGCTCGGGATTTGGGTCCGGCCTGTTGCACGCAGACAGAAGAAATACAAACAAAACAAGAATTATTCGCATAGTGTTCCACGTGGAACATCGGATTAATCGCGAAAAATCTTGAATTAGAAAAAATTCACGCTAACCTCCTTGCCAGAAGAAAAAGGATTTTCTCGAAATCGAGGTAATAAATGCTTAAAATAATCTGTATTGCGAACCAAAAAGGCGGAGTTGGTAAGACGACAACGAGCGTGAACCTTTCATCAGCCCTGTCTCGCCTAGGGAAAAAGGTACTTCTCATTGATCTGGATCCCCAGGGGAATGCATCTTCAGGGCTAGGCCTGAAAAGACATGAGATTCAAGACTCGAACATTTATCATGTTTTGATCGGGGAAAAGTCTCTCGCTGAGATTATTCAGGCTACTCGCGAAGATAATCTCTCCGTCGCCCCCGCAAACCCAGACCTTGTTGGTGCAGAGCTTGAGCTTTACGATGCTTCTCAGCGTGAATATCGCCTCAAGGCCGCAATTGCCGAAATATCCGACACCTATGACTATGTATTGATCGATTGTCCGCCCAGTCTGGGCTTGTTGACACTGAATGCTCTAACGGCTGCCAATTCTTTTCTAGTCCCGCTTCAGTGTGAGTACTATGCCCTGGAAGGACTTTCTCAGCTCTTGCATAGCGCTGGACTAATAAAAAAGAATTTTAACCCACAGCTTCACATTGAGGGGATTGTTCTCACGATGTTTGATGCTCGGAATAATTTGTCGAAACAAGTTGTTTCTGAGATCAAAACGCATTTCGGAGAGAAAGTATTTTCAGCCATCATTCCAAGAAATGTTCGCCTATCTGAAGCCCCCTCCCATGGCCAGTCTATCTTTGACTATGACCAGAAATCCATCGGCGCTCAGAAGTACTTAGAGCTGGCCGCTGAGTTAATTCAACGCTCTTCGCCCACTAAACACACAGAACAAAACACAGAATATGGTGATCTAAATGTCTAATTTAAATAATGATTCTCAAAACAGAAAATCGAGACTTGGCCGCGGTCTTGGCTCTTTATTGGGTGGTGGGGACTTAAGCTCTGATCCAATCACGGCGAGGCCTGCCCCGGGCCAGCCTGCGTCTGGGGCGGTTGCGCACGCGGCCCTTCCGCCCACGCCGTCTCCTGCGGTCGTGCCCCCTGAATCAAGAATTTGGCAGGTTCCCGTTGATAAGATGACTCCTTCGGTTTTTCAGCCGCGCACGCATTTCGATAAAACGGCCCTTGAGGAGCTTGCCACATCAATTAAGGCCAATGGCATTCTTCAGCCGATCACTGCGCGAAAACTTCCTTCAGGTAGGTTCGAAATCATTGCTGGTGAGCGCCGCTGGCGGGCAGCTCAATTAGCTGGCCTGCACGACGTCCCTGTGATTTTAAAAACACTGGATGATAAGGCCACCCTAGAAATGGCCATCATTGAGAACGTTCAACGAGAAGATCTAAACCCCATAGAAGAAGCAGAGGCTTATCAGCGACTTGCTGATGATTTTGAACTTACTCAAGCACAGATTGCTGAAAAAGTTGGAAAAGATCGCGCAACGGTGGCGAATGCTCTTCGCATCCTAACTCTTCCCCAGAAAGTGAGAGATCTCATAGCTGAAGGAATGATCAGTATAGGGCATGCCAAAGTTTTGCTTTCTCTATCAAATCCTGAACAGATGGCGGCACTTGCCACACAAGCCGCGAAACAACAAGTTTCAGTTCGCAAACTTGAGAAGCTTGTTTCAATGGTTAAAAAGGACGGCTACCCTAATGAGCCGATTTCCCTCGATGTCTCTTCAAAATTAATTGAAAGCCTTGCCGAAGAAGTCCAAAAGATCTTGAGCACAAAGGTCTCCATTGATTATGCTGAGGGCAAGGGTAAGATCACTGTGCATTTCTATACAGATGAAGAGTTGAACAACATTGTGGACCGCCTCAAGAACGGAGCGAAATGATCGACAAAGAATCACTTGGCCAAATCACCGCCATTCTTGATCGAGGTGCATCCTTCGAGGGAAAGTTAACTTTTGAAGGAACCGTCCAAATTGGAGGTGACTTCAAAGGTGAGATCTTCACAAAGGATACCCTGGTTGTTAACGAAGGATCTTTTGTGTCAGCACAAATCGAGGCCGAATCAATTATTATTTGTGGCCGCGTTGAAGGAAACCTTTTCGCGCGCAGACGCGTCATTATGCATCCCCCGGCTGTCTTTAAAGGAACAGTTACGACCCCATCGCTGCGAATCGATGAGGGAGTGGTTTTTGAGGGCGCCTCATACATGCCCAAAAACTAAGCGCAATCTTGATAATTTCCAAAACCCCTTGACCGAATTTAAAGTTGGATGCTAACTCCCAAACGCTTCTAATATTTTTCAGAATTTAGCTGGGATTACTATGGGAATTTTGGAACAGCTCCAGATCAATATCAGTATCGCCTACCAATTCCTTATTTTTATGGTGGGGGTGACCTTTCTTGCAGTTTATGTTTTTGCCCCTTACACAGAAGCTCTGTTGCAAAGGGAAGAAAGAACAAGGGGCGGCGAAGGTCTCGCTGAAGAGCTGATCAAGCAGGCCTCAGAATTGAAACAACAATACGAATCGAAAGCCCGAGAGCTGAACTCAGAGATAAAGACAATTTATGATGAACACAGGACTGAGGCGGGCACTGAGTACCAAGACATTGTGGCAAAGGCGCGAGCTGAATCTGCTAAAATAATCGAGGAAACCCGAGCGCGTGTTTCCGTGGAAATTGCGGAGGCGTCAAAGAAGTTAAAAGAAGAAATTCCGGCCGTTGCAGACGTTATTTCTAAAAAGCTTCTTTCCTAATTGGAGTTATTGATGAGAGCACTTGGAATTCTGATTTTGATGGCAACACTACCCGCCGCGGCTCTTGCTGCTGGCAAAACCGAAGGAGTTCCTTGGGGTACGGTGGCAGCGCAGGCTTTTAATGTATCACTTCTTTTTGGCGGCCTATTTTATTTTTTAAGAACTCCGGTAAAAAACTTTTTTGCCAATAAAAAGACAAATTTCGTGAGTGCCGCTGAGAAGTCTCAAGCAGCCCGCAAAGCCGCTGAGGACGAAAGAATGGAAATCCAGGTTCGTCTTACAAAACTTGAGAGTACGGCTGATGAGACTATTTCTCGAGCTCGGGCAGAGGCCTCCGATATGAAAAAGCAACTCATTGCCGAGGCAAAAAACCTCTCTGAGAAGCTCCGCCAAGAGGCGCAGGCCGCTGCTAAGATCGAAATCGAAAAAGCGAAAAACTCCCTTCGTTCGGCGATGATTCAAGACGCTGCAAAATTGGCCCGCGAGGAAATCGGAACAAAGCTTTCTGGTGAAGACCATAGTCGGCTTCAGGGTCAGTTTATTCAAAACATCCAGGCGGTGCACAAATGAAGACTTCTGAAGTTTCAAGACGCTACGCCAGGGCCCTCTACGAGACAGCTAAGCAAAAAGGTATTTCACAGCGCATTTTCGATGAGGTCCGCGAGCTCGGCACAGCTCTTGAAAAACATCCAGAGCTTGCCCAGTTTCTTTTCTCGCCGATTGTCTCTGGCGATGACAAAATGAAGGCCCTCAGGACTGCTCTTTCAAAGGCCTCTGAAGAGCTGGTCGCTTTTCTAACATTGCTTGCTAACAAGGACCGCCTCTCAATATTTTCTCAAGTCGCTGCCGCCTTTGAGGAAATTAGTGACCGCGATCACGGCGTTACCCGTGGCGTGGTTAAGTCTGCTCGTCCCGTGAGCGTTGAGGCGCTTAAAAGGCTTGAAGAAAATGTCACAAAAGTAACAGGAAAAAAGGTTGTATTAACTTTTCAGGAAGATCCTAAAGTAATCGCAGGACTGACTGCTCAAGTTGGTGGATGGACCTTCGATGATAGTATTGAATCTCACCTAACTCGACTGAGTGAGGATCTAAACAGGAGAACACATTAAGATGGAAACTACTATTCGCGCCGATGAAATTAGCCGAGTTCTGAAAGAGCAGATCTCTCAGTATAATAAAAAAATAGATGTCAGTGAGACTGGCAGCGTTTTGTCTGTAGGTGACGGGGTTGCTCGCGTTTATGGGCTTGATAATGCGATGGCTGGTGAGCTTGTAGAGTTCCCAGGCGAGGTCTTCGGAATGGTTTTAAACCTTGAAGATAGCTTTGTGGGCGTGGTTATTTTTGGTGAAGACCGATTTATCAAAGAAGGTGATCTTGTTAAGCGCACGAAGAAGATCGTATCTGTTCCTGTAGGGGAAGCGCTTTTGGGGCGCGTTGTCAATGCCCTTGGCCAGCCCGTGGACGGAAAAGGGCCCATCAATACCTCTCACAGTAGGGTTGTTGAACTCAAAGCCCCTGGAATTATTGCGCGTCAACCAGTTCATGAGCCGATGCAGACGGGCATCAAGGCCATCGATTCCATGATTCCAATAGGACGCGGTCAGCGCGAGCTGATTATCGGAGACCGCCAGACAGGAAAAACAACAATTGCCATTGATACGATCATCAACCAAAAAGGCCAGAACGTTCAGTGCTTTTACGTAGCGATTGGACAGAAGCAATCAACGGTGGCATCCGTTGTTGAAAAGCTTCGCCAGGCAGGCGCTCTTGAGTACACAACTGTTATTATTGCCGGAGCATCAGAACCAGCGCCCATGCAGTTTTTGTCTGCCTACACAGGTGTTGCAATGGCAGAGTATTTTAGGGATTCAGGGCGCCACGCTCTGATCATCTACGATGACTTAACAAAACAAGCACAAGCCTATCGTCAGATGTCTCTTTTATTGAGAAGGCCTCCAGGCCGTGAAGCGTATCCTGGCGACGTATTCTATCTTCACTCTCGTTTGCTTGAGCGAGCGGCAAAGCTTTCTGCTGAAGCTGGTGGTGGATCCTTGACAGCTCTTCCGATCATTGAAACTCAGGCGGGAGATATCTCGGCTTATATCCCAACAAATGTGATCTCCATCACAGATGGTCAGATTTTCTTAGAGTCAGACCTTTTTTATAAGGGCATTCGGCCAGCAATTTCCGTGGGTAAGTCAGTGTCCCGCGTGGGCGGCGCAGCTCAGATTAAAGCGATGAAGTCAGTTGCTGGAACAATCAAGCTTGAGCTTGCGCAGTTCCGCGCCCTGGAAGCTTTTGCGGCCTTCGCGTCTGATCTGGATAAAGCTTCCCAAATGCAGCTGGCTCGCGGTCGTCGTTTAGTTGAAATTTTGAAACAGCCTCAGTACGCACCAGTGAAAGTTGAAGAGCAAATCGCAATAATCTTTGCTGCAACGTCCGGTTACACAGACGTGATTCATGAATCAGACGTAAAGAGATTTGAACGCGAAGTGATTGAGTTCCTCAGACAGAAGCACTCTTTCATTTTGAAGAACATTGCAGAGCAAAAAGCAATTTCGCCGGAAATCAAAACTCAACTGGTTGCAGCGCTTGAGGAGTTCAAGGCTGTATTTCAGTCCAACAAATAGGTCGTAGGTAATGGCAGCGTTAAAGGAAATCCGCGCGCGGATTGAAACAACGAAAAACACCCAGCAGATCACAAAGGCGATGAAGCTCGTCTCTGCTGCAAAGCTGCGAAAGGCACAGCATCAGATTGTGAACATGCGCCCTTACGCGCAGACGCTTCTGAAAATTATCGCTGATATCGCAGTAACGCAGAGGGTGTCTCATCCGCTCATGACCCCCCATGCGGAAGTCAAAAGAGTTCTCGTTGTAGTGCTGACCTCTGACCGAGGGCTTTGTGGTGGCTTCAACAGTCAGATCCACAAGTTTACGGATCAATGGATCAAGCAGAACTCATCACAGTACAGTAAGGTCGACTTCATGTTTATTGGCCGAAGAGCTGCTGACTATTTCGCAAGAAAAGGTGTTCGCTCTGTCGAAACAATGTTGAAACTCGATAAAGATGTTTCTTATGGCTTGGCGTCTAAGGTCGCCGAGCGAATGATGAAGAACTACTTATCAGGCGCTTATGACGAAGTGAAGTTGATCTACAATGAATTCAAATCAGCAATTTCACAAAGGCCAGTGATTGAAACTCTGTTGCCAGTGGATCTCTCGAAGCAGAGCTTTTCTGCGCAAGACACTAAGGTAGCGGGTTTCTCTTTGGATATGATCTTTGAGCCAAAGCCTGAGCAGATTATCGATCAAATGTTAGTCAAGCATTTCAGCGTCCAGGTTTACCGATGTATGTGCGAGTCGGTAGCTGCCGAGCATGGTGCGCGGATGACGGCCATGGAAAATGCGACGAACAACGCCAAGGAAGTCGTGAGCAAATTAACTTTGAGCTATAACAAATTGAGACAGGAAAAGATCACCACTGAACTCACAGAAATCGTGAGTGGTGCTGAGGCTTTGAAATAGGGAGCTAAAAATGCAATTCGGAAAAATTAAACAAGTTTTGGGTCCTGTAGTTGACGTCGAGTTTGAGGGAAGCGAACTTCCTCCAATCAACGCTGCTTTGCGAGTGACCAATAAACAAATCTCTGATCAAGAATTCAATCTGGTTCTGGAAGTGGCTCAGCATCTAGGGGATTCAGTTGTGCGCACAATTGCGATGGACTCTTCGGAAGGTCTTGTTCGTGGAGAGAAGGTAAGAAACACAGGCAATATGATCACAACCCCTGTAGGTGATGAAGTTCTCGGTCGAATTATTAATGTCGTCGGCGAGCCTATTGATGAAGCTGGGCCTGTGAAAGCTAAGGAACAGTGGCCAATTCACCGGGCAGCCCCTAAATTCGAAGATCAGGCGACAGCGCAAGAGATGCTGATGACCGGTATTAAGGTCATCGACTTACTCGCACCCTATGCAAAGGGGGGCAAGATCGGTTTGTTCGGTGGAGCGGGTGTTGGCAAGACAGTTCTGATTCAAGAGTTGATCCGAAACATAGCAACTGAACACGGTGGGTATTCGGTTTTTGCGGGCGTGGGGGAAAGAACTCGTGAAGGAAATGACCTCTGGAGAGAAATGAAAGAGTCCGGGGTTATTGCTAAGACAGCTCTGGTGTTTGGTCAGATGAATGAACCACCGGGAGCTCGTGCTCGTGTTGCTTTAACAGGTTTGACAGTGGCTGAATACTTCCGTGATGTGAAGAACCAAGACGTTCTTTTTTTCGTAGATAACATCTTCCGATTTACTCAGGCTGGTGCCGAAGTATCTGCATTGTTGGGTCGTATTCCCTCTGCCGTTGGTTATCAACCAAACTTGGCGACTGAGATGGGGGCTATGCAAGAACGAATCACTTCGACAAAAAAGGGTTCAATCACTTCTGTTCAAGCAGTTTACGTGCCAGCTGATGACTATACGGATCCAGCTCCTGCGACGACATTCACACACTTGGATGCAACCACAAACTTGGATCGTGATATTGCAGCCCTTGGTATCTATCCAGCGGTTCACCCATTGACTTCGACTTCTCGTATCTTGGACCCAATGATTGTTGGTGAAGCTCACTACAATACGGCTCGCGGTGTTCAGGCGATCCTTCAGCGCTATAAAGAATTGCAAGATATTATCGCCATCTTGGGTATGGACGAACTTTCTGAAGAAGATAAGCTCGTGGTTGCTCGCGCACGTAAGGTTCAGAGGTTCCTCTCTCAACCATTTTTCGTGGCCGAGCAGTTCACTGGTATGACTGGTAAGTACGTAGATATCAAAGACACTGTTCGTGGCTTCCAGGAGATCTTAGATGGAAAGCATGATGCTCTTCCTGAGCAGGCCTTCTACTTGGTTGGAACTATTGAAGAGGCTGCCGAAAAAGCGAAGAAGATGATGTAGTATGTTTAAACTCAATCTTGTTACACCAGAAAAGAAAGTTGTCATGGATCAAGAGTTGGCAGAGATCACTTTGCCTGCTTTTGCGGGAGAGTTAAATATTCTCCCAGGGCACTCACCACTGCTGACGACTTTGGCTGCTGGGATACTGAAGTACAAACTCAAATCTGGAGAGTCTAAAAAAATGGCGCTTAGTTGGGGCTACTGCCAAGTCTCTTCTGAAGGCGTGAATGTTTTGGCAGAAATAGCTGTCGAGTCCGATGAGATTGATGTGAAAGTTATCCAAGAAAATCTAAAGGGTTTCGAGCGCAAACTGATTGCCGAACACCTGAACGATGAAGACTGGTCAAAGGCACATCACGAAATTGAGCGTCTCAAAGCGGAACTCAATTTGTTGAACGTTAAGCACTAATGTAAGTAAGGCCCTTTCATCAGGGCCTCAATCGATACTTTCAGCCCGGTCTTTTGCCGACCATATAGATTGATAACAGGGATATCTGAATTGTGGGCGAGCTCATTATGGCTCATAAATATAATCACCTTTGGTTTGTTAGCTCTTGAAATTGCATATGTTGCAGCGTCAAAAGATTCTGCAACATATGCATAGTCTAAGCTTCCAGACAATTTTGAGACTATTTTTGCTTTTGTATTTGCCCTGATCCAATCACAAGTTGCTACTTTTTCACAGTAAACATTGGGTACTTTGGAGGGATGCTGGTTCATGAGGAGTCTAGCAATGCTCTTTTTGTAAGACTCTTCAACCAACGCAGACAGTTTTTGAGTTTGAAACTGAGGCATAGACAATGCTGCTGGGCCACGACCAGCAAGGCCTAAGGCAGCAATCGTTTGGGATATGCGTCGCCTCTTTTTCTCGAGCTCTTCTTTAGAGATTTCCCCAGAAGTAATCGCGGCATCAATCGCCCGAGAGATCAATCGCTGCTGTTTGAGCCCCCAAGAAACAAGGACTAAATCAGCACCCGCCTTTAATGCGTCCACAGCGGCTTTACCCAAATCGCGATGTTGAGTTGCTCCTGCCATCAACAAGTCATCGGTGACTACGATTCCTTCGAACTTAATTTCAGATCTGAGCAGTGTTTTATTGATGTATGACGAGAAAGTGGCGGGATGACCCGTAGGATCCTGAGGAGAGTAAATCGCATGGGAGACCATCATTCCTGAGGGGGAAATTGAGGCGAAATCCTTGAACGGCTCTAGCTTTGAACTCCACTCAAGAGGGCTCAGTCGCACGAGGGGCGTTGATAAATGGGGATCAGACTTTGCTTTTCCGAGGCCAGGGAAATGTTTAGCAACTGGCAGAACGCCTTGGCTGAGCAAACCCTTTGAGAATTGCACTCCATGCTCGCTGACTGAAGAAGGCGCGCGACCAAAAGTTCTAGAGCGCATAAAATCAGAACTTGCAGGCTGTCCAAGATCAAGCACGGGAGCTAAATTCATATTGATCCCAAGACTCTTCAAGATCTTACCTGTCTCCACTCCAAGCTGATAAGTGAGGGCAGGATCCCCGCTCTGCCCGATCGCTCGAGCTGATGGTAGAGTGACCCAGCCCTTCACACGCTGAACGAGCCCCCCTTCTTGGTCTACCGCAAAGAGAGGACTCCTGCTTGGAGAATTCAGCTTACCGATATCTTTGATGAGTTGAGCTGTGGCCTGGGGATCTGAAATGTTTCTAGAAAAAAGAATATAGCCCTGAGGGCGCAGACTTCGAAAGTGCTCCCGTTGTTCTTGTTGAAGGGACTGGCCTTTAAAACCAACGATCATGAATTCGCCGGCATTATATTCTGTAGCCCAACTGAAAGCTGGCTGAAGGGCGAGGCAGCCCCCGAGAAGAAGAGAATGGACTAGTCCATTCGCAAAAAACTGAGTCATAATTACAAAGTAAATGATTTGGGATTTTCTTGTGAGGCCAGACATTGAATAGGTTGAAAATCATCGACATCAGTCTAAGTCTTTTTTGCCTATTCGGGCTTGCGAACCTAGCAACTGCTGCGGAAGATACTCGACCTGATCTCATTGAAGTTCATTACAATGCCAGTGCTCTAACACCTTATCGTGAACGTGCTTCAAGTTGGTCGATCATTGCTCAACTTCAAGCAAGATCTTTAAAGCCTGAGAATTATCGATCAAGAATTGGCGGGGAAACTTTTCAGCAATCTTTTGGTGACCATCACGTGATCATCCCCACGCTTTCTATCGGAAGTCAGTACAACACCTCAATGGGTGGCTTCTCTTTGGAGGGAAGCTACGGTGTTGGGAGCATTGAAAGTGAAAGAATTGGAGCTCGAAGATTAGCGCTCAGTCAATATGGCCTGAGTGCAACCATTGTTCTTGATAAATTGATGCCCGAACCCCTTTTTGCGCCCTACTTCACGGGAGAAGTCTTTGTGGTCTCCTGGGAAGAGTCTGATGCGACAACAACAGTCTCTGGTGAAAACAGTTTTGCACTTGGTTATCGACTGGGAATTCTATTTCAATTGAATTCTCTCGACTCAGGAACAGCTCTTGTTGCTTTTAATAGTTCAGGCCTTGAGAATACTTATTTGGACATCTTTGCATCTCAGACGAACACTTCTAATAGTTCCTCTGATGTACAACTGAAATCACCGATGACTTTAGGTGCAGGCATCAGGCTCCAATTTTAATCTAAACAGAGTATTTCAAAAGATAATTAAGTTCTTCAAACACGGCAGGCCATGTAATTGTGTTCATCCGGACATTGAGCCGAGAGTCCGGAGTGATCGAATACTTTTTATTCTCTCGCAGAGCAAGCTTGATGGCCTCTTCGGGCTTGATCTTTGTTTTCTCGGTAAAGATCAATGAGATGTTTTTAGGACCAGCGCTGATGTCTCGTACGCCGAGTTCCTTGCATTGGCTTCGAATTAACATGAGGCCTAACAAATTCAGGGTCGGCTCAGGTATAGCACCAAACTGATCTCTGAGATCCTCTTCAATTCTTTCCAAGTCCTCTTGATTTCTAATTTCTGAGAGAGCTTTATAATAAGAAAGACGGATTCGAGTATCTTTGATGTATGTTTCAGGAATCATCGCTGGAATTCTCAAATTTATCTCGGGATCTAATTCTTGGCTATCGACAGGTTTACCCTGGAGCTCAGCCACAGTTTCGTTAAGGAGATCCATATACAACTCATAACCCACAGAATTAATATGTCCTGCTTGCTCTTCTCCCAGCAGATTTCCCGCTCCACGAAGCTCAAGGTCATATTGTGCGATACGTAAGCCGCTTCCCAGAGCCGTGTTCTCTTGAATGACCTTGAGTCGTTCCTGAGCGTCTTTATCTAACTGACGATCTCTTGGTAAAATCAAGTAGCAATAAGCTCTCTGTTTACTTCGGCCAACACGACCGCGGAGCTGATACAGCTGAGAAAGACCCAGCAGATGAGCCTGATCAATGAACATTGTGTTGGCTCGTGGAACATCCATTCCAGATTCCACAATAGCTGTGCATATGAGCACATCAATTTCATGGTTGAAGAATCTAATCATGGTTTTTTCAAGTTCGTGCTCCTCCATTTGACCATGCGCCACGCCGATGCGCGCTTCTGGAATGATTTGCCGAACCTCATCCGCGAGACCATAGATTGACTGCACTCGGTTGTGAATGAAGTAAACTTGTCCACCACGAGAAATTTCAGAGGCAATAGATTTGCGAATAAGCTCTGGATCAAATTTGCAAATAAATGTTCGAGTCGGCAACCGGTCCACGGGAGCCGTGTTAATCAAAGAAAGATCTCGGATTCCAACCAGTGACATATTCAGTGTTCGGGGAATCGGAGTCGCTGAAAGTGAAATAGTATCAACTCCGACCTTCATTTTTTTGATTTTCTCCTTATGGGCAACTCCGAATTTCTGCTCTTCATCGATGATCAAAAGACCTAATTTATTGAAATCGACATCTTTAGAAAGAATTCGATGAGTGCCAATGAGAATGTTTACTTTTCCCGACTTCACATCAGAGAGAATTCTTCGTGAATTTGTAGGGGAAATAAAACGGTTGAGAGCTTGAATCTCAACGGGCCATCCTGTGAATCTTTTTCTGAAAGTTTCTAAATGCTGAAAAGTAAGAACGGTTGTCGGCGCGAGAACGGCGACTTGTTTACCGGAAGAAACAGCCATAAAAGCAGCTCGCATAGCGACTTCAGTTTTGCCGAAGCCGACATCTCCACAAATGAGCCGATCCATTGGCTTGGTACCACTGAAATCTTTTTTTAGATCATCAATCGCTCGCATTTGGTCTTCAGTTTCATCATAGGGAAAAGAAGCTTCAAAACCGGTCAGATCATTTGCATTCCAGACTGTTGGGGGCCTGTGAAGCTGTGCTCGCTGAGCGTAAATACTGAGAAGATCATTCGCGATATCTCTTAAGTGCGATTTTACCTTTGCTTTGGTTTTTTCCCACCCAGGTCCGCCTAACTTATCAAGAATGGCTGTGGACCCATGGCCTGAATACTTAGAAAGCTGGCCCACGCGATAAACAGGAAGATAGAGTTTGTCTTTGTCTTTATAGGCGATTTGAATGAACTCGGAATCAGCTCCAGAAATATTCATGACCCTAAGGCCCTCGTAAAGACCAATCCCGTGCTTCACGTGAACAACACAGTCGCCCGGCTTCAAATCACCAAAAGCAAGGGACTTGGCACTTTTTTGGAACTCTTGTGAAGCACTCTCTCTGGAGCGAGTTTTCTTTCCGTAGAGATCTTCTTCTCGTAAAAAGATGAGTTCTTCTTCAGATAATTTAACTGATTCCGGTGAATGAAATGGCAAACAAAGAACCACATCCTGTCTTTGTCTTGCACGTTCAATTTCATCAGAGAAGCTAGACAGATCGTCCTTAATGACCTGAAGCCTCAGGTCTGCCTTTTCAAGCAGAATACGAGTGCGATCTATTTGCGATTTGTTCCGAATTGTGAGGATGATGACATATCCCTGATTTCGCCAGTCTTTGATCTTAGAGCTCAGCGTTTTACACCAAACATCAGTTCCTACATTGAGAGGGGACAGAGCTGAAGCAAACTCAGTCACGCTGTTTGTTTTGTAGGGGACTTTTTCCCAAGCGAAACCTTCTGATAAATCCTCTATATCAATCGCCGAAACTTGAATATGAGTTGAGCCTTCTGGCCAATCTTTGTTTGTAATTGATTGAGTGAAGTCAGAGATTTCTGGGAAAACGAGATGAGACTTGGCAGCCACCTTCTCGGATTTCAATTCTTCCAAGAATAAATCAGCTGCTTGCTGACACCCCATGGGATCAAAGGTCCATGCGCGCACTGGCTCTGAAAAGTGAGCGGAAGGACGGTCAAGTTTTTCATAAAAATAGGGAAGCAAAAAGTCACATGCAGGAAATCGCTGGTGCCGCGACAAGCTTCTGATCACATCTTCTTTTTCCTGAAGGTCGACATCTCTTCCTGCCCAGTTCGCAGTGAGGCGCTGCACTGACTTTTCGAGGTAGTTCTCATTAAACAGAGCTTCTTTGGCTGGTGAAATGTGTGCGACCTGAATTTCTTCGAGCGATCGCTGATCAACGGTCGAAAAAAAACGGAGTGATTCAACAGTGTCTCCAAAAAGTTCTAGGCGAACGGGAGACGGCTCGAGTGGCGAAAAAAAATCAACAATACCCCCACGTACCGAATAGTGACCGACATCTTCGACAATTGGAACTGATTGATACCCTAAACCTTGAAAATAACTATGAAGATCTTCAGGAAGTTCGGCGTCCTTGGTGACTCGCTTCAGACGGCGCGCAAGCTCCTGATAAGGGAGTGTTAGCTGCATCCATGCTGGGACGGCACCGATAAAAATAGCGCCAGGATTTGGAAAATGCACTTGAGATAGAAAGCCTAATCTTTCAGCAACAACCTTGGGCTGGGGGTCTAATCCAGAAAATGGGGAAACATCAAACTGTGGAATAACAAAACACTTTCGCTGCGGATCAAAAAAGCCGATAAGCTCTTGTAAACGAAGAGCATCTGCTGAACCCGGAACTACAACAGCATGCGGCAAGACATTGAAAGCCTTAGATTTTGACTGAGTCAGCGTGAGCGCCAAGCTGAGCAGAGAGTTGTTCCCAGTGACACGAATAAACTCTTTTTTGAGCTCGAACTCCCGATCAAAGATTGAACTGATTCTTAACTCAAGAAGATCCGTCGTCATAGGCTCCGCAGTCTGCCACTTTTTAGATGTCCTGACCATTCATAATTCTTGGAATTGAATCCGCTGCACAGTATAGTCCTAGTGATTGATTTAATTGGTTTTTTTGAACTACGACACGGGCATCATCAGGAGGGACTATGCCATTGGGTGGAATTTTATTTATCACCATCTTTGTGATCGTTTTTGGATGCATTCTTCTGTTACTCGCATCTAAATTGGGCCGCAGGGTCTACGATCCCGTAAAGTTTCAAACATACGAGTGTGGTATTCCTGTTCAAGAGAAAAAGGACACGAAGATCTCCGTGAAATTCTACCTGACGGCGATTCTTTTTATCATTTTCGATATCGAAATTATTTTTATGTATCCGTGGGCCACAACATTCAAAGACTTTATTCTCAGTGGGCAAGGTCTTTATGTGTTCGTTTCGATGATGGTGTTTATTGGTGTCTTCGTTTACGGCCTTTTCTGGGAAGTAAAATCTAAAGCGTTAGAGTGGGATTAATCATGGGAACAGATGTTTTTCAGATTGCAGTGAATTGCATAAAGCTCGTTATTGTTTTCTTATTGATGGTTCAAGCCGTACCTCTTTTGGTTTGGCTTGAGAGACGTGGATCTGCATTCATCCAGAATCGATTTGGACCTAATCGTGTGGGTCCCTTGGGATTGCTCCAACTTCTCGCGGACGCAGTAAAGTTTCTATTCAAGGAAGAATTTGTTCCTGCGAATGCCGTGAAGTTTCTTTATTATGCAGCTCCCGTGGCAGCTCTCGTTCCTGCAACTCTGGCGTTTGCAGCGATTCCGCTTTCTACACCCGTTTCAGTTGATGCTTTTGAAATGTTTGGACAGACCTGGGGCCCTTATACCTTTTTGTGGCAGGGTTATGAAATCAACGTAGGTATCGTCTACGTCCTCGGCGTTTCTTCTTTGGCAGCATATTCTATCTTGATGGCGGGTTGGGGGTCAGGAAATAAATTCTCCTTGATGGGAGCGCTGCGAGCTTCATCACAAATCATTTCTTACGAGCTCGCCTTGGGCCTTTCGATCGTTGGCGTGATCATGATGTACGGAACATTCAACTTGACGGAAATGATCGCTCAGCAGCAGGGAACTTTGAGTTTTCAGTTTTTGGGTCACACAATCACAAGCTCATGGTTGCCCAATTGGGGAATTTTCTATCAGCCCCTAGGTGCGCTGATATTCTTTGCAGCCACTTTTGCAGAGTCAAATCGCCTTCCTTTCGACTTAGCAGAGGGCGAAGCAGAACTCGTCGCGGGATTCCATGTGGAGTATGGTGGTTTTAAAATGTTACTTTTCTTCATCGGTGAATATGGTCATATGCTAGTGGCCTCAGCCCTGATGGCGACCTTTTTCTTTGGTGGTTGGGGAATTCCCTTTGTGGGTGTGGCGGAAGTTCAGGCTTGGGCAGCCACAGTGGTTGGTGCTGGAACATCAGCTTCATTATTGACCGGGCTCGTACACTTTATGGTTTTCACTTTAAAGCTTGCGATTTTTTTGTGGATTTTTATCCATGTGAGATGGACATTGCCACGCTTCCGCTACGATCAATTAATGGAGCTTGGCTGGAAGACCATGCTTCCTTGGGCTTTGTTTAATACAGTTTTAACCTCAATCATCTTTTTGATTGCTCACAGCTAGGAGAAACTTGTGAATCCTGAAGCTTTTCTGTTTTGGTTCTTATCCATAGTAACGGTTTCTGCCGGACTGGCGGTTGTTCTTTTGACGAACCCGATCTATGCGGCCCTTTCTCTGGCGATGACAATGGTTGGTGTTGCAGCCGTGTTCGTAACTTTGAACGCATACTTTTTGGCGGGTGTTCAGCTGATTGTTTACGCAGGCGCAGTGATGGTTTTGTTTGTCATGGTTCTAATGCTTTTTGACTTAAAAGCAGAGATTCAAGCTTTCAGTCGTGGAAATCTCTCTGGATTTTTAAAAATCGGAAGCGTAGCTATGTTGGGCGGATTAATCATCGGAGCTATCGTGATGTCATCCAACTCACTCCTTGGAAATAATTTACCTGATTTAGTTGTTGAGGCTGATGGCTCTAAACAACTGGGTAAGCTTTTGTTTTCAAAATACTTATTCGGATTTGAAGCATTAGGCGTTCTATTGATGGTTGTAGCTGTCGGCGCTGTTGCTTTGGCACGAAGTAAAGGTGGAACACATGCTAAACACTGATATTTTCACCCAGATTGGACTTAATCACTACCTGTTCTTGTCGGCAATATTGTTTGTCATAGGAATGGCCGGAGTCCTGCTGAGAAGAAATGCCATCGTTCTTTTAATGTCGA
Source organism: Pseudomonadota bacterium (assembly GCA_021300175.1). Taxonomy (GTDB): domain Bacteria; phylum Bdellovibrionota; class Bdellovibrionia; order Bdellovibrionales; family Bdellovibrionaceae; genus JAJTIC01. The sequence continues at coordinate 40,911 of JAJTIC010000016.1, forward strand.
TTGAGCTTATGCTGAATGCAGTGAATATATCATTTGTCGCTTTTTCTAAATACTCGGGAAAAATGGAAGGACAAATTATGGTCTTTTTCGTGATGACCATCGCTGCAGCTGAAGCGGCCGTGGGCCTTGCTCTCGCAGTCACTATTTTTAAGCGCTTCCGCGAAGTAAATATTCGATTCTTTGAACACTTGAAGGGTTAAGTATGAGCCATCAATTATTGATTTCAACACTGATTCTTTCTCCGCTCATTGGTTTCCTAATTAACGGTTTGAGATATAAGCGTCACTCGGCTAATGTGGCAGGCGGCGTAGCGACGGCTGCCGCAGCAATTTCATTTTTATCTGCAATCCTTATTTTCATGGAGTTGCTGGCAATGCCTAAGGAAGGCCGCCAGATTGCAGTGAATTTTTTCGAATGGATGACGGTTGCCAGCCTCAAGATAAACATGGGATTTCTGGTTGATCCGCTCAACGTGATCATGATTTTGATCATCACTGGCGTTGGTTCTTTGATTCATTTGTTCTCGGTTTCATACATGCACCACGACGAAGGGGCGGCAAAATATTTCGCCTACCTGAATCTCTTCCTTTTCAATATGTTGGTCCTTGTTCTCGGAGATAATCTCCTCGTGATGTTTGTTGGGTGGGAGGGCGTGGGCCTTTGCTCTTACCTGCTTATTGGATTCTGGTTTAAAGATTCAGATAAAGCCGCTGCCGGAATGAAAGCTTTTGTGACCAACCGCGTGGGAGATGCGGCCTTCTTGCTTGGAATGTTCTTGCTGTTCGTTTCGTTTGGAACATTAAACTTTCAAGAGATTAACAACATGGTGCCAGCTGACCCAACATTTTCATGGCTAAGCCCGCTGACCCTGGGAACCTTATTTTTGTTTATTGGAGCAACCGGGAAGTCAGCTCAAATTCCGCTCTACGTATGGCTTCCAGATGCGATGGCAGGTCCGACACCAGTATCTGCTTTGATTCACGCAGCGACGATGGTGACTGCGGGAGTCTACATGATCATTCGCCTGAATCCTTTATTTCTGCACACGCCAAATACGATGCTGGTCATAGCGATTATTGGAGGCTTAACGGCAGTGATGGCAGCGAGCATTGGCCTTACCCAGTGGGATATAAAAAAGGTTCTCGCTTATTCAACGGTTTCACAATTGGGATATATGTTCCTCGCCGTGGGTGTGGGGGCATTTACGGCAGGCCTCTTCCATTTGATGACGCATGCGTTTTTCAAGGCACTCATGTTCTTGGGTTCGGGCTCTGTGATTCATGCTATGCATGAAGAGCAAGATATCCGAAAAATGGGCGGTCTTAAAAAACACATGCCGATCACTCATTTTACTTTTCTGATTGGTTGGCTGGCGATTATCGGGATGCCTCCATTTTCTGGGTTCTTCTCAAAAGATGAAATTCTATGGCTCTCATTTCACTCGCCATTGGGTCATCCAGCCCTATGGGCCTTAGGCGCTGTGGGTGCTGTGATGACGGCATTTTACATGACTCGATTGATGGCGCTCACTTTCTGGGGCAAGAGTCGAGTTCCCCAAGATGTTCATCCTCACGAATCACCGGCTTTAATGACGATTCCTTTGATTGTGTTAGCTATCTTGAGTGCATTTGCTGGATGGCTGGGTGTTCCTCATGTGATTGGCGCAGCCTTGGGCCATCTACCAAACATTTTGGCTGAATTCTTGAGCTTGAATATTAAGCCAATTCCTAACTTGGCCGAAGCAAATGTCACGACAGAAATCATTTTGATGAGCGTTTCTGTTGGATTTGCGCTCATCTCTGCGGCCTTGGCCTACCATATGTACGTTAGAAATCCTGAGCTTCCTGGCAAGTTCACTGAGAAGGTCAAAGGTCTTCACAACTTTGTCTACAATAAGTACTTCGTCGACGAAGCTTACGAAGGAAGCATCATCCAACCTTTGGTTCAGACGAGCAAAAGCATTTGGTTTTATGTGGATGTGAACTTCATCGATAAAGCCACATATTGGATCTCAGACATCATTAAAGGTGGCGGCTCGTTGGTTCGTTCATTACAAAACGGAAATCTACAAACTTATGCTATGTATGTGGCTATCGGTTTGGTGATGACCCTGACTTTTATTTTGGTGAGGTAGCATCATGCTTTTATCATCTCTGGTCTTTTTACCTATTCTTTTCGCTCTGATTATGGTGGTTTGGCCAAATAAGACCACACTTCGACCTTTGGCTTTGGGCCTTTCTCTCATCCAGTTTGCACTCAGCCTGACGATCTTCTGGAAGTTTGATCCTTCTTCTTCGGCACTACAGCTTGTTGAGAAGTATCCTTGGATTGAAAGATTTGGAGTGAACTACTATCTAGGTATCGATGGGATTTCTCTGTGGCTAGTGATCCTAACAACGTTTTTGTTGCCGATAATTATTGTGGGATCTTGGCAGGCCATTGAAGATCGCGTGAAAGGATTCCATGCAGCTCTGTTTGTTTTGCAAACAGCGATGCTTGGTACATTTTTGGCCATAGATGCGATCTTCTTTTATATATTTTGGGAGCTTTCATTAGTTCCAATGTATTTCATGATCGGAATTTGGGGCGGTAGCCGCAGAATCTACGCGACCATTAAATTCTTTATCTACACGATGGTTGGTTCAGTTCTTATGCTTGTGGCGATCATCTATATGATGTTCCTCACTCAAGAAGCTTTTGGAACAATGTCGGCTTCGTTGATAGATTTCTATCGCCTCGATATCCCCTTCATTGCCGGACAGTTTTTCAGTCTTCAAACGCTTCTGTTTTTTGCTTTTGCTTTAGCGTTTGCAATTAAGGTCCCGGTTTGGCCGTTTCATACATGGTTGCCTGATGCCCACGTAGAAGCACCAACTCCGGGTTCAGTGATTCTAGCTGGTGTGATGTTAAAGATGGGAACTTACGGTTTAATGAGATGGACGATCCCTTTGTTTCCTGAGGCAGCTGAGTATTGGGCATGGTTGTTCTTGCTCGTGGCCGTGGTTGGAATCGTTTATGGTGCTGTGGTTGCGATGGTTCAGCCAGACATTAAGAAGCTGGTTGCGTACTCATCAGTTTCTCACATGGGTTACATTGTTCTCGGCTTATTTGCGTTTAATGAAACTGGAATGACTGGTGGACTCTACCAAATGTTGAATCATGGTATTAGCACAGGCGCACTTTTCTTGTTGGTGGGAATGATTTATGAAAGAACTCATTCACGAGAAATCTCTAAGTATGGTGGTCTTGCAGGGGTCCTGCCTTTCTTCACCATTGCTTTTTTCATTGTGACTCTTTCAAGTATCGCGGTTCCCCTCACGAATGGTTTTGTGGGTGAATTTCTGATTCTCTTAGGTACTTTTCAAGCTAATCCAGGATTTGCTTACGTGGCAGTTTCTGGTGTTGTCCTTGGAGCTGTTTACATGCTGTGGATGTTCAAGAGAGTTTTCTTTGGACCAAAAGGTGAGCTCGTAAAAGATGAATCCCATCCTTTGCATGATCTGAGCCCTCGAGAGTTTGCAGTTTTGATCCCCATGGGAGTGATGATTTTCTGGATGGGATTGTTTCCTAATCATTTTTTCCACTGGTCCAATGCAAGCATCAAGCACCTCGTGGAAAGCCGATCTAATTATATCCTGACTGTGAAAGACACCAACACAAAGACGCAATCTGCGGCTTTGGTTGAAGGAGAGTAGAAATGAACATTCAAATTGGATTACCCGACATTCTTCTGATTTCACCAATGATTGCCTTGTTCGTTGCAAGCTTAATCCCGATTACAATCAAAGTACTCAGGGGAAATGTCGAGCAAGCGCCCTTTGCAACATTGATTCAAGGTCTTGGCGGTATTCTTGCTGCCACGGTACTTCTGATGATGGTCGCCGGCTCTGGCTCCACGGCGTTTGCGGATGCTCTTGTTCTGGATGGTTTGACAAAATGGATGGGATTTGTCGCTTTGGCTGGGGCTACAGGTGCAGTTCTTCTGATGTATGATAATCCATCAACCAATGGAGATCAGTTTTCCGAGCTCATGTTTCTGACACTCTCTTCAGTTATCGGAATGTTGATTCTCGTGTCGGCAGTGGACCTTCTGGTTGTGTTCATTGGCCTTGAGACGATGTCGCTGGCTCTCTATTTGATGATTGCGATGTCGCATGAGCAGAAACTTTCAAAAGAAGCAGCTCTCAAGTACTTCATTTTAGGCTCATTTGCCTCTGCGATCTTTCTATATGGGGTTGCCTTTTTGTTTGGGACGGTGGGTTCTACTTACATCCCCGACATCATCGCATCAACGGGTGACTTAATTTCTTCCAGCCGATTGTTTGTTTTTGGAATAACACTCGTGATTATTGGCTTTTGTTTCAAAGTCTCTATTGCACCCTTTCATGCATGGACGCCCGATGTTTATCAGGGTGCCCCAACTCCTCATACGGCTTACATGTCGACAGCCATCAAAGCAGTTTCATTTGCGGCTTTCTTGAGATTTATCTCTACGAAATCCTTGGTGGGATCTGAGAACCTGTTGGATTTTCTGCAGTGGCTGGCGGTTTTGACGATGATTGTGGGGAATGTGGCTGCGATTCTTCAAAACAATTTTAAAAGAATGTTGGCGTTTTCATCGGTGGCTCACTCGGGGTATCTTATGGTCGGAGTGATCACCACAGGAATCTCAGACAACATGTCTTTTGCAGCCTCAGGTGTGATTTTTTATTTGGCGGCATACACAATGATGACTTTGGGTGCCTTTGCCATCATTGCTTTGATTGAAAAAGATGAAAACTCGTCAGTGAAAGTTGAAGATCTTGCTGGCTACGCAAAGAAGAGACCTTTGATGGCATTTTGCTTATCCCTATTCCTTCTGTCTCTGGCTGGGGTCCCCCCATTGGTGGGATTCTTTGGTAAGTTCTATCTGTTTGCAGCAGCGATTGGTGAAGGGCTTTTGTGGCTCGCAGTATGGGGCGTCCTAAATTCTGTTATCAGCGTATACTATTACTTGCGCCCCATTGTTGTCATGTACATGAAAGAGGGCGAAGAAGACGAAGCTCCAAGGGGTTTCGGGGCAACAAAAACTACAATCTTAGTTTCTGCAATTTTAGTTGTGTTCTTAGGCCTTATCTCTGGGCCAATCTTTGAGGCTGTAGAAAAAGCTCTCTCGTAGAGGGAGCTTTAAAGATCTAATAGTCGCAACTTTGAGATTGCCGACTTGAAACCAATTCTTACAATTTTCTCAAGTATTTGGGGATTTAACGAAAAGTGATCCGCAAAGAACATCTCGTAGTTCTGTGCTCGCGGATGAATATACAAGTACTCCACTTCAGGTTTGAAGTTCACCCGATTGCGAACGATCTCAAGGATCTTTTCCCGATGTTCATCGGAAAGCTTCTGAGCCTTAAAGTAACCATCTATGGACTTATAAATGGAACTGATATCAGACTGATGTTGGATATGCCGATCAATTTTTTGCTGGATCACTTGGTAAAGTGCTTGATTCAAGATCGCTGGAATTCCAAAGGTTGAAAGCGAGCCGACTTCTTCGGTATAGTGATAGGGCTGTACAGAATAGCTTGCAATCACCAAATCAGCTCCATGGTCGGCAGCGACGTGAGTCGATAGAGTATCTCTGATTTCTCCATCAAAAAAATACATCGTCTTGCCCTCTGGTGTAAGAACTCCATAGGGTGCAAAAATTGGGGGTAAGGAGATGGAGGCCGCCACAGCCTGGCTAATCTTTGCATAATCCACGAACATCAAGTTCCGTGTTTTCATTGTTTCTTTGAAAGCCCCAAAAATTACTTTTCTTGTATGGTTGAGCTGGGTTCCTACAATAAATAGATCAACCCCAAGCTGCTTGAAATCATTGTGGGATAAGGCCTGCTGTTGAAGGTAAGACTCGATGGCATCTGTAGTAAAGAAACCATTTATTTTAAATCGATCTTTAATAAGGGTTTCCACCCCCCCCGAAACAAAGGATTTTCTTAAAAGGGAAAGGGGAAGACTTTTAACAATGTTCTTTCCATTGATCGAAAAAATATCTTTATAGCCAATAGGCTTTAAACTATTGAGGGAGTGATCTCGGTAATGGGGCTTTTGTCCTGCACCTACACGGAAGGCATTCACCAAAGCTTCCAGTGAATACCCAGCCGAAAGTATAGCACTTACAAATGCACCCGCGCTGGAACCCACATAACTTCGAATAGTCATTGACTGGTCTTGAGGAAAATTTCTTTGGACATATTCCTTAGAGCCGCCGGCAAACTTGAAACCCTTTTCCTTTAGAGCCAGGCAAACACCAATATGAAATGCGGCAGCTTTGATTCCACCACCAGAAAGCACAAGAGCGATCTTTTTCTTTTCCTTCAAACGACCTGCCATGGGGCAAGTATTTCATGAATCTAGTGAGAAAACCAGGTTGCGCGCCCAGACAAATCTTTGGATATCCACAGACGTAGGTCTAGAATTGCCCAGGAAAATCAGGTGAATAACCAGACTTCAGACGAGTTTTGAAGATGAAAAAAGATTGAGAGTATTCAGGTGTTTGACAGATTTATAAAGATTGCTAAAGTGAACAAGCAAGAGTGAAGGAAAAAACAATGTCGACCCAATGGATTCCAATTACTGAGTATTCGCTCAAACACAAGGTGAGTATCTCCACATTGAGACGCCGAATTAAGTCGAATGAGATCAAGTTCATTTTTGATGATGGGAAGTACCTTATAGCTGATGAGCCCATCCCTTTGTTGACCCCAATCGGTCTACATCGCCCCTCCCTTAAGACGATGTCTGGCCCCTCCCTTGAAAAAGATCAGCTTAGTGAAGAACCCATACTTACAGCAGCCAATCGCCTATTGAGTGAGTTAAAAAAAGCCTACACTCAGATTTTGCAAGAAAAGGAAGAGCAGATCCTGCAACTCAAAGGCGAAGTTGCAGACTTAAAAACGCTGGTGAAGGTTTTAGAAAGTGACAACCTCAGGCTGAGGGACTCACAAAAAGAAAGTAGAGCCGGTCGGCCCCACTTCACAGAAGTTAATCATCTTAAGTTCTAGCCTAAGCAGCTGAAGCAGCAGCTGGCGCTTTGTTTTTCTTACCCGCTTTGCCAGAGGAAACTTTCTTTCCAGCTTTCGTCGAACGATCAAAAGCGACGGCAAAAACTTCATCCAGATTCTCTACACAGATAAAGTTCATACTATCTTTAAACTCTTTAGGAATATCTGCTAAATCCTTCTGGTTCGCCAGAGGAATTATGACATCTCGAATTCCTTGAGAGAGAGCAGCTAGGCATTTCTCTCTAATTCCGCCGACGGGCAGCACTCGACCTTGAAGAGTGACTTCACCCGTCATCGCGATGTCATGTCTCACAGGAGTATCTGTCATTAGACTCAGAAGGGCGGTACTCATGGTGACACCAGCAGAAGGACCATCCTTCGGGATGGCTCCAGCGGGTAAGTGAACGTGGACATCCCATTTTTCGAAGAAATCAGCTGGAATACCCAGCTCCTCATAGTGAGCTCTTGCATAAGTCATGGCTGCATGGGCAGATTCTTTCATCACGTCGCCCAATTGGCCTGTTAATACAAGACCACCTTTGCCACGATACTTGAGTGCTTCTACATACAGAACTTCACCGCCAGCTTGAGTCCAAGCTAGACCAGTCACCACTCCCACTTGAGAGTCGTGCAGCTTCTCATCACGTAAGTAACGGGGAGGCCCCATCAAATCAGGAATGACTTCAGGAGTGATTTCTACAAAATGCGCCTCACCCATAACCACCATTTTGGCCACTTTACGGCAGAGAGATCCCACCTCACGCTCAAGGTTTCTCAACCCTGCCTCGCGAGTGTAGTGTGCGATCAAAAATTTCACACCAGCATCCGTGAATTTAATATTTTTTTCAGAAATTCCGTTTGCTTCGATTTGCCTTTGGATAATGTGCTGCTTCGTGATCAGCATCTTGTCGTTCTCGGTGTAACCAGAGATATGGATGAGCTCCATACGATCTCTGAGCGCCGGAGGAATGTTTTCCACTACGTTCGCCGTAGCGATGAAAAGAACATTGGACAAATCAAAATCCACATTTAAATAGTTGTCTCTGAAAGAATGATTCTGTTCAGGATCCAAAACCTCAAGCATTGCAGCAGAGGGATCTCCGCGGAAATCACTTCCTAGCTTATCGATTTCATCGAGAACGATCACGGGATTGTTTGTCTTTACTTGGCGCATTGCCTGAATAATTTTACCAGGCATGGCCCCAACATAAGTGCGTCGGTGACCACGAATTTCTGCTTCATCTTTCACGCCGCCGAGTGCGATTCGGAAATACTCTCGACCCATCGATTTTGCAATCGATTTACCAAGGGATGTTTTACCAACCCCTGGAGGTCCACAAAAGCACAAAATAGGCCCCTTGATCGTACTTTTTAGTTTTCTGACAGCCAAAAACTCCAACACTCGATCCTTGGCTTTCAGAAGATCGTAGTGATCTTCATCCAAAATGACTTTTGATTTTCCAAGATCAATCGTGTCTTCAGTTTTTTTATTCCAAGGAAGGTCAACCATCCAATCAAGATAGGTTCTTACCATCGATGCCTCTGAAGCATCTGGATGCATTCTTTCCAGGCGAGCCAATTGCTTCAACGCTTCAGTTTCAACAGCCTCAGGCATTCCAGCATTGTGAATTTTCTCACGAAGTTCTTCCATCTCTTCAGATTTCGAGTCATTCTCACCAAGCTCTGACTTTATAGCCCTCATTTGCTCGCGCAAAAAATACTCACGTTGAGACTTGGACATTTCGTCTTTAGCCTGAGTCCTGATTTTGGCTTGCATCTGCAAAACCTCTAGTTCAGCTGCTAAAATTTCATTCACAAGCTTGAGGCGCTCGCGATGATCAGTTGTTTCAAGAACACGCTGAGCATCCTGAACTTTGATACCCAAATTACTAGCAATTAAATCAGCCAATTTTCCTGGATCTTGGACATCATCGAGAACCAATAGGATGTCAGGAGAGAGAACTCGTCCGAGTGCAATGATCTTTTCGATATGCTCTTTCGCAGTTCTGACCAAAGCTTCGAATTCTACAGTGGATGAAGAATTCTGCGTTTCTTCGATCTTTTCAATGGCCACCTCATAATTAGGAGAAGTTTTTGTGAAAGACTTAATTCTTCCCTTAGCTTCACCTTGGATCAGAATTTTTACGCGGCCATCTGAGAGCTTTCGCATTCTCATAATCTTGGCGATAGTTCCTGTTGTGTAGACCCCCTCGGGAGACGGGTTTTCTTCTGTGATCTCTTTTTGTGAGGCTAAAAATATGAGTCTACTTTTTGATAAGGCTTCCTCTACAGCTCGAATCGAAGAGTCCCGTCCTACAAATAGCGGGAGAATCATGTAGGGAAAAACTACGATGTCTCTCACAGGTAACATTGGCAAAGTGGCTGGGATATCAATGACTTTGTCGTCAAAACTCATATGGCTCCTCCGCATACCGCGAGCGGGATTAGTAAACTTCTGTGAAAACTGTTTCGGCCTGCAGGAGTGGGTGCTTTAAGAAAAATGTCGCAAGTTCTGAAATTTGAATGAAAATTAGACTGACATCCATGTCAGCGAGCCTCTTCCTTTGAGGATTTACAGACTAAGATTGGGCTAATTAGTTCAAATAATTACGAGGGTCTTCCTGCTCTTCTTTGCACTGAATGCAAAGACTCGCAAAAGGTCGGGCTTTTAACCGACTTACACCGATGGTGTCTCCACAGCTCTCACATTGGCCATAGGAGCCCTCCTCGAGCTTACTGAGTGCCTTTTCGATCTGATAGAGCACACTGCGATCTCGCTCGTGAAGTTGAATCGACAGACTTAAAGAATTGTCCAAAGAAGCAACTTCAGCTTCGTCGATTAAGCCCTGTTTGGCCGACAACTGCTCACTGCGAAACTCAGTCGACTTGTTTAAGATGTTGCTCTTTTGTTCGAGCAAGTAGGACTTGAAATACTTAAGGTCGGTCGCGTTCATCTGTTCCCCCTTTGGATGATCACTACCAATGCATGGGCTGGGTTATGAATAAAAGCACTAGGGGAGTCATCAAAAAAGATCTAAGTGCTGAAAATATCAACAGAATTTGCGACACTGAGAATTAGAGTTTTCCACAATTTTGGGGGCCCTGCGGAGCCCCATTTCATGGGCGCTGTGGATTGTGTTGAGTCTGTCATGAATCGTGTAAGATTCTGCTTCTGATTCATGGTGTTGCGAACCTTGTCGAGAGAGATTCGCGAAGCTCAGCACCTTCGATGCTCAAGCGAGTGTAAGGAATTGCGAGCAATCTTTGCTCTTCAATTTGTTCACCCGTCTCTTCACAAAATCCGAATTGTCCTGCTTGAATCCGACTGAGTGCCATTTCAATTTCAAAAAGTTGCACACGAATTCTTTCTTGCGATGCCAACAGAGAATTCTCTGTGAGCTGAGCGACAGCCTGGTCGATTTCGTCGCCAGAGTTTTTATCATTCTGAGCAAACTCCATCCGCGAAGTGCGAGCTCTATTGAGAAGCTCTTGCTTCATGGAAAGCAATCTCATCTTGCAGGTGCGAATAATTTCTTGGCTTAAAATCATGGACATAACTCCTCCTTCGTTGGTTAGTCATTTGGACTTACTGACTCAGGACGAGGGATGAGGGGTTAAAAAACCCCCATCAAATCTTCTTATTGCTTAGATAACTGGACCTCTAAAGGAACTATATTTGATCCCATCAAAGTTAGAGCTCTGAGAGGTCGTTGAATCTCGCGATCTTGTGAAATTGAAAGGGGACCTATGCTGCCTGGAAAATCTTTCAAATCTGCTAACTCTTGAGAAAGGCTTTCGCGAGAAGTAGCTCCCTGAGAAATGAGTTGTCTTAAGACAAGAGCGGCATCATATCCCTGAACTTCGAACAACCCAGGTTCGTCTCCAAAAATACCTTTGTAATCTTTGACAAATCGAGAGTTTTGAAACTGCACATCTGTGGGAACAAACGAATCTACAAAAAGTAAATTATCAGAGAAATTTCCAGCGCGCTTTGCAATAGATGGGTTGTTCCAAATATTTGTGCCGAGCAATCGAGGCCCTCTAACTCCGGCGTAGGAAAGTGCAGCTGAGATTTGTCCTAAAGCTCGAGCACTATCAGGAATAAAAACACCATCAAAATTTACAATCGGCGGTAAAACGTCTTCAGGGGTTTCAGAACGAATAGATTTTGTTTTCTTTTCAGCCTGAAGATCTTTGAGTCGCAGCTTAAATTCGTCCGATCTTGCATCAGTAAAAAAAGTTCCCGTGAGTTTTTGGATAGTATCTCTGAAGTCTGTCTCTTTGGGAGAGTATGTTTGAGCTGCCGTGATTTGTCCGCCACGAGCAAGCACTTCGTCCCAAAAAAGATTCGCAAATTCAACTCCGTAGGAGTCATTGGGATAGACAATCGCAAATTTTTTCATTTTCAAATCTTCCATGGCTACTTTGACCAGATAGCGAACTTGCATTTCACTCGTCATAGCATTTCGGAAAACTCGAGCTCCCATTTCCGTCAGGCCCGCTCTCTGTGACAAGCCAATGCTTGGCACGCCGAGTTCATTGGACTTTGAGGCCACAGCTGGAGCATTTCTACTGAGCAAGCTTCCAATCACGGCGATGACGTTGTCTTCTTTGACAAGTTTCTCAACACCCCGCCGAGCCACGTCGGGAGAACCTTCTGAGTCGACGACCGCAAGTTTAAAGCTAGAGGGCTGATTATTATAAAGCCCCAGGCCCATTTGAATCCCACGCAAAGTCTTTTGCCCCATAGCTGCATTTTTTCCTGTCAAAGGAAGAACAGCTCCCACAGTTCTTGGCGCCACTCTTCGGACAGCTTCAAGCTGCTCAGAAAATTCTTTGGCGCGCAAACTCCACTCGTTGTCCTGATCGGAAACTTGAGCTCTGCTAAAAAACTTTCTCGCAGAATCTTGATCATTATTCTGGAGGTGCTGTTCCCCCAGGCGAAAGTAAGCAGCAGATCTTACAACTCCAGGCCATTGCGAGCTACTTCCCACCTCTTCAAGTTCTTTGATGGAAAGCGAAGATTGGATTAAGGTCATTGTAGAGAGGCGAAAGATCTCAGCATCTTTTACAAGCTTTGGATTTGTTAAAGCTGTCATTGCTGTACTGAGAGCTCCTTCGACATGACCAATGAGTTCTGCAGCTTTTAGGCGAACTTGTAAAATTTCAGAAAGATTACTATCTGCCCATGTAAAACGGGCCAGTATCTCTCCTGAAAAATCATAAACGTCATGATGCCTTTGACCTTTGACCAATGATCTTAAAGCCCACAAGGAAGCCTCACCCGACTTCGGCTGGCCAGCCCACCGTTCAGCCGCTGTTCGAAAGAATTCATGGGATTTATTGTACTCTTTATTTTGATAAAATTTTTGGCCCTGGCTAAACAGAGCTTCGGGTGCTACCTGAGGAACAGACACTTTAGGTGGTGGAGCCGGGCGGGCGACTTGATTCCGTGGTGTGCTTGGGATTTCTCGGACTGTAGAAACAGCACAAGATGCCAACAAAATAACTGCAAGAAAGGCGAAAAAGGATTTTCTCATTTTCGGGTCCTTAAGATTTGATTCATCTTCTCTTTGAACGATTTAACCTGTGGAGTATCTTCAATTGTCTTAGAAAACTCTTGCAGCAGATCTCTCTGCCGAGAGGTCAGAGTCGATGGCGTATCAACGAGAAATTTGACGAGCATATCGCCTGAGCCAAAGCCTCCACCGCGCGGGAAGCCTTTACCTTTGAGGCGAAAAATCTGTCCAGAGTGAGTTCCAGGTGGGATCTTAATAACAGCTTTCCCTGTCAGAGTTGGTACCTCAACTTCAGAACCTAAGATCGCATCGATAAAGGTCACCGGAATATCCAAAAGAAGATCGTCCTCTTCACGGCTAAAGAGCGGATGTTCTTGAATATTGATAATCACATAAAGGTCACCAGCGGGACCCCCTTGCAACCCGGCATCGCCCTCGGATCCCAGTTTCAATCTTTGACCTTGCTTAACGCCGGCAGGGACACGCACTAAAAGTTTTGCTGTTTCATCGCGACCATTCCTTTGTCTGAGAAAAGAAATCGTTTTTTCCGTCCCTGTGGCAGAATCTTCAAAGGAGATATTCAATGTATATCTGAGATCTGAACCGCGAGATTTCCTCTGGCCACGAAATCCTTTTTGGCCACCAAAGACATCGCCAAAGATGTCTCCGAAGATATCTTGAAAACTATCATTGTCAAAATTTCCACCGCCAAAACCACCAGCTCCACCGAAGCCGCCAAATCCAGGCCCTGGGCCTGAGTCGCCGGAGCCTTGTTGAGCTCCAGTGAAGCCAAACTGATCATACATTTCACGTTTTTTAGGATCGCTGAGAATCTCATAAGCTTCTGTACACTCTTTAAATTTCTCTTCAGCTTTCTTATCACCTGGATTCTTATCCGGGTGATATTTCATAGCCATCTTCCGAAAAGACTTTTTGATCTCTTCAGCTGAAGCCGTGCGAGAAATTTCTAATACAGCGTAAAGATCTTTCTTAGCCATCTTAACTATTTAAACCTTTGGCAACGATCACTTGCCCTGGGCGAATCAGCTTGTCATGGAGCTTGTAAGGCTTTTTGAAAACACGGACGACGTGACCTTCTGGCATTGCAGTGGTTGGTTCTGCGCCAAGGGCCTCATGGACGTTGGGATCAAAAGCAACACCATGGCTGGGCACTTCTTGGATTCCAGATTTTGAAAGAACACTTTTTAACTCTGAGGCCGTGAGCTGGATTCCTTTCACAAAGGTTTGAAAGTTCTCTGCTGTTACTTGAACTTCCAAAGCTCGCTCAAAATTATCCAGAATTCCTAAGATCTCCAAAGCAAGGCGTTCGCCGCCGTATTTTAAAAGGTCTGACCGCTCTTTGATCGCGTGTTTTTTGTAATTTTCAAATTCAGCTTTCAGGTACAAATAGTCGTTCTTAAATTTTTCTGCAGTCGCTTGCGCTGCTTGAAGCTCTTCTGCCGTGGGAGCTGATGCTGGAGAACCACTCTCAGAGTTTTGAGTTGAATCAGACATAAAAATCCTCCTGAAAATAAAATCTTAATCTACTGATTAACATGGGAATTCACAAGGATTGGTCAAGCAAATCTAAAGAGAGATTTCGCCTTCTAAAAATGTGAGCGCAGCGTAAACCTGATTACTCACGAGCTTTCCTTCTGTTGTGAGTGAATAACGAGCCTCGTCATCAGTTTTAACGAGCCCAAGATCTGCTTGAGACTTCAAGATTGCTGCAATTTTCAAAGCAATTGGCTCGCCATACTTGGTCTCCAAATGATCTAGACTTAGGCCAGAATCAGTCCTTAAAAAGGTATGACAATAATCAGTTAAAGACTGATGGATTAACAGATCTTCCCGCAAACTTTCTGGCAGATGAGAGCCTGGAGATTGAGTTTTTTGAGGAAGTCCCCCAATCAAGGATTGGTAGGCACCGATACTGGGAGGGTTCCAAAACCTGCGTCCAAATTGACCCACCCACGGAGCATAACTGTGTGCACTTAGGCCGACTCCCCAGTAGGCCTGATCTGTCCAATAGAGCGTGTTATGTCGAGACTCCCGGCCCGGCAAACAGTAATTTGAAATCTCGTACTGTTGGTACCCAGCCTGCTTCAGCCGACGATCAATCAATTCAAACATCTTCACCTGAAGATCTTCGCTCAGCCGCACCTTTGAGAGCGGATGCCCCTCGGGAACAGTGAGACAATAAGGAGAGACATGTTGAGGCTTGAACTTTGAAACCTCATCAAGATCGCGACCCAAATCGTCGAGACTTTGGCCTGGCAATGCGAACAGAACATCGAAAGAATAGTTCACATTATAGGACTTGAGAAAAGACAAAGTCTCCCGTGTCTGTCGCGAATTGTGTTCACGGTTTACACTTTTTAAAAGCGAATCACTGAAAGTCTGCGCTCCGACACTAAATCGATTGATACCAGCCTTAAGGTAATTCTCCATTTTCTGAGGGTTCAGTGTGGCGGGATTAATCTCGAGAGTGATCTCGGTTTCTGGTCCAGTCTTGAAACCCAAGTTGTTCAGGTTCTGAATCAGGTCTACAATCAACTCAGAGTCCACAAGACTTGGAGTTCCGCCTCCGAAATAGAGAGTGCTCAAGCTTCCTTTGGGAAAGAGATGCGCTGAGAAGGCAGCTTCTTTCTTTAAAAGTGAAAAGTACTCATGGGGTGGAAGAATTTCTGAGTGCACGTAAGTGGCAAAATCACAGTAAGTGCATCTCTGAAGGCAATAAGGAATGTGAACGTAGATCCCGAAACCCATAGGAGCTTTGTAAAAGATGATCCACAAATATCAACTGAAAAATGGCTTAAAAGTAATTCTTGTTCAAAGTCACAAGTCCCCTGTGGTTTCGGTCCAAATGTGGGTCAGAACGGGCAGTGCAGATGAAGCTAAAGGTGAAGAGGGGATCAGTCACTTTATTGAACACCTTGTGTTCAAAGGAACAGAGAAGTTCAAAGTAGGTGAGATCGCTTCTCAGATCGAAGGGTCTGGCGGGGAGCTCAATGCCTACACGTCCTTTGATCAAACTGTTTTTTATGTGACTATTTCAAAGCAATTTGAAAGTGTGGCGCTCGATTCGATTTCGCAAATGATGGGATCTCCTTTGTTTGACCCACAAGAAATTGATAATGAGCGAGAGGTTGTTGTCGAAGAAATTAAGCGTGGGCAAGATAGTTTGGGTCGTCGAGCGAGCCAATTACTTTTCTCCTCGGCCTACAAAGGTCATCCCTACGGCATCCCCGTCATCGGATATGAAAAGAACGTAAGGTCTTGGTCAAAAAAGAAAATCAAAGATTACTTTGAATCGAGATATGTTCCTCGAAACATGTTTCTCGTGGTCACCGGCGATTTTGAAAAAGAATCCATGAAAAAGAAAGTAGATTCCTACTTTCTGCCCTTCAGGGACCTCAGAGTAAAACGCAAAAAGAGAAAGTCAGTTCCAAAATGGCCTCAAGGGAAAGTTGCCGTTGAGAAAACAGAATTTGAGCAATCTATTCTTTATTTCTCTTGGCCCGCTCCTAAGATCGGTCATAAAGATGTGGCTGCTCTTGAAGTCATGAGCTTGATCCTTGGACAAGGAGAATCTTCAAGACTAGTTCAGCGGCTTCGTATTCAGGAGCCCCTTGTGAACTCAATTGGGGCTGGGGTGTTCTCTCCACAGCAGGCAGGATTGGTCATGATTTCTAGTGGCCTTAATCACGATAAATTAGCCCCGACCTTGCAGGCCATTTCCAAAACAGTGGCTGATTTTCTTAAATATGGAGTTTCTGAAGCCGAGCTTCAGAAGGCTAAAATCAATCTCGAGAGTGATAAGTACTACTCCGCTGAAACCGTGGATGGTTGGGCGAGGCAAGTTGGCGAAGCAGAATTTCTCGTGGGAAATCCTAAGGCATTTGAAGCCCACAATAAAGCCATTCGCAAGGTCACTCCTCGAGATGTCTTAAGATTGGCTAAAAAATACTTGAATCCCAAACTAGCACTTGTCACGTATGTGACGAATGGAAGCAAAGAAGAAGCAGAAAAAATTCTAAAACAGAGCATGAAGAAGTTTGCCCAAAATTCTGTGACTATTGTTTCAACAAAGGACAAGGGTGATCGCTCACTGAAACTTTCGGGAAAAAAGCAAAAAATCAAGGAAACTGGTCTTCAAATCAAAGAGTGGTTTGGAATTCGAGTTTTGCTTTATCCGATTGAGTCTACTCACACGGTCGCAGCCCGTGCAGTGATGTTTGGGGGAACTCGTGCAGAAGAACAGGGTGAGGCGGGTCTCACTGAATTACTGGGTAAAACCTGGCTCTCTGGCACTCATCGAAGGAATGAATTTCAACTCTCAGCAGAAATTGAAAGACTGGCAGCAGGAATTTCGCCTCTGACTGGTCGGAACTCAGTAGGTATCGGAGCGGAAGGACTTTCTTTTTTTGAGCCACAGCTGGCGGATCTATTTTTTGATTGTTTGGTGAACTCTACGATACCAGCAGAGGTTGTTGAGAGAGAAAAAATTATCCAGATAGAGCAGATCAAAAGCAAAAAAGATAATCCAGCTCAGATTTGCATGAGAAACTTTAGCCGCCTGCTGTATCCTTCGCATCCTTATGGAAGTGATATGCTGGGGGAGTCTGAAGCTGTCAAAGGCTTCACACAACTTCGAGTGAGGGATCTCTTAAAAAAGCATTTGCGACGCGGAAATCTGACACTTGTTGTGTCAGGTGCCTTTAACGAATCGATTTGGAAAGAGGCCTTGGAGTCTGTGTTTGAGTCGATCCCAGATGGCCCCAAGGGGAAAATCAATCATGTGTACCAGCCACCGACTTCGAGCCAGAAAGCATTTGAGATTTCTAAAAAGGAACAGTCCCATTTAGTTCTGGGATTTTCAGGACTGAAAATGAACGATCCTGACAGATATGCTCTGCACATTATTCAGTCGATTCTGGCAGGACAGGGGGGGCGATTGTTCCTCGAGCTGAGAGATAAAAACTCTCTCGCATATTCAGTGGCGCCATTGCGAACAGAAGGAATTGAGCGCGGAAGTTTTGGAGCATATATTGGTTGCTCACCTGAAAAGACGGAAAAAGCTCTTTCTATGATGAGAGAAGAGTTTCGAAAACTTATTGAAGTGAAGGTTCCTCACGAAGAGTTAGAAAGAGCTCAAAGATATCTCGTAGGTCGACATGATATTGATCTCCAGCGCACGAGCGCTATTGCAAGCTCCATTATCTATGAGGATATTTACGATTTAGATCCTTTTGAAACTTTTAATATTGGGGAGAAGTATTTCTCGGTGACTGAAAAAGACGTTCAGCGAGTCGCTGAAAGAATTTTCACTCAGCCAGAAATCATTTCGATGGTAGGCCCCATAGATATCAAGGAATCATAAGCAATCGTGATACTGATAATAAATTGATTCTTTCGACATCGGTCTAGAAATAGGGACGGGTTGTCTTACTATGAGACAACAGTCTTTATCTTGGAAGCATCTTTATCCGATAATGTAAGTATGGGTAACCAAGGAAATGACCCTCAGCTTTTTTTGAATCCAAAAGATTACTTTCGCGAGATGGTAGAGTCGGGTTTTCAAAGACGAAAAATCAAAAGCAACTCCTATGTGCAGTCTTATTTAGTTTCTCTTCTGGAAAAATACATGCTTGCTGAGCAACTGAATCAGAACCAAGAGACATTGGCTGAGCTCTTTTTGAAAGCCAATCAAGTAGAGGCCACAGAGAAGATTGAGCTGTTGAGAAGCTTGGGCGATAGGAGCCTTTATATCAGTGGATTCTTCGCAGATTCACTCAATCGCAAGCTTGTAGATGTTGACTACTACATTCAAATGGGTGGAGCCGCCTATGGCCAGTTGGCCCAAGTTGTAAAAGAGGATACTTCTTCACAGCTCTATCGAACGTTTTCACTGAGGTTTGTCGACTTTGTGGAAGTCCTTAGTTACATCAGTCAGGCTTCCAACCTTCAAAATAATTCCAATCTTTTAAGGCTTTATGAGCGCTACATCCGAACAGGATCATCTTTGGCCCGGGAGCTTCTCGCAGAAGCCGGAGTTGTAGCCGTACCAATGGATCAAGCCAAAGCCTCTCAGCAGGATGACCAATAGCTCAGCGCGACGAAACTTGGTAATGGCGCCTGACTGTGTTCAATAAAGAGCATGTTCAATATCGGTTTTACTGAAATGATAGTTCTCGGTGTTCTTGCTTTGGTCATCATAGGGCCCAAGCAACTTCCTGAGCTGGCTCGAAATCTGGGTCGATTAATCAACGAATTCAAAAGATCCACTGATGGGTTCAAAGATGAGTTCAAAGCTCAGGCAGGCTTTGATCCTGACATGAAACCTGAGGATTTACTAAAGAAAGTGCCTGAATCTCCTTCAGAAAAAACGGATCAGAAAAAAGATGAACCCTCATGAGCTTAGGTGACAAACAGACACTCATTGAACATTTAACAGAACTCAGATCGCGGCTTATTCGCATTGCTTGGGGCATCTTTCTTGGACTTATCGTCTGCTATTATTTTTCTGAAAAAATCTTTGAGGTCGTGAGAGCTCCCATTTTACCTTACTTGCCTGAAGGTGGCTTGGTCTTCACGGGGCCCGCCGATAAATTCATAGCGCACATCAAAGTCTCAATTTTTGGCGGGATTCTACTCACAACACCTTTTTGGCTTTATCAAATTTGGTCTTTTGTTTCACCTGCCCTCTATAAAAAAGAAAAAAGAATTGCCCTTGGCTTTATTCTTTCAGGCTCCCTGCTCTTTATTCTTGGAGTCCTCTTTTCCTACTATTTGATGTTGCCAACCGCCTTTGAGTTTCTCCTTGGCTTTGGTGGAACCATGGACAAGCCCATGATCACCATTGATGCTTATTTGAGCTTTTTCTTGATGACCTCTTTGGCCTTTGGACTTTCTTTCGAACTTCCCTTGGTTCTTGTTCTGCTGGGAATGTTTGGTGTTGTGTCTTCTAGCTTTCTCAGTAAGAACAGAAGATATGCGGCTCTTGTTCTCGCATTCGTGGCCGCCATTGTGACGCCACAGCCTGATGCTTTTAGTATGCTGATGATGCTTTTACCTTTGATGGCACTGTATGAAATTTCAGTCGGTTTAGTGCGATTCTTTGAAAAGAAAGCATCTAAATTAAAAGATCAAACAGCTTCAGATGCTCAGAGCTGGGATTAAACTGGATCAAATTTGATAAGCACAGCGCCGCTTTCTACAGAGTCACCTTGCTTGACACAGATCTCACGAACTTTCACATCGCCTGTGGACCTCATTTCGTTTTCCATTTTCATGGCCTCCATAATAAGGAGGGGCTTATTCGCTTTGACGATCTCGCCAGGTTTAACAAAAATTTCAATAATCTTGCCCGGCATCCCACTGCGAAGCTCTTTATCTCCACCCATGCCTCCGCCCCGCTTGAGAGATTCATGAAGAAGCATTTCATCATTGAAGATTTTTACACTTTGAAAGGAGTTTCGAGTATAGACGGTGTAAAGGGTATCCTGGCCGATCACGTCGACCAAGTAGGATACGCCTTTGAATAAAAAGCTGAAATAACTTTCGGACCTTTTGTAATCCTCTTTACTAAGATCAAAGTGTTGCCAACTTTCGCCCTCTTTCTGAATAGAGATCTTCCAGAATGAACGGGTTTCAACAACATCAACTTTAAACTTTTTTCCCTTAAGTTCTGCTTCAAAATACATGTTATAACCTCAGTTGCATCTTTCTGCCGACGCGCTTCCACTGTGAGAAAACATTCAAATGTCGAACATCCTTTGATTTTCGATCATTGAAAGCAGTGATCGCAGCAGCGATCAGGAAAACTTCTTCGGGCACTTCTCTAAAAATTTCTGGCTCTAGAAGCTCAAAATTCTTTTCTAGGAATTGGGTTGTGTAGGACCCATCGCGGAACTTTTCATGGCGAAGAATAGTTTTGTGAAGCTGAATATTCGACTTAATCCCTGACAAAATAAACTCCGACAAAGCACGATCCATCCTTGAAATGGCTTCTTCGCGAGTTTCGCCCCAAGTAATCACCTTCGCAATCATTGGATCGTAATAGATGGGAACTTCGTATCCAGGATAAGCGTAAGAATCCACGCGCACAAAAGGGCCTTGTGGATGCCGACAAGCTCGAATGAGCCCAGGACTGGGCTGGTAGGTTATAGGATCTTCAGCACAAACTCGAACTTCAATAGCATGTCCTTTTTGTTTCACTTGGTCTTGTGTTACTGACAGTTTGTTTCCAAGGGCCACAGAGATTTGTTCTTTCACCAGATCTACTCCAGTCACCAGCTCGGTGATCGGATGCTCCACCTGAAGACGTGTGTTCATCTCCATGAAATAAAACTCTTTTGTGGAGTTATCAAAAATGAACTCTAAAGTTCCTGCACCCACATAGCCTATCTGTTTGGCTGCGCGAACAGCCGCATCTCCCATAGCTTTGCGAACCTCCGGGGGAACAGACGGAGAAGGGGATTCTTCAATAAGCTTCTGATGTCTTCTTTGGACAGAACATTCACGCTCATAAAGATGAATCACATTCCCGTGAGTATCTCCGAAGACTTGAATTTCGATGTGCTTGGGATCATTGATAAACTTTTCGATATAGACTGTTGAATCTTTGAAATAGTTTTGGCCTTCTGATCGGCAGGCCCGGTAAGCACTTTCAAGCTCGGCTTCCTTGCGCACCACGCGCATTCCTTTACCACCACCGCCGGCAGAAGCTTTGATGATGATCGGAAGTCCGATTTTTTGAGCGACTTTCATAGCCTCTTCAACTGTCTCTACTGGACCATCGCTCCCTGGAACACAGGGAACTTGAGCTTTCTTCATCAAAGCTTTGGCAGACAACTTATCACCCATGGCCTCGATATTCTCGGGAGTTGGTCCAATGAAAGTGATTTCGCTTTGCTGACAGGCACGGGCAAAGTGAACATTCTCAGAAAGGAATCCGTAGCCAGGATGAATCGCATCAACTCCAGCCTTTTTTGCGACTTCAAGAATTTTATCGGCGCGCAGATAAGAATCAATCGAAGGGGCTGGACCAATATTGTAGGCTTCATCAGCGAGGAAGACATGCAAACTGTCACGATCTGCATCCGAGAACACGGCGACGGCATGAATGCCGAGCTCCCGACAGGCTCTGGTGACTCGGATCGCGATTTCCCCACGATTAGCAATAAGTACTTTTTTAAACATACGAACTCCTAAAGTGGGATGTTTCCGTGTTTTTTAGCGGGATTGATGTCACGCTTATTCTTTAGCATCTCCATGGCATCGATCAGTCTTCGACGAGTCAATGCAGGCTCGATCACTTCATCAGTCAATCCCAACTCGGCAGACACGTAAGGATTTGCGAACATTTGTTCATATTCTTTAATAAGACGTGCCTTCTCTGCCACCGGATCCTTCGCTTTTGCAAGGGCCTCACGGAAGACAATATTCACGGCACCCTCAGCCCCCATCACAGCAATTTCTGCAGTTGGGTACGCTAAGTTGACATCAGAACGTAAAAGTTTCGATCCCATGACGATGTATGCACCACCATAAGCTTTTCGAGTGATCAAAGTGATCTTTGGCACTGTAGCTTCTGCATAAGCATAGAGAAGTTTTGCTCCATGAGTGATTAATCCATTCCATTCTTGATCTGTACCCGGCAAAAATCCAGGAACATCCACAAAGGAAATGATGGGTATATTGAAAGCATCACAAAATCTCACAAATCGAGCTGCTTTACGGCTGGCCTCAATATTTAAACATCCCGCAAGAACCTGAGGTTGGTTGGCAACAATACCCACGCTTCGACCATTGAGCCTTGCAAATCCAATAATAATATTCGGTGCAAAATTCTTGTGGACCTCGAGGAAATAATGTTCATCCACCACCTCAGTGATAATGCTGAGCATGTCGTAAGGCTTTTTAGGACTGTCTGGAATGACCGAGTTGAGAGACTCACAAATACGGTCGGGACGATCCTGTGTGGGAAGAGTGGGTGGATCATCCAAATTATTTGATGGCAAAAATCCCAAGAGCTCTCTGATCAAAAGCAAAGTATGTTTGTCATCTTCGCAGGCAAAGTGAGCCACCCCAGATTTTTGAGAGTGAGTGAGAGCTCCACCCAGAGCTTCTTTTGTGACGTCCTCATGAGTCACCGTTTTAATGACATCAGGACCGGTTACAAACATGTAACTGGAATCTTTCACCATGAAAATAAAATCTGTGATTGATGGACTGTAAACTGCACCGCCAGCACAAGGTCCCATGATACCAGTGATTTGAGGAACCACTCCTGAAGCCATCGTATTTCTTACAAAAATATCAGCATATCCTGAGAGGGATTCAATACCTTCTTGAATTCGCGCTCCGCCAGAATCATTGAGTCCAATCACAGGTGCCCCATTCTTAATGGCAAGATCCATGATTTTACAAATTTTATTGGCTTGCGTCCGTGACATTGACCCACCGACCACAGTGAAGTCTTGAGAGTATACGTAAACTAACTTCCCATTCACTCGCCCATAGCCTGTGATCACACCATCGCCAGGGCTTTTCATTTTATCCATGCCGAAGTTGTTACATCGATGTGTGACAAATCGATCCATTTCAACAAAGCTTCCCGGATCTAAAAGAATATCTAATCTTTCTCGAGCTGTCAGACGACCGCCTTGCTTATGCTTGGCGACTCGATCAGATCCACCGCCAGCCATCGCGGCTTCATTTCTTTTTTCAAGATCGGCAATTTTCGATGATGTTGTAAGCTCTTGTGAGTCCAATCGAGCCTCCTTGTCTATTTAGGGGTAACTTCTTCCGTAAAGCCTAGGGAATGGAATTGTTTCTCGGACATGAGGAAGGCCACAGATCCAAGCAACTGTTCTCTCAAGACCCAAGCCAAAGCCCGAGTGTTGGAAAGTCCCATATCGTCTAAGATCTAAATACCATTTGAAGTCTTCTTCTTTCAGTCCATGTTCGTGGATTTTTTTATGGAGAATCTCTAAATTGTCTTCGCGCTGACCGCCACCAATGATTTCCCCGAAGCCCTCAGAAGCCAAAAGATCGCTTCCCATCGCATATCCTGGATCTTTAGGATCTTCTTTCATGTAGAAGGCTTTCACTGCGGCAGGGAAATGATGAACAAAGACAGGGCGGTCAAACTTTGCTGAGACAATAGCTTCGTCAGGTGCGCCAAAGTCATCACCTGCTTTGAACTGAGGATTTTCCTTAAGGATCATATCCACAGCTTCACGATAGTGCAGTCGAGGGAAGGGGCGCTTCACCGGTTGAAGTTTTGAAAGATCTCTCTCCAAGACCCGCAGCTCTTCTGCACAATTGGCCAGAGATCTCTGAACAAGATATTCAACAAATTCTTCTGCGAGATCCATGTTGTCATACATGTCATTGAAAGCCACCTCAGGCTCTACCATCCAAAATTCTATTAAATGCCTTCGAGTTTTTGACTTCTCGGCTCTGAAAGTGGGGCCAAAGCAATAAACCTTACCAAGAGCAGCGGCTGTCGCCTCCATGTAAAGCTGGCCCGACTGAGACAAATACATTTTTTCATCAAAATACTTTGTTTCGAACAGATTGGTTGTTCCCTCACAAGCCGAAGGCGTGAAGATAGGAGCATCAGTGAGAGTGAATCCACGGCCATCAAAAAAATCGCGAATGGCCTTGATCAGCTCATGGCGAACTCTCAAAGCTGCCATTTGCTTTTTAGAGCGAATCCATAAGTGACGATTCTCCATCAAAAAATCAACCCCGTGTTCTTTGGGAGAAATGGGATAGTCGACACTCGCTCCGATAATCTCTAGATTTTGAGCCCCAATTTCATAAACATTTTCATGCTTGGGATGTTTTCGCACGATACCTGTGATTTTCACTGAACACTCTTGAGAGAGTTTTTCAAAAATCTCTAAAGCGGACTCCTTACATTCACCACGAAAGAAGACGCATGAGACCATGCCAGTCCCATCACGCAATTCCACAAACTTTACTTTTCCGCTGGATCTGGAGTTGTAAACCCAACCTTTGAGCTCAACAATTTGTCCGACATGATTTTTCAAATCACCAATGTAATAACGCATAGTTAACCTCTTCTGACGAAAGAGGAATTTTTACCATGCGCAGGAATTCAGTGTCACGGGATCATTCGCCGTAATTGGTCCAGCGATTTTAAGACATTCATTCTGCCGCGGGAGGAGGTTTTAGATTCTTTTCCAGGAATGACATCGACACCGGATAGCAAAGCTTGCTTAATTTGTTGCGCAGTTGCTTGTGGCTTGGCGCTCCACAGCAAAGCGGAAGCCCCTGAAACAAGAGGAGTTGCCATGCTTGTGCCTGACATTTTGTAGTAGCCGCCATTGACTGTGCTAATGATATCAAATCCAGGTGCACCTAAGTGCACAAGAGAGAAACTTTTGTTTGAAAAGTCAGTGATGTAATCAAACTTATTTGTCGCAGCCACTGTGACCTGGTGAGAGTAATTGTACACAGCAGGATAAACCCAACCCATTTTTGAAAAATCAAAGTCAGCGCCGTCATTACCACTCGCAGCAACAAACAGAACTCCCCGAGAATTCAATGAAGCTACAGCTTCAGCTAAAGATTGAGAACATGATGAACCACCCCAGCTGGCATTGATGATTTTTGCTCCTCGAGCAGCAGCATACTTCATGGCTTGAATAGCTCCACCGAGAGTGCCTTCGCCATTCTCAGACATGAAATTCACCGGAAGAATTTTTACTTGAGGTGCAATTCCCCTCATCGCTCCTGTGGAGTGATCTGCGCCGACGATTCCTGCAACGTGTGTTCCGTGATCCTCGTAATAGATCGGGAGTGTGGGATCTGATTTATTACTAAAGAAATCCCAACCGTACACATCGTCGATGAAGCCATTGTTATCGTCATCAATACCTGGTCGACCATTGAGTTCTGCAGAGTTGATAAGGATTTGATTTCTTAACTGAACGTGCCTTCGATCGACAGGAGCATCAACAACAGCAACAGTCACACCCTGGCCTGTGACTCCTTGGCTCCAGACTTGGTCGGCTTTCACTGAGGTAATTTGCCAGTTATCTGGTGTAAAAAACTGGGGATTTAAAGCTTCTGTTTGAAAGTCTGCTTGATCGAGTCGGACAGGCTTATCAAATTCAACGTGACGAATTTCTTGAAGCTTGTCTGAGATAAAACGGTCCTTGAAAAGCTCCGCATTTTCACCCTTTTCAACAGTGATGCGACCATCTTCCCATTGAACGATGAATTGAGTTTCTAGTTTCTCTGCAGCACATCCTGTTGTTCCCTGACTTGATTCAGGAAACACTGATGAGCTTGATTTTTTATTGGCACAACTAATGAGTAATCCGCTCAATAGACCACAGAGCAGAACTCGATTTTGAGTCACATCCATGTTTACTCCAGCGCCATCAATGGCCTCTGTATTGAGGACCCGCAGATATCGGGCGCTGGTTAGCTCTTCGGTAAAATATGACTCAAGATGAGTCTAACTTGATGAAACCTAGACATTCGTAAGGTCTATTTATAAAAACGGAGTTTAAGGCTGTAAGTTTTCAATAAAAGTTTTAACCACTTTCGCGAAGTCCTTTTCGACGAGCTTTGCTGTCTCAGTGACTTCATCATGAGAAAGTTTATGGAGCGAAATACCTGCTGCCAAATTTGAAATGCAACTAATACCTGCGACTTGAACTCCCATGTGGTGGGCAGCGATAGTCTCGGGTACGGTGCTCATGCCTACAGCATGACAACCTATTTGCTTAAGATATCTCACTTCTGCAGGGGTTTCATAAGTTGGACCCGTAAGCCCTCCGTACACCCCTTTCTGGTAAGAAAGGCCTAGCTTTTTAAACACAGACTCAAGCTGCTGGATGAGCTGACGATTGTAGGCTTCTGTCATATCTGGGAAGCGAGGACCAAATTCTTTCCTATTGGGCCCCAGCAGAGGATTTGTCCCAAAGAGATTAATATGGTCTTCGATAATCATGAAGTCACCGGACTTCATTCCATCACCGAGACCTCCTGCTGAGTTCGTGAGCAGGATTTTTTTAATCCCCAACAAAGCCATCAGCCGAATTGGGTAAACAACGAGCTCCATGGGGTGACCTTCATAATAGTGAAGGCGACCTTGTTGAATAAGGATTCGCTTATTACCAATTTTTCCAGCGATGAAATTGCCAGAGTGGCCTTCTACAGTGGTGGGAACCATTTCTGGAACTGCTTCAAAGGGAATTTTCTTTTCGATTGAAACTTCATTCACGAAAGCACCCAGTCCGCTGCCAAGGACCACAGCAATGTCAAACTGAGAACCAAGATGATCCCGAAGGTATTTTAAACTGACTTCATAGCTATTTTTCATGGGGACCCTCTCATGGGTGAATAATTTTCCAAATCAATTGTTCGCAAGGGACAGGTTTTGTTGAAAACTGATAGGCCGATAAAGCGAGCTTTTCAGCTTCAGGAAATAATTGAGGATCATTTCCATAAATCCGTAAGATGGGCTGTCCCTTCTCAAGACGGTCTCCAATTTTGGCAAAAAACTCGAAACCACTGGTGGGTTCAATCACATCTGATGTTTTTGCTCTCCCAGCTTTCAGTAAGATTCCTGCAATTCCGATTTTTTCGGTATTTATGAAATTGATGAATCCAGATTCTGGACTTTTCAAATCAATAAAGCTCTTGGCCTCTGGAAGCTCGTTGAGGCGCCCACTGTGAATCTGGCAAAGCTCAAGAAATTTATGATAAGCAGCGCCTGAAGTTAAAGCTTCATCTGCCGCAACTCGAGCACTTTGAATGTCCTTGTATTTCCCAGATTGTAAAAGCATTTCAGCACTCAAAACTAAGCTGAGCTCCCGGGTTTCTTGGTAAAATCTTTCTTGATGGGGTCCTTTGGGAATTTTATTTTGTAGGATATCAACACACTCGCGCACTTCGAGGGCATTTCCGGCAAAAGCACCGAGAGGTTGATTCATGGTTGACAGAACAGCTGTGACTTTCTTTCCGTATCCCCTTGCAATTCCCATCAAAGCTCGAGCTAATCTTTCACAGTCCTCTTTGGTTTTCATGAAAGCGCCAGAGCCATACTTCACATCCAGCACAAGGCCATCAATCCCCTCAGCGAGTTTTTTGGACATGATGCTGGCGCAGATCAGCGGTAAGCTTTCCACTGTGGCAGTGACATCTCTGAGGGCGTAGATTTTTTTATCTGCAGGACAAATATCTTTTGTTTGACCAATGAAGCAAATGAGCTTCTCAGATACAGCTTTCTGAAACTGCTCAAGACTGAGTTGAGTGTTGAATCCTGGAATTGACTCGAGTTTATCTAAGGTTCCCCCTGTGTGACCCAGTCCGCGACCTGAAATCATGGGAACTGCCACTCCACAAGCTGCAATGATAGGACCCAAGATCAGACTCGTTTTATCGCCAACACCGCCCGTGGAATGCTTATCCACTTTGAATTGCGGAATCTTCGAAAAATCAACAACGATTCCCGAATGAAGCATGGTCTTTGTTAGAGACAGCGTTTCTTCCTGTGACATTCCATTAAAGTAAATCGCCATTAATAAAGCGGACATCTGATAATCAGGAATTTCCCCGCGAGTGTATCCTAGAATAAACTCTTGAATCTCTTCTTCGGTCAGAGCCTGCTTATTTCTTTTCGCTTTGATGATCTCGGCGGGAATAATCTTCAATCAATAGCCCCCTGTGGAGTTCTTGCCCTGGATCAGCTGCACCCCTGAGGAAGTCCCCAAGCGATTAGCGCCAGCTTTAATTAATTCCCAAGCTTGTTCAGTGGTCTTCACTCCTCCGGAAGCTTTCACGCCGACTTTGGGACCAACAACAGACCTCATGAGAGCAATATCCTCTGTGGTCGCTCCTCCGCCACCAAACCCAGTTGAAGTTTTCACAAAATGAGCACCAGCATCGACACTGATTTCACACGCTTTTCTTTTTTGTTCTTCACTCAAGAGGCACGTTTCTAAAATTACTTTCACGGGCTTTCCCTGTGCCGCAGTCACAACTGCTTTAATATCTTCTTTAACATAGCTGAAATTACCAGCTTTCAGCTGGCCGATGTGAATGACCATATCAATCTCATCAGCCCCCAGCTGCACAGCTCTTTGGGCTTCAAAAGCTTTTGCAGAAGTTTCCATAACACCCAGAGGGAAGCCAATCACAGAAACCACTTTCACGGGAGTGCCCGACAGAGTTTTCTTTGCCAATGCGATATAGCTACTATTAATACAAACCCCAAAAAACCGATGTTCAGCAGCTTCTCGGCAAAGAATTTCTATTTGCTCAGGAGTGACATCTGGCTTGAGCAGCGTGTGATCAATGTAAGATGCTAAATTCGGTTCCATGGCCCTTCCTTAATGAAGGTGAAAAACTACCACGGAGAACCAAAAGATCAACCGTTTACACGGCCTTTTTCACATCTGTTGGCGGCTGAGGACCTGAGTCATCAAGATCTTTACCTAAAAACGAATTAGCATCGGCTTTATTAATCAGTCCTTTTTTCAAAAGATCTTCAACCGACTTTTCAAAAAGCACCATGCCAAACTTCGAACCCGTCTGGATTTGCGAATGAATTTGATGAATTTTATTTTCTCGAATGAGATTTGAAATTGCTTTTGTGCACTTCATAATCTCGTAAGCCGCGACTCGCCCATGACCATCTCTGCGAGTGAACAGCGTTTGAGCAACGACCCCTCGCAAGGATTCAGAAAGCATCGTTCGAATTTGCTGTTGTTGGCCTTCAGGAAAAACGTCGATAATACGGTCAATCGTTTTTGCTGCTGAGTTTGTATGGAGCGTTCCAAACACCAGGTGCCCCGTTTCTGCTGCGGTGAGAGCAAGAGCGATCGTTTCTAGATCTCGAAGCTCGCCGACCAGTAGAATATCTGGGTCTTCTCGAAGGGCCGACTTCAGAGCGTTTGCAAATGATTTAGTGTGAACACCGACTTCCCGCTGATTGATCAAAGACTTGGCGTTCTGGTGCACGAATTCAATCGGATCTTCAACGGTGATGATGTGGGCATCCTTGGTGGTGTTAATGTGATGAATCAGAGCCGCCAAAGTTGTTGATTTACCTGATCCCGTGGGGCCAGTGACGAGGACAAGTCCTTTATCAGCTTCGATCAAATCCATGATCGCTGGTGGCAAATTAAGCTCTTGAGGAGTTTTAATTTTTTCTGGGATCACACGAAAAACCGCAGCAAGCCCTTTTCGTTGCATGAACACATTCGCACGGAATCTCCCCACGCCAGGGACTGTGTAAGCAAAATCAAGCTCCCATTTCTCGATAAAGGACTTCTTTTGCTTCTCGGTCAGAATTTCGAAAATCAATGACTGCACATCTTGGTTGGAAAGATCTTTGTAGTTCAAAGGAACCATATTCCCGTGGAGTCGCAAGTAGGGCGGTGCACCACTTGTCACGTGCAAGTCAGAAGCACCCTGTTCCACCATAGATTTGAATAACTCATGAATTACAGCCATAAATTCTCCCAAGATGTCATCGGCAAAGAAACCTGAGTGCTAAACGGAATTAGCCCTGACAAAGGTCCGATTTCCTTGTATGAGAGCTCTTGGAGATCAAAAATGGCAGCTGAAATTCTCATTAATGTAAGACCCCATGAAACACGAGTCGCATATGTCGAAGCCGGCGTTCTCTCAGATTTGAAAATTGAGAGAAGGACTAACCCGACTTTGGTCGGCACCATTCATCGTGGAAAAGTCATTCGTGTTTTGCCAGGCATGCAAGCTGCGTTTGTAGATATCGGACTTGAGAAGGCAGCTTTCTTATATGTGGGTGATATCCGCGAAGACGGCGAAGATTTCAGTGACCCAGATCGTGAAGGTCCATTGGTCGAGATCGAAGAGGATGAAGTCATCAAAGATACCAAAACGCCGATCCAAGATTTGCTCAGTGAAGGTCAGCACATTCTTGTTCAGGTGGCAAAAGATCCCATTGGCACCAAAGGGGCTCGCCTCACCACGCACATCTCGCTCCCTGGGCGATTCGTTGTCTATTTACCCACCGTCCGTCATTTGGGTATCTCAAGAAGAATTGAAGATGAATCTGAGCGCGAAAGACTGAAAAACATTGTCCAGAAAATTTCCCCATCCGGGGGCGTGATTGTTAGAACTGCTGGCGAAGGCGCGACAGAAGATCAGCTGAAAAGCGACATTGATTACCTTGATCGTCTTGGGAAAGAGGTCTTTAAAAATTATGAAAAGAAAAAAGGCGTAGGTCTTATTCACCAAGAGCTCGATGTCGAGCTTCGGGCATTGCGCGATTTAATGAACGAGGCTGTAGCTTGTGTGTGGGTCGATGATCTCGAAGTCCATAAGCGAGTCGAAAAATTTGTGAGCCAGCTGATGCCCAAGTACAAACAGAACATTATCTATTATCAAGAGCCGAAACCTCTTTTTGACATGTATGAGATTGACCTTGAAATTTCGCGTTCGATGGATCGAAAAATTTGGCTTAAATCCGGTGGCTATATTGTTATCGACGAAGCTGAGGCATTGGTCGTGGTTGATGTGAACACGGGGAAATATGTAGGCAAGCGAGACCTCGAAGACACAATCCTTAAAACCAATCTCGAAGCTGTGAAAGAGATCGCACACCAGCTGCGAATCAGAAATGCCGGCGGAATTATCATCATCGATTTTATCGACATGGAAAAGGAATCTCATCGTGAAAAAGTAATGGCTGCTCTTTCCGAAGAGCTTCAGAAGGATCGCACGCGAACCAACATTATTTCCATGTCACCTTTAGGCCTTGTTGAAATGACTCGAAAAAGAATTCGTCCAAGCCTAATTAAAACGCTGGCTGAGCCTTGTTCTTATTGCGAGGGCAAAGGCTACATCAAACGAAAGTCGACAATTGCTGCTGAGATCTTCCGCGAGCTTGAGCGGGAGGCTCCTGATTTGTCCCACAATAAAAAAATCAATGTGGTGATTCACTGCCATTCAGACGTCGTAGACTGGATCTATCAAACAGAAGGTGAGGCTTTGAATTTTATCGAGAAAAAGCTCGGACGCTCTGTCGCTTTCAAGATTGAACCAGGATACCATACCGAGCAGTACGAAATTTTCTTAATCTAGAGGGCTCTCAAAATTCAGCTGCAAAGGATCTTCTTGGGGAACGTTTTTTCTTTTATCTGTCGTGGTAAACCTGACTCCGAGGCCCAGCAGTCTCAACTCCCCGGGGTCTCTGGCCCATAATTTTTTGAACAATTCTTTGAAGTCTTGGAGGCTTGGAATTTGTGATGAACTTTGCTCCATTGTGGACCTCCGAAAATCGCTGAACCTGACTTTAACGACCCAGGATTTAACTCGGCGAGAGTTCTCCTGATCCTTCGAGAACCTTTGATACCAATCTTCATAAAGTTCAGTAACTTGGGCTAACACACTGTCTAGCTGATGAAAATCTTTCGCGTATGTCTGTTCTACGGTCAGAGATTTTCGCTCCCAGTGAGTGATCACTTCGCGGTCGTCTTGACCTCTTGCATACTTTTTCAGGCTGGGTGCAAAGTTACCCACGGCGTATAAAAGGATTTCCGTGGGGGCTTGCTTCAGGTGCTCGATAGTTTCAATACCCACTTGCAGCAATCGCTCCTTGGTTTTGGGGCCAATCCCCGGAAGCCGGTCAACAGCCAAGGGCGCCAGGAAGGATTCTGCAGATTCTGCTGCAATCGTGAAGAGTCCGTTGGGTTTTCCCCAATCACCTGCGATCTTTGAGAGCAGCTTATTCGGCGCAATCCCCGCAGAAGCCTTGAGCTCTGTCTGCGTCTTAATTTGGTTCTTAATTTGTCGAGCAATTTCAGTTGCTTGACCGATATGCGAGCAAGTGTCTGTTACATCCAAATAAGCTTCGTCCAAAGACATCGGTTCAATCTTCGAAGTGAATTTGTGGAAAATTTGGTGGATCCTGTGGCTTTCTTTTTTGTAGCGATCAAAGCGAGGTGGCACAATGATGAGATCAGGACACTTTCGCAGAGCTAATGACGACGGTTGCGCAGCTTTAACACCATACTTTCTGGCTTCATAATTTGCTGTGCAAAGAACACTTCGAGATTGGGCAGGCCCTCCCACTGCCACGGGTTTGCCCTTGAGCGAAGGATCATACTTTTCCTCGACGGCAGCATAGAAACAATCCATATCGATATGTATGATTTTTCGTTCCACACAAAAAACTCTATCAACATGTAAATTATATGTAAATGCTCAAATTGAAAGCTTCGGGTTGACAACCCTACCGCTGGGTGGCATCTACTCGTAGCTTCAGTCAGACCTAAGGGTTCAGATCGCTGCTATTATTAGGTCCCTTTGTTTTTGGAGGTTTTCATGTACGCCATTATTCGCTCAGGCGGTAAGCAATACAAAGTTCAACCGGGTGATGTGATCCGTGTTGAGAAGTTAGAACAAGCACTTGGATCTGAATTTGATCTTACGGAAGTTTTGATGGTTGGCGGGGAGACCACTTCCCTAGGAACACCGATGGTGAAGAACGCGAAAGTCACTGTTGTTGTGACGAAGCAAGCTCGCGACCGCAAAGTGATCATTTTCAAGAAGAAGCGTCGCCAAGGTTACAGACGTTTTAAAACGCACAGACAGCACTTCACAGAGCTTTTTGTAAAAGCGATTTCATTGGATGGCAAAACTGATAAAGCTTCTGCTGCCCCACAAGTTGTCGATGTAGATCAAGTAAGACAAGATAAAATTGCTGCTCGAACAGTTGCTAAACAGGAAGCAAGAAAGCCAGAAGCCCGCAAGGCGGCAACATCGGCTCCTAAGAAAGTTGCCAAGAAAGCAGCAGCTCCCAAGAAAGCTGCAGCTAAGAAATCTGCGAAGAAAAAAGCAGGCGCAAAAAAATCAGCGACTAAGACAGCAAAAAAGACGAGCAAGAAAGCATAACTTAATTTTAACGGAGTAGGCACATGGCAAGTAAAAAGGCCGGCGGTTCGACGAAAAACGGACGCGATTCACAGAGTAAAAGATTAGGCGTAAAAAGATTCGGTGGAGAGAAGGTTCTTCCCGGAACAATCATCGTTCGTCAAAGAGGGACTAAGTACCACTTGGGCAAGAACGTGAAAATGGGCCGTGATTTCACAATCTATTCAGTGATTGAAGGACTTGTGAAATTCGAGAGAGCAACGAAAGAAAAGCTAAAAGTAAGCGTTACGCCAGCAACGGCATAAGGCTTTGAAGATTTTCTGAAACTGCATGCATAAAGGAGCCCTCGGGCTCCTTTTTGTTTGTGAGCGGGATAATGAATGAAATTTGTTGATGAAGTTAAAATCAAAATTGCCTCAGGCCACGGCGGACCTGGAGCGATCTCCTTTCGTCGAGAGGCGATGACCCCACGGGGTGGACCCGATGGCGGAGACGGAGGCAAAGGTGGAGACGTCATTTTCAAAGTGATGAAGAATCTGAACTCCTTGGTCGATTATAGACACAATAAATTGTATGCCGCTCAAGATGGGGTGCCTGGTGGAAAAGCCAATCAGACTGGTGCCCACGGTCAGGACCTAATTCTGATGGTTCCTCCAGGAACTATTGTACGAAATGAAGACGGTGAAGTGCTCATCGATATGACGGACATTGAAGAGTACACGCTCCTTAAGGGCGGACGTGGCGGTAAAGGTAACTGGTTTTTCAAAACCAGCGTTAATCAAGCTCCTGAAAAAGCTCAGCCTGGTGAACCAGGACAAGCTTTAGAAATTAAAATGGAACTCAAGCTGATTGCTGATGTGGGAATTGTGGGGTTTCCCAATGCAGGAAAGTCCACACTGATTTCTAGAATATCAGCAGCTAAGCCCAAAATTGCTGACTATCCTTTCACGACACTCACACCAAATCTGGGCGTTGTTCGAGCCGGGGAGTTTAGAACATTTGTCGTTGCGGATATTCCTGGATTAATAAAAGGGGCCCATTCAGGTGCAGGGTTAGGCATTCAGTTCTTGCGACATATTGAGCGCACACGGCTTTTTGTTCATTTGATTGATGTTTCTGGAATGTCTCAAGGAACACCGATAGAAAACTATCGTGATATAAATTATGAACTCGAAATGTACGATCAAAAAAACCACGACAAAGAAGGATTTTTCCCTCTGACATCAAGGCCTCAGCTCGTTGTCTTCAATAAAATCGACGCTTTGATGGAAGACGATCTTAAAAAGCTTTTTAAAGAATTTGAAAAGGAAACAGGCGTGAAGCCCTTTGCAGTTTCAGCTGTGACTGGAAAAAATATCGAGACACTGATTCGAGAGATCTCTAAGTTTATATTTGTAGAGGATGAGAAATGAAAGTCGGAATTTTCGGCGGGAGCTTTAATCCCCCACACTTAGGTCATTTAAACAGCATGCAAATTGTTCTCAAGAAGTTGGGACTTTCGAAAATCCACATGGTTCCAGCTTATCAAAATCCCCTGAAGCTAAAAACAGAGGGGCCGGCTCCAGAACAAAGATTGGAAATGTCTAAGCTGGCAGTTTCCTCTTGGGGATCTCAATTTGAAGTGAACGACATTGAGATTCGCCGAGGCGGCAAATCCTTTACCATTGATACCATCAAAGAATTTAGAAAATCTATCGAAGCTGAAGACCTTTATCTGATCGTAGGAATGGACAAGTGGGAAGAGCTTGAAGCTTGGAAAGATCTGAAAGGTCTTCTTACCGAAGCGAACTTAATTGTAACCTCTCGACCGGGCTTTGATTTTCCCGAAAGCGTTGAAAGTCTTCCGCCCACGATCAAATCATTGGTTGAGGAATTCGATTTCAATTTTATTGAACTTAAAACCGGTCGCAATATCCAATTCGTAAAACTCAATGACTTAGAAATTTCTGGGACAGAGCTGAGGAAGCATCTTCGAAATGGAAAAAATGTTGAGAAGTACATCCCCCTTGGAGTTGAGTCTTATATCAAGGCAAATAAGCTCTACAGAAATTTGGGCGATCGAATCGGTGACTACTTAAAATTCACGGAGTTTTGCTCACAAAAACTTTTCGAAAAGAAAGCGATTCAAGTGAAGGCTTTCGATCTTCGAAAAATGTCCGCGCCCTCAGAGTTCACCATTGTTGCATCGGGAACAAGCACTCGTCATACGGCTTCTTTAGCAGAGAACTTGATGATGTCCGTTAAAGAAGAGTACGGATTGTATCCACAAAGTATTGAGGGCGTTGATGAAGGTCGCTGGGTGGTTGTGGATTATGGATCCCTGATCGTCCACGTATTCTATGATTTTATTCGACAAGAATATTCCATCGAAAACCTGTGGAAAGAGGGAATTGATCTGCAAGTGAAAGACCCCACGCTCGAGAAATAAGCTTGAAAGTTGTTCTACTCACTTGTCAGTCTGCACATGAAAAATGGTCTCAGATCTCTTCGGACCTCTACACTCAGAAGATCTCGGCTTTTGTGAATTTTGAAATTGTTCGCAAAGTTCCAAAAAAGAACTCTCGAGAAAATGCAGATCAGAAGAAAAAGAGTGATTCTGAGCTCTTGCTCAGTGCTCTGAAGTCTGATGACTATGTGGTGCTTTTCGATGAGCGAGGCCTGTCTTTCAGCTCTGAAGAGTTTGCCAAAAAAATTGAGATCGCTCAAAACTCTGGAAAAAAGAGGGTTGTTTTTGTTATCGGAGGATCTTTTGGTGTGTCCGATGAATTAAAGAAAAGAGCGCAACTGACCGTGTCACTTTCTAAAATGGTCCTCAATCATTTGGTCGCAGAAGTCGTCTCACTCGAACAGATTTATCGAGCATACACAATTCTGAGGCACATTCCTTATCATAATCACTAGAAATCAAGGCATGAATTTCTCACCGGAATTCCGGTATGATCAGAGAATGCTTCCATTGCCATCAGTTTGTGATTTCACGTACGTGCTGCGGATACTGCTTCAAAAAGCTCTCAAGCTGCGCAAATCCTCGCGTAGGATTTTTGGAGAACTCAGGAATTCTCGCTTCTTCTCTATATATCTGGCGTCCCAATGAGTCATCGATGCTCAATGCTTTCATCAAGCATCAAAAAGAAAGATCATCTGAGCGTCTTCTCAAACAATTAATTGAAAGGACGCTTTCGTTCGAAATGAAAAGTCGACTTCACGAGACTGAAGCCCTTATCCCGGTTCCACCAAAAGTGCCAGGTCAGCAGGACCATGCTTTTCGCATTGCTAAAGTCCTCTCAGAATTGATGGGA
This sequence comes from Pseudomonadota bacterium, assembly GCA_021300175.1. Classification (GTDB taxonomy): domain Bacteria; phylum Bdellovibrionota; class Bdellovibrionia; order Bdellovibrionales; family Bdellovibrionaceae; genus JAJTIC01. The sequence continues at coordinate 77,685 of JAJTIC010000016.1, forward strand.
AAGCCAATCGTTATGCCGCTCAGATCAAAATCTGCTTCCCCACAAAAGAGGCTGAGTAAGACAGACCGTAAAGCCATTGCCTTTGAGAAGATTCCTGTAAATTTTGCAAATCATCATCGGCTGACTCTGGTTGATGACGTCATAACAACCGGTCAGACGATGAATGCCATGGTCGCCGCCCTTGAAGGTGTGCAGAAGTTTCACTTGTTCTCTCTCGCCCAGAGAGTGCTCATTGATCCAACCAGAGATAAGTGTTAGAAAAGTCTCAACATTTTCTCCTAGGATCATATGGTTAAGTGCATATTCTGTTTCGTCCTCATTTTTACAATGCCACTGCTTGCGAGCGTGGATATCTCTGCTCTGGAATCTGTCAACCAAAGATATCGCCAGTCGGGAATGGTCTCAATGAATTTGCGGCAAACAGTGTCTTCAGAGCTTTTAGGAACTGAAACAATCAGCCTTGGGAAAGTTTATGTAGCTCAAGGCAAATTCCGACTTGTTCTGAGCGAACCCACAAAATCACTCATTGTGTTTGATGGTGAGAAAATTTGGAATGAGCAACATCCACCTCAAGGCATCAAAGGGGAGATTCAATATACTTCAACTAAGATTGAGAAAAAAAATCGCGGGCAATTACTGATTGGCCAGTTGATGTCGAAGGATCCGATCACGAAAAGTTTTAAAATTTCCGACGTTAAAAAGGAATCCGATCTTCTGAAGTACACGGCGATTCCAACAACGAGTGATTTAGTGATTAATCAGATTGTCATTTCCATCAATCCAAAGACGAAAGAAATAATTGCAATCCAGTATAAAGACGAGCTTGCGAATTTGACAAAGTATGAATTCTCTAAGGTTCAGTTTTCTAAGAAATCAACAGCAGCACTTTTTAAATATCAGCCGCCAAAGAACGCGAAGGAAGTTAAGTTATGAGTCAGACCACTCAAGTCGATAATAAGAAAGTTCATTTCATCAGTCTTGGTTGCCCTAAGAATCTGGTCGACTCTGAGATTATGGCAGGAACTTTGATGAAAGATGGTTTTGAAGTTGTTTCTGATGCTGCAGGAGCTGACACAGTTATCGTGAACACTTGTGGTTTCATCGAAGACTCAAAGAAAGAATCTATTCAGCGCATTTTAGACATGGGACAGCTTAAAGAACAGGGTGCTATCAAAAGACTTGTGGTCGCAGGCTGCTTGACTCAAAGATATAAAAACGACCTCGTGGAAGGTTTACCTGAGGCGGATCTTTTCGTGGGATCTGGCGAGTTTCAGAACATTTCAAAGATATTAAAAAGCCACGATCAAGGGGAAGCTAAGAAAACATATTTCAATTTGCCGACTTATCTTCAAGAAGAGTTAACTCCTAGAGTCAACTCACAGCCGAAGCATAGAGCCTATCTGAAAATTTCTGAAGGCTGCATGAAGAGATGTTCATTTTGTGCAATTCCCTTGATCAGAGGTAACTTGCAGTCTCGCAACTTGAAGAATGTCCTCAACGAAGCAAAACTTTTGGTGGCTGGAGGAGTTAAGGAGCTAGTTATTATCAGTCATGACTTCACAGATTATGGTTGGGATTTAAAGAGAAAGAACACCGCCGCGATTGAAAGTCCATATGAGTTATTGAAAGTTCTGTCTGAAGAATCTGGAGCTCAGTGGATTCGCCTTCTCTACTTATATCCGGACGGAATCACTCTGGAGATGGTTCAGCTCATCAAGAAATCTAGGAATTTAGTAAAGTACTTTGATATGCCTCTTCAGCATGTGAATAATGAGATGTTGAAGCTTATGAATCGAAAAATGACCCGACAGGAAATACAATCGGTTCTTAATAACATCCGCGAAGAAATTCCAGAGGCAGTCATTCGCACCCAGTTCATTGTAGGATTTCCTGGCGAAACAGAAGAAGCATTCCAGGAATTGTTGGAATTCATTAAGTTGAATCGTTTTGATCGCGTGGGCTGCTTTAAATATTCTCCCGAGGAAAATACCCCAGGGGGTAAAATGGAGAATCAGATCGATGAAGAGACCAAGCAGCGCCGCTATGATGCTGTGATGTCATTGGCTCAACAGATTTCACTAGAGAAGCATCAAGCGATGGTCGGACAAACCATTGAGGTTTTAGTCGAAGGCTACAGCGATGAAACAGATTTGCTTTTGCAGGGGAGGTCCTCTCAGCAAGCACCTGAAATCGATGGTTATGTTCTGATCAATGATGGACAAGCAAACGTCGGAGACATTGTTAAAGTGAAAGTCACTGAAAGTATGGAATATGACTTGATCGGTGAAATTGTGACTGAAGACACTTCAGACCTCAGAGATTTATTGAGATGACCTGCTACGGATTTTGTCTTTTTCGGTCCCAGGCAGCAGGTTATTTTGCTCTGAATTCACTTTTTCGCCAAGGTGATCACCTAAAGCTGATAGAGCATCTGGATTTGGGCGGGGACTCTGCTATTATCTTTCAAGGCGATTATGATCATGTTCAAAGGTACTTGCTGAACTTGCGACATGGAGATCTTAAGCGTACCAGCCTAGTGAAGGATCTATCTGAGTCATTGGTCAAATGCTACTTTAGTTTGGAATTTAATCCTCCCGGTAAGCATCTTTTGATTATAGAAAGTGATTTCGTCGGTGACCTTTTCGTTTGGTCTAATGAGTTTGTGCAATTGGGAGCTCTTCCCGTAGAATTTCGATTCCCTAAGTACTCTGGAAGCCAAGGGCTTGTTATTTTAACTTCTGATGTAACTGAGCCTTTTCAAGAAACTTATCGCAAAGCCAAGAGTGAACGAATCAAAATAACAGCCATTCAAAACATAGCTCCGGGATTAGCAAGTTTCTTAGATATACAAAAGAGTTGATTTAGCCGCCACAACGATCGATCTCTTTTTCAAACTTTCTTAAGACAGCTTGAGATTTGTTTTGAATCCTCAGTGTATTTGCAGCTTTGCGAAAGTGGGGCATCAAGAGTCTCTGGAGAGTCACACTGGATTTGCAATGCTTAGAAAAAACAGAAATTACTTCGTCAAATTTTTGTAGTTCAAAGGCAGTGTTTCCATACCCGATCATAGCACGACTGTCATTTTTGTCTAATTCATACGCGGCTTTATAGTAGCTATAGGCGGTTACGAAGTCTTTCTTACTTTCAAGGTGCTGAGCTAAAGTGATTTGTGCCAGAAAGGAATCAGGGAAGTCATCAGCCGCCTTTCTGAGGCTGGCATCTGTCTTATTCAGGTCCCCAGTGTCTCGGTACATGAGTCCTAGGTAAACATAAGGAATCGGATTTCCCTTATCTAGCTGGAGACTTCGATTGCAATATTTTTTAGCAAGGTCATAAAAAGAGTCCAGAGTGGTCAGTTCGCAAAGCTTGAGAAGGTACTCATTCTTTTCACCATCGTGGGTGAGCAAATCTTGATAGATCAAACGGAGCTCGTATTTATTGCTTTTTTTCTCGTAGATCCGAATCAGCATTCGATAAGCAGCGAGAAAACGATTGTTCTTATCAATGACTTCTTTGAGCGTGGCAATGGCCTCTTTATCTTTGCCTTGAAGGAAGAGTTCAGCACCAATCAGAGTTTTGGCTTCTAGATCCTCGGGATTACGAGCAATCACTGCCGTATAAGCTTTTACAGCACTTTCTGATTGCCCTGATTTAGAATAGGCTCTGGCAAGCTCAAAAAGTTCAGCTCTATCTAAGTGCTGAATACGAGGCCCTAGGCGATTGATCGTTGATTCTAAGGCTTTTCGATCATTCGTTGTATTCGCATTGACTTGATTTGCTGGGCCAATGTCTAAGAATGAGACGGCAATAACCCAGGCCAGTAACATAAGTCTCATGAACATGTGATATATTATGACTTGATGGGGATGCCAAACAAAGCAATCTTTTTGCAAGGTCCAGGGCTTTGTAAAGTTCTGGGATCTCGCTCTGGGCAAGCGGTTACAGAGTATGTACTCCTTATTGCTATTGTTCTCGTTTTACTTCTGATGTTAGCAAACAAAGTCATTAAGCCCATGAAAGCATTTACTGATTCTTATATGGGTTCCTATATTGAGTGCTTGATCGATGTGGGTGAACTTCCCAGTCTTGGATTTAACAATACCGTCATTGATTCTGAATGTAATACTCGGTTCGAACCTTTTGATCCTCTTCGCGGGAGACCTCCAAGGCAAGTAGTTTCTAACGGACCTGAGGGATCTTCTCAGGGTGAGCGATCCCAAGTCGCCAACAGCCCTCGTGCAGGCTCAGGGAGTCAGCCCAGAGGGCGGCGGAGCACTGCTTTAGATATGCAGTTTAGGAATAATCCTGGGTCAGGCGCCGATGCGACCGGAGGAAAGGAGTCAAACCAGCGTATTGTGGCTCAGGCTCTACCCGAAAGCCGATTTCAAAAGGTTGGATCCATTGGCGGCGGAGGCACAAGCGGATCAGTTCGGCGAATAGAGAACCGAGGATTCACTAGCTGGCTTGGCCAAGAGCGCGAAAAAGCCAAACAGCGTGAGGAGCGCCTCAGAAAAGTGGCGAGTGTTGATGGTCAATCGGCTCCCGGGACTGTGAAGAAAATGGTTGTCAAACCACCCGCCAGAAAAATCATCGAGTCCGAAGCAGAGTTTGAGCTCGGATTTGGGAAAATTTTTCGAATTGCCATCATTGTTGCGATCATTTTGGCCCTACTTTTTTTTATTGGTGGCCAAGCACTTCAGATCTCAAAAAGTATGGAAAAATAACTATCGCAACGCGATAGAAATTCCTACACAACAATTACAATTATTTGACTCGAAATTTGAAAGTCATTGCAACTCGCTCTTGTTCAGGTAGAACCCGAACCCTCGGAAACTTTTTGGGGAGTTGAGTTTTCATGGAAGTCTTGTTTTCTATTAATCAGAAGCGCCAGTTTACGATTGAGGAGGCGCGGTCTCTTCTCCCGGTGATCTATCGAATCACTGAAGATGCACAAAAAGAACTTCGTTTCTTGGTCAATCGCATGGATGCACTTAAGGGGAGCCAACCCTTATTGATTGCCGAAATTGAAGAGGAAATCTCTCGCCTGGTTGACCGCTGGAATTCAAAGATCGAGAAATTAGGCGGCACTCCAAAGGGTGTCTGGTTAGCTGACTTTGACAGTGGAAAGGGCTACTATTGTTGGAAGTTCCCTGAGAATGATATTAAATTCCATCATGGCTATCAAGATGGGTTCTCTGGGAGAGTATCAATTGAAAGCCTGGATTCATGAGAATTGCCGTTGCGCAGATCAACACGACCCTTGGAAGTTTTAAAAATAATTCAGAAAAAATTCTAGATTACGTTCGTCGAGCAAAAGCAAAGCATTGCGATCTTGTTGTTTTTCCCGAGAGCACAATTTTTGGATACCATCCTTTTGATCTTTTAGAGCGTAAAGATTTGGTAGAAAATCAACTTTCTGAACTCAAGCGAGTTCAGAAGCAGGTTCCTCAAGGGATTGCTGTCATCCTCGGCGTTATCACTAAGAATCAAAAGAGCAAGGGTCGTCCTTATTTTAACTCTGCGGCTCTGATTCAGAAGGGAAAGCCTGTCCGTTTTTTTCATAAGCAGCTTTTGCCCACGGGAGACGTCTTCGATGAAATGCGCTTTATTGAAAGTGGAGACATGTCGAAGAACTACTTCAAGTACAAAGGAAAGACTTTCTTTTTGACAATCTGTGAAGATATCTGGGCTTGGGAAGATTCTCGAGGAAAGAGTATTTATCAACAGAACCCTCTTGCAAAAGTGAAGAAGCAAAAAGTTGCATGTGTTCTCAATTTAAGTGCTTCGCCTTTCTATCCTGGGAAAGATTTAGTCCGTGAACGCCTGGTAAAGAAAACAGCCAAAGCTTTCAAAGCTCCTATGATTTATGCGAACTTAGTGGGAGCTCAAGATGAAATCATTTTCGATGGTGGCAGCTTTGCTCTTGATAAAAATGGTAAGAAGATCATGCAGTCAATTTTCTTTGATGAAGACTTAAATGTTTTAGATTTAAATAAGCACGACGGTGGACTGCGGCCACAGAAGCTCAGCCGACCTGAAAAACTGAGGCAAGCGCTCGTTCTGGGAATTAGGGATTTTTGTCGAAAGACGGGTTTACAGAAAATTCATTTAGGATTATCCGGCGGTGTTGATTCCGCCTTAGTCGCTTGCTTAGCTACAGAGGCCTTGGGTCCGGCTCAAATCACAACGATTGCAATGCCAACAGCTTTCAATTCGCCGTTGAGCTTAGAGCTGGCCCAGAAGCTTGCAAGAAATTTAGGAGTCAATTTTCGTGAAGTGGCCATTGAGGAATCCTATCAAGCCTTGAAAAAGCTCGTCGATGATTCCTTTCAAGTGAAACAGTTCGGATTAGTTCACGAAAACTTGCAAGCCAGAGTCAGGGGTCTGATTCTGATGGCTTTTTCAAATTTGAACAATTCACTGCTATTGTCGACTTCTAACAAGTCCGAGTATGCAACAGGTTACTCGACACTTTATGGCGACATGTGCGGGGGAATGGCACCAATCGGTGATCTGACAAAACAGGAAGTTTATGCTCTGTGTGAGCTCTACAATTCAGAGCTCGAGCTTATTCCTAATGAAATTATGACGAGAGCGCCGTCTGCCGAATTACGACCCAGCCAAAAGGATCAAGATAGTTTGCCTGAGTATTCTTTGTTAGACGAGTCAGTGGTGCGAATTGTGGAGAATGTAGAACCTTTAAAAACTCCTACTGATCAGTGGTTGTTCCCTGTCCTTTTGCGAACAGAGTTCAAACGCTGGCAGGCTCCACCCATTCTGAAGGTTTCAGCTCATTCCTTTGGACGTGGACGACGCTGGCCGATTGCACACCAGCTTAAAATTTAGAGGAGACCGAAAAGGTCCATTTGTTTTGGCTTGCGCTCAATCACGGGGAACTTAAACTCTGGTTTGCCCGTGAGGGCCACTAAATTTTCAATTCCCGGTGCTTGGCCATTGACTGATATTCTTTTTGTGAGCTCAAGAAAAACTTTACCACAGTAAGTGGCGTCTTCTTCAGCTCTGTGAAAATCTGTTGATGGAATCTTGAAATGTTGAACGAGGGTTCCTAATTTATAATTTGGAAGACCCGGTAGAACTTTTCTGGAAATTGGAAGAGTATCGAGAACAATTCCGCGAGGGCCTGGAAGTTCATGCTTTTTGATGTCAGCCAATATAAACTGAGCATCAAAAGAGGCATTATGAGCGACGAGAGGATCTTCTGCACAAAATTCGGCAAAAGATTCAAGGAGATCTTCGATGGCAGGCTTTCCTTGAACCATGTCATCTGTGATTCCGTTCACAGCAGAAGCTCCTGGTGGAATCGGTTTCTTAGGATTGATGAGTGTTGCAAAAACAGAATCTACGCTTCCGTTTACAAATCTGACGGCTCCGATTTCACAGATGGCGTCTACCCCTGGAACTGTACCTGTTGTCTCTAAGTCGAATGCTATGAATCTCATAGAATCTTTGATACAAAAGGGACTCTTGTGTTTCAAGGATAGAATCAATGAAAAATTCAAAAGGGATAGGGACCGCTTTTGTGGTCAATACCCAGCAAAATATCGCAGCGAGCCAAGGGCAATCTCTCTTAGAGGCTCTTCAGAGCGCAAAAGTAGAGATGGATTCCTCTTGTGGGGGACATGGGACTTGTGGAACTTGTCGTGTCTTCATCAACCATGAAAGCTCCCAGGTGCCGCCCATGAATGAAGTGGAAGCTGAATTTTGGAGCGAGAGAGGTCGGAAGATCCACGAGAGACTTTCATGCCAAGTCGAAGCTCCCTTTGATCTAGAGATTGAGCTCATCAAGAACTAGCGCAAAAAATTACTTCACATAAAAATTGTTCGTATAGATCCAACTAAACCACTTTTTACCTTCAGGAAATGGTAGAAATGGACTGATCCGAACAAGAATTCGATAAACACCTGGTTCTTTGATTTGATATTTCAGAATGGGTTCGTTAGAAATAAAAACGCTTTCCCCATTTCTATAGACCACAATTTCGTAAAAATCTTTGGGAACAGCTGGCAGTTGTGCGATGAGCTTTAAACCCCTGTGAAACTTCAGCTCTGTTCCCATGAGGTGAAGATGAGATTTGTCTTGAATATAAGCGATGAAACCTTTCGGATCACCGAGCATATCCAACGACAAGTAGAAATTTCCTGCTTTGATCGCTTGGAGTAGTTTACTGCGATCACGATTCACGTTTCCGTTGAACTCCGAAGGGAGCAGAACGTGATTACTGAGGAGCTCAAACGATTTCTGATAGGCTGGAAATTTGATCAAGTAATCTGTTAAAGGAATAGCCCTTGCTGAAGCATCTGAACCAGCCAAAGCTAAAAAGCGTCTCTCTTGAGAAACCTGGTCCCACAAAGCTAACTCTTGAGAGGGTTCACGGAAAAGTCGCAAAAATGAATACCGAGGATTAAAAGGGTAAACGAGCAAACTCACCAAGACATTCAATTTTGAACGGAGCCAAGCTTTCTGTGAAATAGACCTCGGATTCAAAATTTCTAACCCATCCATTCCTGTTGGAATGCTACCTGTCCAAGTGAGGTGTGGATTAAAGGGGTGAGCCATGATCAAAAGAGAATCTCTTTTCTCAGTGGATCGTTGAGACAGAAGATCTGCGAAGAAGATATTTGCATCAGCAGAAGACTCGGGACGAATCTCTTTGGTGTTTGATATATAAATGAGCCGAGAATCAAGAAATGAATACTCACCTTCGGTTAGCACGAGGAGATTGCTTGAGTACGTCGCTGAACTGGTGGGGATATCATATTGATTCTTGTCCGTGAAAATAAGGAAGTCTAAGCCAGCATTCTTAGCATCAGTAATGATCTCTTGAGGAGAGGAGCTCCCATTACTGAGGTCGGATCGGACATTAATGACACCTCGATAATCATAAAAGCCGAGGGGTACTTCTCGAGCGAGTTCGCGGGGAACAACGCTCAGATTAGTCTGTGAGAGATAGAATCCGTAAACAAAGAACGAGAGGCAAAAGAAAGTGAGAAAAATATAAGCTCTCATTTATTCGTTACTTTCACAATTTTGAAAAGCGGTCCCAACTGTTCAACCGTTGTTATTTCAAAATTCTCAGGAGTAATCCATTGGGGAGGAGCTTGTTCGGTTTCTAAGGCAATAAAAAATGGGCTCTTGGTTGGAAGGCTTTCAGGCATTGAATCATAGAAGTCAAAGCGGCCAATTCCATTGATCTTATAGTATGGCTTTTTGTGGGCATGCCATAGAGCTGATGCCATCTGATAAGTATTAGCGAAAAGATTTTCGTATTGAGGTGCTGCATCGATCACAAGCTGGTAATAGAAAGGCTCATTCAATTTTTTACCGGGAAGAAAGGGTTTAATACTATGGGAAACAACTACAATCGTGAGGGTAGCCCAAATAGCAAGCGAGAAAAGATAAGCTCTACGTGAAAAGATCGCCGCTGATGATAATGCGAAAATGCTCGCATATCCCACGATGGGCCAATTGATTTCTACAAGCCCGCGGAAGCTAGTAAGAAAGAAAAACAGAATTGGACCCCAGCCAAAATAGGTAAAAATTCTTAGGCTTGGTTGGCGTGATGATCGCAAAGCCATCAGAACAAAAACGGGAAAAATGACGATCAGCTGGCCGGTGAGATATGAGAAAGTCCACCAAGGGGACCATTGGCTTTCGCCAAGCCCATGATCCAATTGAAACTTGAAGGAGGCGAAGTCATTTTGAAGATTCCAAACAAACACTGGTAGTGAAAAAATAGCTCCGGTGACAATCACAGCAGCCAGATGACGCATGTTCAATCGGTGCCAGAGCTTTTCGATCGTCAAATAGCAGAAAGTGATGAAGACAAAAATGACAATGTGATACTTTGCACAGAAGCCAAGCCCCAAGGCGGCCCCAAGGGCAATTGCAAATTTGCTAGATGGCGCCTCTAGATATCGACATAAAGACCAAAGTGCAAATGCCCAAAAAGTGACGACCAGCACATCGGGAGTTGCGATCAGGCCGCCAAAACCAAGCATTGGTGATAGCAAGTAAATGAGTACAAACGAAAGAAGTTGGTTTTGATTAAGATGCTTTTCAAGAATGAGAATCCAAAACAGCAATCCCAGATGACCAACGATCACGAGAGGCAATCGTGAGGCATAGCCAAAAGGCAAAAGCCACTCTCCGAATCCAAACAGCCATCCTACCATACCTGGATGATCGAAATAGCTGAGCTGAAGACGCTGACCCCACACCCAATAATAACTCTCATCAAGACTGAAAGGAATGATCGCTGCAAGAACTGCTTTGATGGCGAGAGCCATCCACCAAAGCTTAAAAACTAACTTCACAAAGCCTCCGAACTAAGGGTAGCTCAGATTAATTGATTGTCCAATTTTTCCAGGAACACCCCGGTCTCGTCCATTGACGATGACCGAAATGGATCCACCATCGGAAACTTCAAGCTTGACCCCTGTTCTGCTTTTGAAGGTGTGGACTTGATCAGCCTGTAACTCCAAAGTTTCCCATTTTCCCTCAGATAAAGAGTACTTGATAGAGACTTTGTTCAGTGCTTCGACGATCACTTCGGCAGGTCTTTGCGCAGCTGGCACCAGAGTTGTAGTGGTTGTTGTCGCTCTTATAGTTGTTGTCGTTGGAGCAAGAAGAGTGGTTGTTGTCGCTCTTATAGTTGTTGTCGTTGGAGCAAGAAGAGTTGTGGTCGTGTCCATCGTCAAAGTCGCTGCAGGCCCCATGGTCATGGGGGGAGGTGTCGTCGTTGTTGTCTCAAAAGTAGTTGTGGTGGCAGCGGCTAGTGCTGTCGTATCAGCTTCGCGTTGATACTTTTCGATCATTTTAGAGACAAAGGCGATTAAAAAAATGAGAATAATTCCACCGAAAACAGCGTAAGCTTTGTTCGATTGACTAAGTTCTTTCAGCGCCACGTCGTCTTTAGCCGTTTTCTGCATCGCTGGTGTGCGATTAATCATTGGATTTTCAGCTTTAGTAGGAGCCTCATCAGCGCTGGAGGCAGGTGTTGTTTCTGCCTGTGGGTGTTCACCCATTTCATGGCTGAATTCTTGTAGAACACTTTGGACGTCCATTTTCAAGAATTGAGCATAGGACCGTATAAAACCTCGTAAAAATGTTTTGGCTGGGAGTTGGGATGTTTCGCCATCTTCGATAGATTTTAGAATCTTTGTGTTGATTTTGAGGGCGAGGCCAACTTCATGAAGTGAAAGACCCTTTTTCTCGCGTTCTTGTTTTAATTTCTGTCCCAGATTCTTCATTGCTACCTTCTCATGGTCTCAAGCATCGCTCGAGCTCGTTCTTGATACTTTCCATTTGGATACAATTTGATCACTTCTTCCATTCGAGCCTCTGCTTTTTTAACATCGCCTGTCTGAAAGTAAGAAAGTGCGCTGTAATAGTGAGGTTCATCAAATTGGCTTTTTTGGCAGAAAGAAACAGCTCTATCAAGCTGCTCGGCAGCTCGTGCATAGTTTTTTAATTCGTAAAAGGTTCGCCCAAGAAGGGACTGTGCTTGACAGTTTTCGCGCTGAAAATCGATGGCTTTTGAAAGTTCTTGTTGAGCACTCGAAAAATTCCCCATCCTGAAATAAGCCATGCCTAAATTTAAGAGAGGCTTTGCAGGCTCTTGGTAAGTGAGATCTTTGGCAACGACCTTCGCTTCTGCAATAGCTTCTTGGTATCGACCCCTCTCTATCAGAATGCGCGAGAAATTGTTTCTAGCATCAGTGAAGGCAGGGTTCAATTTTAAGGCTTTTCGCACGTGAATTTCCGCAAGATCAAATCGATCTCTCACAAAATAGGCAAGAGCCAAATTGTTTTGAATCAGAGGATTTGAATCATCGATGGATTCAGCCAAAAGGAGCTCATTGAGAGCCGCAGGATAATTCCCATTCATTAAATGAGAAGTACCAATCCTTAAATGGAGGTTGGCTTTCTCCTGATCTTCTTTGAACAAGGAACTGCATCCAGTCAGAGCATAAATTGTCAGTAGAAAAACAAGCTGAAGCCACATATTCAAACGATAGCAAAGACCCCCTAAGAGTCAACGCTAAGCTCAACAAGGGTTTCCACGTGATCTGTTTGAGGGAACATATCAAAGGCTTGCAGTCTGTGGATACTCAGTTTACGAGGTGAATTATTCATGATGATCTTCAGGTCCCGAGCGAGGGCTGAAGGGTCACAGCTAATGTAAAGCAGCTTTTTCCAGGCGGATTGAGCAACAGCCTTCGCCACTTCATCGCTGAGACCGGTTCGGGGAGGGTCTAAGAGAACAAGGGAGCCATCAGCCAGAATTTCTCTTCTGAGATAGAGATCTACACTCGTTTGGCGGGGCAATACACGAAACGGGCTAATCCCCTCGAGATTGAGTCTTTTTTTCAAGCGAGAAACATTATCCACATTCAGTTCAACAGATTCGACCAGAGTCCGCGGGAAAGAATCAGAAAGGGGAAACGTGAAGTTCCCCTGACCCGAATAAAGGTCATAAATTTTTGTGTAAGCCTCACCTGAAGCCCAATCGAGAACTGTTTTACGCAGAAGCTCATTCACGCTTTCGTTGACCTGAGAAAATGTGGAAAGTTCGTTGGAATTTTTAGCTTGGGAGGTTTGTACTTGACCGTCTGGTGAAAGTGAAACCTCGATTTTCGGGACCTCTCGCCCACGAGCAGATAGATTTTTATTCAACTTTTCAAACTCTGCTGTGAGCCTTTCGTCGGTGATAAGGCAGTCATTAATTGCTAAAACATCGTGGGTCTTTCTTTTAAAGAATCCGAGTTTTTGATTTGCAAACTTCAGCTGAATACGATTCCGATATCGAAGCTGATTTGGACTCGCCACGACGGGTAAAATCTGCGCTTGGGGGCTCAATAGGCCCTTTAACTGTTCCTCGACAATAACTTGTTTTTGAGCAACCTGAGTTTCGTATTTTATGTGTTGCCAGTTACATCCACCGCACTCGCCAAAATATTTGCATGGTGGGATTTGTCGTGAGGGAGAAGGCTCTTTTATGTTTAAGATCGTCGCTTTCTTGTAAGAAGGCTTTGAAAAATAGACTTGGACATCTAAAAGATCTTGAGGCGCAGCGAAAGGGACAAAGATAACAAGACCGTTATAACGGCCAACACCATGACCTCCGAAAGACATTTTTTCGATTCGGAGGTCGTGGATAATTTCAGACATTACAGATTGCAGATCTCATTTGGCTCAAAAAACAAAGACAGTTCTCTTTCTGCAGAAGCAGGAGAGTCTGATCCATGAACTGCGTTTTCGCCCATGCTATCACCGAACTTAGCGCGGACAGTTCCTACATTGGCTTTCTTAGGATCTGTTGCCCCCATGATCTCGCGATTCTTAGCAACCGCATTTTCCCCAGTTAAGCACATAAGCATCACAGGTCCAGAAGTCATAAAGGAAACCAACTCGCCAAAGAAAGGACGAGCTTTGTGTTCAGCGTAAAACTCTTCAGCTTTTGCCTTTGATAGAATAGTGATTTTTGCAGCAGCGATCTTCAGACCATTGCTTTCGAACATTGAAACAATGTCACCAATTGCATTTTTCTTCATTGCATTGGGCTTAATGATTGAAAACGTTTTCTCCATTGCCATACCTAACTCCTTACTTGATGAGGTTTTTCTCTTTCATAAAAGCCACCATGGTTTTTCCCAGATCAGCAGGGGACCGAGCAATTCGGCATCCCGCATCTTCGAGAGCTGCGAATTTAGCCTCCGCAGTTCCTTTACCACCACTGATAATGGCTCCTGCGTGACCCATGCGCTTTCCCTTTGGGGCACTGGCACCAGCTATAAACGCAGTCACCGGTTTTTTGAAGTGCTTTTTAATATATTCTGCAGCTTCTTCCTCTGCAGAACCCCCAATTTCACCGATCATAATGACAGCATCAGTTTCTGGGTCGTCGTTATACATTTTAAGAACATCAATAAAGTTAGTTCCATTGACTGGGTCACCCCCAATACCGACACAAGTGGATTGGCCTTGTCCTAGCTGAGTGAGCTGATGAACAGCTTCATACGTCAATGTACCCGAACGAGAAAGAACACCCACGCGACCTGGTCTGTGGATATGTCCAGGCATAATCCCAATTTTCGCTTGTCCCGGAGTGATCACGCCAGGGCAGTTAGGACCAACTAAACGAGTTCTCTTACCCTGCATGTATCTCTTCACTTTGACCATATCGAGCACAGGAATTCCTTCGGTGATACAAATCACCAAGTCCAAATCTGCATCGACGGCCTCCATTATAGAATCTGCTGCAAAAGGCGGCGGAACAAAAATCATAGAGACGTTACATCCAGTAGCTTTCTTGGCTTCGACTACGGTGTTGAAAACAGGAAGGCCAAGGTGTTTAGCCCCACCCTTGCCTGGCGTTACTCCACCGACAAACTTGGTGCCGTAGGCTAAACACTGTTCGGTGTGAAATGAACCTTGAGAGCCAGTGATGCCTTGGCAGATCACTTTTGAAGATTTATCAATTAAAATAGCCATTATTTTCCCCTGACCGCTTTCACGATTTTCTGAGCTGCATCTGTTAAGTCATTGGCTGGAGTAATGTTCAAACCACTTTCTGTGAGCATTTTTTTGCCAAGCTCAACATTAGTTCCCTCAAGGCGGACAACCAGAGGAACTTTGAGGCCGACTTCTTTCGATGCCGCAATCACACCTTCTGCAATAATGTCACACTTCATGATTCCACCAAAGATATTCACAAGGATTCCTTTTACATTCGGATCTTGAAGAATGATTTTGAAAGCAGCCGTGACCTTTTCCTTGTTGGCACCACCGCCCACGTCCAAAAAATTCGCAGGAGCTTCTCCGTGGAGTTTAATAATATCTAGAGTTGCCATCGCAAGCCCCGCTCCGTTGACCAAGCAGCCGATGTTTCCATCAAGCTTAATAAAGGCAAGGTCATACTTTGATGCTTCGATTTCTGTGGGCTCTTCTTCCGTGAGGTCTCGGTATTCAACGATGTCCTTCTGCCGATAAAGAGAATTTGAGTCAAAATTCATCTTTGCATCAAGGGCAATTAGATCCCCCTCTTTAGTCAAAACAAGGGGATTGATCTCGGCAATAGAACAGTCTTTTTCAACAAAAGCTTTATAAAGAGCCATCATGAATGAAGTGAATTTGTTGATGCTTTCTGCTGGAACTCCAATTGCAAAGCCCAGTTGCCGAGCCTGGAAGGGAATCAAGCCAGTGACAGGATCAACATCCACTTTCTTGATCGCCTCAGGATGCTTTTCAGCGACCTCTTCAATATCCATCCCACCTTCAGAAGAGGCCATCATCGCCACTCGACCCGTGGCACGATCTACCAGGGCCGCGACATAGAGTTCCTTAGCAATATTGCAACCTTGCTCGACATACACACGATTGACTTGTTTGCCCTCAGGACCCGTTTGGTGAGTGATCAGCTGCATGCCAATGATGTTCTGAGCATGCATTTTCACTTCATCAATGGTCTTAGCGAGCTTTACACCGCCGCCCTTTCCTCGGCCACCGGCGTGAATCTGAGCTTTCACGACCCAAATATTTCCACCCAAAGCTTTTGCGGCTGCAGCAGCCTCATCTGCTGTCGAAGCAATTTGGCCCTTCAAAGTCGCAACTCCGTATTTTCTGAGAACTTCTTTTGCCTGAAACTCATGAATATTCATGGATGCATCTTCTTTCCTAGTTATTGAACAGCATTGAGGCCATCGACAAGGCTTTTCACTGCTGCTACTGATTTTTCAAACTCAGCCATTTCATCAGAAGTCATTTTGAACTGCACAATGCCTTCCATGCCTTTTTCACCCAAGCGGCAAACAACCCCGACCATTAAGCCATTAACGCCATATTCGCCATTCAGCTCAACAGCACAAGGCAAGAATCTCTTCTGGTCTTTCAAGATCGCCTCTGCCATTTCCACAGCGCCCGCTGAGGGGGCGTAATACGCAGAACCCGTCTTTAAGTGCCCACCGATTTCAGCACCTGCGGTCTTTGTTCTTTGAACAATGGCTGCAATTTTGTCTGCAGGAAGCAATTCAGTGAGTGGAACTCCGCCCACCGAAGCCAACCGAACCATTGGAACCATGGCATCTCCGTGGTTTCCAAGAACGATTCCAGAGACCTCTTTGACTGAGCAATTTAAAGCTTCTGCAATGAAGGTGCGGAAGCGAGCTGAATCAAGGGCTCCGCCCATTCCAATCACACGCTCTCTTGGAAAACCCAAGATTTTCTTTGCATGGACAGCCATGGCGTCCATCGGATTACAAACAACTATGACGATTGAGTTCGGAGCATACTTTTTGATTCCTTCACAGCAATCTTTAACGATCTTTCCGTTAATCCCTAAAAGCTCATCACGGGACATCCCTGGCTTTCGCGGCATTCCCGCAGTTAGAATAACAACATCAGAGTCGGCGATGTCTTTGTAGTCACTGGTCCCAGTCACTTTGGAATCGAACATTTCAATGGGTCCTGCTTGGAAAAGGTCCAAAGCTTTCCCCTTTGCAGCACCTTCATTGATATCTAAAACCACAACATCACCCAATTCTTTTTGAGCTGCCCAGTGAGCACATGTTGATCCAACAAAGCCAGCACCAATCACAGCAATTTTCTTGCGCCTATTAGACATTTTTTTCTCCTTGCGTTTGCTGGGACATTCAATCTTAATTCAATAGGTTAGACAAGTATTCCCAGACGATTTCAGGACTCTAGAGCATGGCGTTGAATGAACACAATTTTCCTCTCGAGCTGCAGCAAATTTCACTGCAGTTTTCTGGTCGTCGAGTCTTGAGTGAGGTTTCTCTCAAGATAGAGAAAAATGATCGCTGGTGCCTCATCGGCATGAGCGGTGTAGGAAAGTCCTGCCTTCTAAAAATACTTGCTGGTTTGCAAAGACCCTCTTCGGGAAAATACCTTGTTGGTGACCGTGAGATCCAGACTTTTTCAGGAGAAGAATTCTTCAATTTACAAAAAGGCTTTGGCTTTCTCTTCCAGCGCAATGCTTTGTTTGACTCTATGAAAGTCATTGAAAACATTGAGTTTCCGTTGAAAGAGTCGAGCCAGATGTCGATTTCAGAAGCTGAAAGCAAAGCTCTGTTCTATCTTGAGCAAGTGGGCTTAGCAGAAGCCGCTCACAAAAAGCCCGCTGAACTGAGTGGTGGTATGCAAAAAAGACTTGGGATTGCTCGAGCACTGGCTCTTCAGCCGCAAATTGTCTTCTTCGATGACCCCACAGCTGGACTTGACCCGATCACGGGTCGAAAAATCATTGATCTCTTGCTCTCGCTTCAAGAGAAGGAAAAAAGTACTTTCGTAACGGTGATCAATGACATTCACCGCGTCAAACAGTTTGATTCCAAGATTGGTTTTCTCTCAGATGGGAGCTTACAGTCTTTCAAGAGTATCAATCATCTATTGCAAGAAGGAAATCGAACGCAGAAACAGTTTTGCCAACCTTTTAAGTTTCGTGTGGAGGACGCTGGTGCTTAGAGTAAGCCATCTCGGAAAGTCCTTCGCCGACCAAACCATCCTCAAAAATGTTTCCTTTGAATTGGATGCCGGTGAAATTGTTTTTGTCCTTGGGACTTCAGGCACAGGAAAATCAGTCCTTCTAAAGCTTCTCGTTGGTTTATTGAAGCCAGATGCTGGAGAAGTGTATTTTAAAGGCCAAGAGCTGACTCAAAAAACCGAGGCCGAATGGAATCTTATCCGTCAGAAAATTGGCATGGTTTTTCAGCAGCCAGCCTTATTTGACTCCCTCAATGTCTTTGAAAATTTAGCTTTTGGCCTGCGTCGGCTGACTCAGCTTGATGAATATCAGATTCAAAAAAAAGTAGCTGCATTTCTCGAGCTCGTTCAAATTCGTTGTGATTTACAAAGCTTTCCAAGCCAGCTTTCCTACGGAACTCAGAAGCGATTGAGCTTTGCGCGAACCGCGATTCTTGAGCCTGAGATTTTGCTGTTTGATGAGCCCACGACGGGACTTGATCCCCAATCAACTTATGCAATCAACACTTTGATTCAAAAGATGTCGAAAGAGCTGAGAGTTTCGTCGATTGTAGTTTCTCACGATATGGAATGTGCAATGGCAATTGCCGATCGAATTATTTTTCTGGATAAAGGGGAGGTCCTTTGGCAGGGGGCAAAGGATCAAATTCGTCATTCAGGGAAGGACCTTGTTAATCAGTTTTTAATGGACCTTACTCTATGAGTTTTTTAACAAGCCTTGGCCAAGGGGTCATTTTTCTAACAACGATTCTAGGATATTTCAAAAGACTCGATTTCTCAGTGAACGAAGTGTTTGAGCAAATCTGGAAAGTGACAAAGGAAAGTGCTTTGATGACTTCGACGGCTGGATTTTTTGTTGGCGCCATCATGACAATCCAGTTCACATTGCAGCTAAATGAATTTGGCGCCCTCGGATATCTGGGCGGACTTGCTACTTCGGGAACTGTCCGAGAAATCGGCCCCCTGTTGATTGCATTTATGCTCAGTGGGAAAATTGGGGCTTACACTTCCGCTGAGCTCGGAACAATGAGAGTCACTGAACAAATAGATGCTCTTAAGTGTTTAGGAGCAGATCCCATTCGAGAGTTGGTTGTTCCTCGCTTCTTGGCCATTATTCTTTCAAGCTTTTTTCTTTTAGGATTTGGGCTAGTCATGTCAATTCTCGGTGGCGTCTTTATGGCTCGTATATTCGGTGGAATTTCCCCCGAAGAATACTTCAGGTATGTTCCCCAGTTTGTTCACCTTGGATCTATTGTTCTCAGTTTTCTCAAATGTTTGTTATTTGCAATCATCTTAGCGACCAATTGCAGCTTCTTTGGGTTTTATGCTTCTGGCGGCGCTCTTGGAGTAGGTCGAGCTGTGGTTAAAACAGCCGTTATAACGATGGTTGGAATTGTGATTGCTGATTGGATAACGAGTCAGATTGCTGATGTCATCCTGAGAACAGTGGTGCAGTCATGATGAAGAAGTTCAGAATCCCAGAGAGTATGAAACAAATAGAATTTATTGCTTGGCAAAGTCTGCCCGTCGTCTTGTTTTGTGTGGCTTTTGCTGCTGTTGTGACCATTCTTGAAAGTTCCTTTCATATGAGAATGGCGATTCAAAATGATTCCATGGTACCAGGCTTCGCGGCCATGCTGATTCTGCGTGAACTCGCTGTCGTAGTGACAGCGCTCTTGGTGACTTCTCGCGCAGGCGCCGGGATGGCAGCAGAAATTTCTTCGATGAAGATCACAGAACAAGTCGAAGCTCTTAAAATGCTGGGCATTCAACCTTGGAGCTATATTTGGCTGCCCAGGTTCATTGCTTCTGTGGTGTCTTTAGTGATCCTCACCGCTCTGGCCAACTCTTTTTGTCTGTTTAGCGCCTTTTGGGTTTCAAATATTTATCTTGGGTTCAGTCAGGGGATGTTCATCGGATCTCTGCAGAGATTTATCCAATTTCAAGATTTTTTACTTTCGCTCGCGAAAGGGGCTGTTTTTGGAGCGATTATTTCCACGGTCTCATATTACTTTGGAATGAATTGTAAAGATGGTGCCGATGGGGTTGGTAACTCAACGACCAACAGTGTGGTGTGCTCATCGCTGTTGATAATTATAGTCGACTTTGCGCTGGGATATATGTTTAGCTTTTTGTATTAGGAGATTTCGTGAAGTCGGAACAAAAAGTTGGCTTGCTCTTTTTTCTTTCAATTCTTTTAGTCGCTTTCTTTGCTTGGGCTATTGGTTTCATCAATCCTTTTTCTCAAACACATTCTTTGAAAGTTCTTTATAATTATGCTGGGGGAATTGAAGTAGGTTCCCCGGTGCGAGTTATGGGCATTAAAGTGGGCAAAGTTTCTCGGATTCAATTTGATGCTCTTAAAAAATCAACGACAGGTGAAGAAGCAAAACTTGTGATCGAAATTGAAATAGATAAGAAAGCCTGGTCGAGCGTTCGAAAGGATTCGCGATTTTTCATCAATCTCGCGGGCGTTATTGGAGAAAAATTTCTTGAAATTAGCCCGGGGAGCTTATCTCAGCCAGAATTTGAGCCAGGGGAGAGTGTCCGGGGCGAAGATCCTCCTCGAATCGATCAATTGATCTCTCAATCTTATGGACTTGCAGGGAAAATCATTGAACTCGTTGAGAAGAACGAGGGGAGCGTTTCAAGCACCATCGCTCAGCTCGACAAATTAGTAACGAATGTGAACAAGACTTTAGTGCTTCTTGAGAAGACTTCTCAAAACAAGGATGTCTCAAGGCTTGTTGATAATGCTATTAAGATCAGTGATGATTTGGCCTATTTAACAGGTCAATTGAGAACCAAAAAGGCTGAAGACACCTATGAACTTGTTCATAAATTGCTTTTCAGGCTTGAAAATCTCGATGGCCCTGCTGTGAGGAAGTTCCTGCAAGATGAAGGCATTAAGGCAAAAATATTCTAAGGAGTAAATATGAAGTGGATTACGATATTTTCTCTTCTGCTTAACGTTTCTGTATCCTTGGCCGTTGAAGTCCAGGATATAAAGCCGCTTTCTGTTCGTAGTGAATGGCGGGACATCTTTCATAAAACTGATTTCTCGAATGCTGATGAAATGAGGAAAGATCGCAGAGTGGCAATAGCCACTCAGCTTGGGGGCGCAACAGGACAATACGGGATTGGGGTGAACCTTTTTTTCAATCCAGAAAGTGCCTTTGTTGCTTCTTTTGGTGGGTCTGATAGCTATCGAGGCTTTCATTTTGGTGGGCAATATCTCTGGAATGAGAAATCTTTCAGCGCTTACCACCGCTTGGGTTATTCGCATTGGTACAACTCACAGAACAGCGGGTCAGTGGGGTCCTCTGAGCTGCCCTCATCGAGCTTACTTACAAAAAATGAACGTGAATCAGGTCAGTTCTCTGTCAATTTGGCTGTGGCGGGCTTGGGCTTACAGTACTTGGTTCTAAAGGGCCCGTATGCTGGCACGGCTGTCTTTATTGAAGCTATCGGTCTTTCAAATGTCCGAGATTTCTCATTTGCTACGACTGGTTCGGCCGGACTTCTGTACCATTTCTAGAAAAAGGCAAAAAAAAACCCTTGGCTAACCAAGGGTTTTTCAAAAGTTTCAGAGAAACAAACTACTTCTTTTTAGTAGCTTTTTTCTTAGTAGCTTTCTTAGTAGCCTTCTTTTTTGTAGCTTTTTTCTTTGCCATTTGCTCCTCCTAAATAATTCCCGTTTGGGATTGCAACACTCGTTATCCAACTTCCCACCCCAATATTGTTCTGAATACTAAGGTAATGAAGACTTCTTACATCAAGTCTTCATGATGTGACTATTGTCGTCAATACATTTTTTTTTCTTGAGTCTTTTTTTTGCTCGATTGAGCTGAAAAGGAGTCAAAAAATGATTCTCGAGCTTTCACAGACACTCATCGGACACATCATCGGTCATCGGATTTTGTTGAACGCGACATCATCGTCAAAAATTTCTGACAAAAGTGTCGACGCTGGAGTTGTCTTTAGTTGCTGTCTCAATTTGATTTTGATTTCACTGGTGAGCTCACCTTGGTTTCTTAATCTGTTCTACATGTTTGTGTGTTCTGTCCTGGTATTTCTAACTCCTCAAATTATTTTGTTGGCCCGCAAAGCCTTGTGGAGCAAAGCTGAGGAGAGTTTCCTTGCCGAGCTCTATTTGAAAATGAGAGCAGGCACGTTTATGACGAAAGCGATCCGCGAGGTTTGTTCCAAACACTCAAATTGGATTCGAGATCAGTTCGAAAAGGAGATTAGAATCTGGGAAAGAGGTGAGAAATCTCTGAATCACCAGATTTTTGGATCAATTTTTCAAGAAATTGGTGAGGTCTATCGCCATAATTCTCGTCCTTCAGAAAGAATTTTATCCATTTTGAGACAAAAACGGCTTCTCAATAAATTTCGACGGAAGTCTAGCGCCTCTGTGTCTCAGATTCGCGCACAAGCAGCTGTGATCAGCTTGATGTATTGGGCTGTCTTTCTTTGGAGAGCCATTTTCGCCGAACAAAAAGTCGGGGCGGCTCTTCTTTTAGTGAGCTTTTTGCTATATCTCGCGGGCTGTTTGGTTCTGATCTACATTGGGAGGAGCTTTAAGTGGAAAATGTAAGTCCTCTTCTCCACAGCGTGACACGGATTCGCTTCAGCCTCGAGAGAGGGGAGTCCATGCAACAGGCCTGTCGCACCTTGGTCGCTGATCCAAGTCAGCGCCATTGTCGCTTGAAAGCTCAGATTGAGAGCTTACTTCTTGCAGGAACCGTTGATGACCGAGGCTTTCAAGCGCAGACCGTGAACTTTTTGAGCTTAGTGCAGGCAGGATTGCAGGGCCAAGCCGTGCATTCGCAACTTTTGGACTTGGAAGCAGATGTATTCGAGATGTCCTCGTTAGAAATCGAAAAATTTTCTGCTTTGCTTCCAATTATCGGCTTATTTCCCCTTCTTTTTCTCATTTTTCCTGCGTTAGTCATTCTGACCATCGTGCCGTATATTGAGTCACTGTCAGCACCTTTCTGATTGAACAGCTTTAAGTCCCTCGTTAGATTAAAAGCACCACAAAGAGGTGCTATTTGGAACTTAAAAAGAATATGACAATGCAGGACTGGAAAGTGCTTGTTCGTGAGATGGCCAAGCAAAAGCCTGATGCTGCGATAGTAAAGTCTTTGATGACTCGAGCAGGATTGGAATACAGCAAAGATCCAATTCTTCAAATGTCCACCGTTCTCCAAGCTCTTGAGAAAAATGGCCCTCAGAAAAGTAGGATTTCATGAAGAACGTGTTTAATAATGTCATTGAATCGATTGGTAATACTCCCATCATAAAATTGAACAGTATCGCGCCACACTCACCGCATACTTTTTGGGCTAAAATCGAATATTTCAACCCAGGCGGTTCCGTGAAGGATCGGATTGCAGTCGCCATCATCGAAGAAGCAGAGAAGAGAGGCGAACTGGCCCCTGGGTCTACAATTATTGAAGCGACTTCAGGTAACACAGGTCTAGGGTTGGCGATGGTAGCAGCAGTTCGTGGTTACAAAACAATCTTTGTTATGCCGGATAAGATTTCAGAAGAAAAGAGGGCGATCCTAAGAGGCTACGGAGCAAAAGTGGTCATTACACCCACGGCTGTTGAGCCTGAGGATCCTCGAAGCTATCTCTCAGTGGCAAAAAAGTTAGTCGAGATCACTCCAAAAGCTTTCTATGCGAATCAGTATCATAATCCCGACAATCCAACTCGACACTATCGCACCACGGGGCCTGAAATTTGGGGACAGATTGGCGAAAAGTTAGATGTCTTTGTCGCAGGGGCTGGTACAGGAGGGACTATTTCTGGTGTTGGTCGTTATCTTAAAGAGAAAAGGAAAGATATCAAGATTGTTCTTGCTGATCCCTATGGTTCAATTTTGCACGATTGGCTCTATCACAAGAAAGTGTTGAGCCCACCTCATTCCTACAAGGTAGAAGGCGTCGGGGAAGATATGCTTCCCGATAACGTTCACTTTGATGTGATGGACGATGCTGTCCAAGTCGACGATAAATCTTCTTTTTTGATGACCAGAGAGTTGGTTTCTAAAGAAGGGATTTGCGTAGGTCCAAGCTCTGCCATGGCCCTTGTCGCAGCGATTGAGTATTCCAAAAAGCTCACAAAGCCTTCGAATATCTTGGTGCTTTTTCCTGATAATGGCCGGGCATACCTTTCCAAAGCGTTCAATGATTCGTGGATGAGGGAAAATGGATTCTTGCCCTCGCCATTGAAAATGCGAAAAGTCCAGGATCTTTTGCAGTCACGGAAGTCTCACCATTCCTTGATTACTGCAGATGTGGGTGAGACCGTCCTGCAGGTTGTTAATAAAATGAAATCTGCAGGAATTTCACAGTTGCCAGTGTATTCCAATGGAACTGTGGTCGGCATCTTAGATGAAGGTGATTTGCTGGAACCGCTGGTGAAGGGTACTTTGAAGCCAATGGAGCCCATCATTCACCTTGTGAAGGGTTCGGTGGTTTTTGTAAAACCCGAGGAGGATCTTTCATCTCTGAATGAGCAGCTAATGAAGGGCTACATTGCTCTGGTTGGAGAAGATAAAAAACTAGAAATTATCACAAAGATTGATTTGCTCCAGTTCCTTGGGGCGATGACAGAGCTTTCAAACTAGGAAGAAGTATGAAAAAAGAAATTGCTGAAAAAATGGGTTTTGCAACAAGAGCTATTCATGCGGGACAGGCGCCTGATCCAACAACTGGTGCGATTATGACGCCCGTTTACCTCACTTCGACTTATGTGCAAGAGTCACCTGGGGTTCATAAAGGTTGGGAATATTCGCGAACGCACAACCCCACGCGCAAAGCTTTCGAGCAATGCTTGGCGAGCCTCGAAGGTGGCAAATATGGATTTGCTTTCTCTTCGGGGTGTTCAGCAACCACAACAATTATGGGAATGTTGAAAGCCGGAGATCATGTCGTTGCGATGGATGATATGTATGGTGGGACCTTTCGATTATTCGATAAAGTTATTCGCCATCATGGAATTGAGTTTACTTACACCGATCTCACAAATCCTGAGAACTTTAAGAAGGCATTGAAGCCAAATACGAGAATGGTTTGGCTAGAAACGCCGACCAATCCAACAATGAAGTTAGCCGATATCAAAGCGATTTCTAAAGAAGCAAAAAAGTCTGGAATCTTGACTGTAGTGGACAACACCTTCATGAGCCCCTATTTCCAAAAACCACTAATTTTGGGTGCAGATATGGTGGTTCATTCCATCACAAAGTATATTGGTGGTCACAGCGATGTGGTTGGTGGCGCTGTTGTCACAGCTCGTGAGGATCTCGCTGAGAAGCTTCAGTTTTTGAGTAACTCGATGGGTGGAATTCAAGCGACCTTTGATGCCTTTCTTTGTTTACGAAGTTTGAAGACGCTGCCGATCCGAATGAAATCCCATCAAGACAATGCTATGGCTGTGGCTCAGTTTCTAGAAAAGCACCCCATGGTTTCCAAAGTTGTTTATCCAGGACTTTCTTCACACCCACAGCATGCGCTCGCGAAAGAGCAAATGTCTGGCTTTGGTGGGATGATTACCTTTTTTATAAAAGGGGATCTTTCTCATGCTCGAAAGTTTCTCGAGTCAGTGCAGGTCTTTTCTTTGGCAGAGAGTTTAGGCGGGGTAGAGTCCTTGATTGAGCATCCTGCAATAATGACCCATGCCAGTGTTCCAGCTGAAAACAGAAAGGCTTTGGGGATTGATGATACTTTGATTCGTCTCAGCGTGGGCATTGAAGAAATTGGGGATTTGCTAGCGGATCTGAAGCAGGCTTTTGAAAAAGCCCAAACATGACACAGACCGCCGAGAAGGCCGGGGGCCAATCTAATTGACTTAAACAATCTCGGAAGGTAACTAAAATCTTCTTTTTTGACCGGCCAGGTAGCTCAGTCGGTAGAGCAGCGGACTGAAAATCCGCGTGTCGGCGGTTCGATTCCGTCCCTGGCCACCATTAAAAAGCCATCTCTTTGCGGATGGCTTTTTTATTTCTACCAAATTCTTTGAAAGCAACTACTTAAAAACACAATCAGGCCAAGCAATATTTTTCTGCTTTATTTCGTGAAATGTCGGGAAATTTCGTGAGTTTGCTTCCAAATTGCTACCAGTTTGCTACCAATTTGAAGTCCAGTATTTGGCCATAATCATTCTCTTTTATGAGTTGTCATCGAACCAAACGAACACAAAAGTGAGGTTTTCGATGAAAGCATTATTTTCTTGGATTTCGGGCTTAATTCAGACTGCCATAACCGCCAGCTTAATCGGTTCGGGAGTCCTTCTATTGGCCGGAGAAATCCGATTAGCCGCCCTAAAGAAGGCTTCCCAAGGCTCTACCAAACTTACTAGCTTTACCGAACGCATGACGGGCACAACCCAATGATCACTTTTTCTTTATTCATCAATTCGCCAGTCACATCAATGACTAGTGGTTTAGATTCAATATTCATTAATCATATCCATTTCGGAGTTAGTGTCATCACAATTAAGATTAACCTGCAAATATTAATTCAGAGAAATCTGTTACTTCGACAAAAGCTTTTCTTGAAACCAATCAGCAATGATCGGTAAATCTTTTGAGCGATTCTGGGGACAGTGATCATCGCTTCCACTAAATAGAATTATTCCATCCACTGATGAGTTCGATGCCAGCTCCATATCACTTACTGGTGCAACGTAGTCATCCTTTGCATTCAGACTCACAATAGGTGTATTTGTTGTCTTCTGATCCTTCACGATAAAACCCTGCGAAACAAGAGAAAATCCTCTAAGGATTTTCACCAGTTCTTTTGGATCGTATTTATTTAAGTGAACACGGTCAATGAAACCATCGATGTACATTTGATCGACAGAATTTAGCTGGCCCGCTGACATTTGAAAAACTTGGTGAATGGGCCCGCAAATATTCGCCACAGCTCGGATTCTTTTTTCAGTATACGCAAGCCTCGTCGCAAGATTCCCTGCAAAGCTCATTCCAAAAGCACCAACTATTTTTGTGTCAACATTGGGGTGCTTCTCCAAAAGATCGATGAAGGCAGAATAAATCTTGGAACTTTGCGGGGTAAGCTTTATTTTTGAGTGCGCAGCAGTTCCAGGTATATCGAACATCAATACACCAAAGCCTCTTTTGATTAGATCCTTAACAAAGGGTGAGGACTCCGCAGCGTGAACATCCAAACCATTAGCGCCGATAATAAGAGGATGTCTATTGCTTCGACTTGGAAGGTGTAAGTAGCCCAAGACCTCTTGTCCCTCGAATTTTCCTTTTATCAGCTCAATAGAATAAGGCGATAATTGCCAAGATTTGATATAAGTGTGAATGTGTTTTTCATTGTAACTGAGTTCAAGAGTACTTTTTTCGATGAGAGGATATTTCGCAAGGCCGAAGTATACTGAAGCTCGGTCGAACAGAAAGCTTGCTTTTTCCTTCTCCCCTTTTTCTTCCGCTGCTAAAGCGAACCTTTCATACTTGGAACCAAGAAGACCAAATTCGTAGCTCCAGTACCCAGCCGAATCTCTACTTCCAACATCCCAATATTTACCGCTTTTCTTCGTTTCACTAATTGTACGAATCGCAGTCTCAAGTTCTAAACGATCTCCTCCCCACCACTCCCAATGGCCAAGCCTGAGGTCTCGGTAGGGTTTCGTAGTTGAGCAACTAACAACCAATGAAGCGACTATTGGTAAGATAAAAAATTTCATTTGAAATGCTCCTTTTTTAAGTTTAAGATTTTTGGCTAATAATGAAAAAATCCCGAATACGAGAAACCTAAAAAGATTTGTGATCTTGAGCTTTTCTCCACGATCGGGCTGTTTCGAATGGCGTTGTCATTGATGACGTGTTCAATTTGCATCGCCAGAGAGTAGTCGTCATTGAGCCGATACTGAATATCAGCCTCGATGACAGGGTTAATGGTTGCGCCAATTCGATAGGCTTTTCTGGTTGGAGTCGCCTCATTGGGTCGAACTCCGAAATAAAAATCTGAGTAGGTGCTGTCGTATACTTCAACACCGACTGAGACTCCCGCCTGTAGGTTGTCGCCCATTCGTTTATCGATGCCAACTTCGATCACGGCCATATGCCCACTGTGAACTCCAGTGACATCCCGGGTGAAATCAAGTCCAAAGTCTAAAGGGCCCACTTCATATTCAATTTCTGCTCCGAATTGAAGCCCAGAAGCACGAGATTTCATGCCTCGCAGTATAGGTGATTCATTTTCCTCGTATCCATCAAACCCATAGGTGGCATAAAGACCCATCTCGAATTTACCTAGTGTCAAGAAACTATAACTAGCCCGATTTCTATCGAAGAGGAGGTCTCCCATGCGCAAACCTAACCAAGGATATGGGATGTATTCATCAGGCTGTTCCTTATACTGTCCGGATTGGTAAAAACCCAGTAACCCTAGGTTGTATTCTGCAGTCTCTGACATGGCCTTATTGCTTAAAAAAAGAGTTAAAGCGACTAGGGGGATGGAAATCATTCTCATATGTCTCCTTCGTTTTGACCTCCATAATTATGTATAAGCCCATAAAAACTAAGGAGATTTTGACGAATGACAAAACTTGCTTGACGAATGACATTGGTATAAAATGAATGACATCTAAAAATATGAATGAACAATTAATCTTGAGCCGTTACAAGCTCCACTTTGCTTTTGGAGGCCTAGTATTTATTACACTAGCTGCCATTAACCATAATTTTGGGATACCTCATGTCAGCTCGTGGAATGTTCGTATTTTCTATGGTTTTCTTCAGGTCTTCTTTCTAGTCTCTTCTCTAGTAGTTACCCACAGATTGTTGTCCCCGGTTTTGAAAAACAGACGCCTGATAGTCGCTTCGATCACAATTTGTTTAGGAAATCTACTCGGCGTTTTCTCTGACTTCTTGTTACTACTGGTTTTGAATTTTATTCATTTAGTAGAGTTCCCAAAGTTTCCAGATTTATTCTCTACGGGCCAATACTTGGCATTCGAATACTTTAAGGACCTGAGATTTTCCGTATTGTTTTGGATATTGGCCGAGTTACTAAATAATTATGCTGGAAGATTATCTAAGATCATAAAGGTTGAATTCTCAAACGGAGAAAGTTCCAGCTATTTAGAAAAAGTCCCATTTCTAAAGCAAGTCCCAGCTTCAAAAAGAAATGAACTTTACGCAATTGAAGCTCAGGAGAACTACATTTCTCTCATTTTCAAAGATGACTCACGAACCCTGTTCTATCGATTTAAAAATGCTATCAGTGAGATGCCTGATGGAGTCGGAATGCAGGTCCATAGATCGTTTTGGGTTGCGTATAAAGCTATAGATATGCACCAAGACTCAAAAACTTTAAAACTTAA
>JAJTIC010000086.1 GCA_021300175.1 Pseudomonadota bacterium
CATCTCAATAGCTGTTTGCACTCGAGTGGGAACACCAGCTTTTTCTAAAGCATCTTGAAGCGCCAGGGCGTTGATACAAGTTGCAAGCATTCCCATATAATCAGAGCTTGCACGGTCCATGCCCTCAGCAGAGGCGGCAACACCTCGAAAGATATTGCCTCCACCAATGACGATTCCAATTTGAACTTTTTCTTTGTAGGCCTCTGCTACATCCTCAGCAATTTGCTGAATCACTTGAGTATTAATTCCAGTTCCTTGCTTTCCAGCAAGAGCTTCCCCGGAAAGCTTTAATAGAATTCTTTTGTAAGCAGATTTAGACAAAGTCAGATCCTTTGTTTTTTAGTGACCACGAGTCTGAGCAGCAACTTCTTCAGCAAAGTTGTTTGTCTTCTTCGCCAAACCTTCACCGAGTTCGTAACGAACAAAACGTTTGATTGCGAATGCTTCGCCCACTTTCTTTCCAGTGTCTGCCAAGTAATCTTTCACTTTCTGGTCTGGATTTTTGACAAAAGCTTGTTCCAGCAAGCAGCTCTCAGCTAAGAACTTGCGGATTTGACCTTCAACGATTTTCTCGATCATTTCAGGCTTCTTACCCTGCTCGAGGTTTTTCGCCTTGAGAATTTCCTTTTCTTTTTCTACCAGCTCTGTGGGAACTTGCTCTGGAGAGAGAGAGATAGGATTCATTGCAGCGACATGCAAACAGACGTCGTTAGCGAAAGCTTTAACAGCTTCATCATTCTTTGAAGTTGTCAGCTCTACCAGAACGCCAATCTTGCCATCGCCGTGGATGTAAGAGTGAACAAAGCCTGAAGCTTCAACTTTGTCAAAACGACGAACAACGAGGTTCTCGCCAATTTTCGCTATGTATTCTTTCAGAGTTTCGCCGACTTTGGCACCCTTCATTGTTGAATCCAAAAGTGCTTCAACAGATAAAATTGATGAAGTTGAAATGTGAGCGGCGAGATCTTTTACAAAAGTTCTAAACAGTTCATTTTTTGCGACGAAGTCAGTTTCAGAGTTCACTTCAATCACTGCACCCTGCTTGCTGCCAGAAACATAAACAGCAACCATACCCTCTGAAGCTAATCGATCTGCTTTCTTGGCTGCAGAAGCGAGACCTTTCTTACGGAGCCACTCAACAGCAGCCTCAAAATTTCCCTGAGTTTCTTCAAGAGCTTTTTTACAGTCGAGCATTCCCGCATTTGTTTTTTCGCGTAATTCACGGACTTGTGTTGCTGATATAGACATTTTGTACTCCTCAAATTAGATTTAGGCAGCCAATAGGTCATCTACGGGTTGCCTAAGAATGAAAATCTCAGAACTAGTTTTCTTCTTCAGCTGGCTTTTCTTGGTTCTCAAGTTCAGCTTCGATTTCGATTTTCTCAGCCAAACCAGCAGCAACGAGCTTGCGAGCTTTTTGAACCTTAACAACTGTTGGACCTTCTGCTGATTTCTCTGCAGGTTTTCCACGACCACGTCTTTGAGGTCTTTCCTCTTTTGCAGGAGCTGCCTTCTCTTCTTTAACATCAGAAGCTTTATCCGTGGACGAACGAAGCTTTTGTTCGTACTCTTTAGCGCCTTCAACATAAGATTCAGCAACAAGATTAGCGAAAAGCTTGATTGAGCGAATCGCATCGTCATTTCCAGGGATTGGATACTCGATGGTTTCTGGATCAGAGTTAGTATCAGCAATCGCGATGACTGGGATACCCAGGCGCTTTGCTTCTGCAACAGCAATGTGTTCTTTTGGAAGATCAACAACAAACATAGCTGCAGGCTTGTCTTTCATGTCTTTGATACCATTCAGAAATTCTGATAGGCGGAGATATTCCTTCTCCATTTTTGCACGTTCTTTTTTAGTGAAGAATTCGAATTCACCGTTCTCACGCATTTTGTCGATCTTTCTTAAGCGATCGATAGAAGCTTTGATGGTTTCAAAGTTAGTGAGCATTCCGCCCAGCCATCTTTTTGTGACGAAGAACTGTCCGCACTTTTGTGCAGCTTCAGTCACGGGCTCGACGGCTTGCTTTTTTGTTCCAACAAAAATCAAGCGGCCACCGTCAGCAGCGATTTGCTTTACAAAATCAGCTGCGCGATTTGCGCGGACAACTGTCTTCTGCAAATCGATGATATGAATACCGCCACGAGCAGTATAAACATAGGGTTTCATTTTTGGGTTCCAACGCTGGGTTTGGTGTCCGAAATGGACTCCAGCATCAAGCATCTCTTTCATGGTCACTTGTGCCATGTGTTTCTCCTATCTGGTTAAGCCTCCTCTCAGACAGTGACTTGGGGGAGTCCCAAGTAATGGCCCATTTCTCCGGGCACCAGTTAATATCCGAGAGTGCGTGTTAATAGTGAAAAGGGTTTAGCACCTGCCCTAGAGGCAGGCAAGGGCTTTTTTAGAAGGGGCTTAGGGCTCTAACTCCGCTAAAGGCTTACCTTTTTTAGAATCCCCAAAGCGCTCTTGATACCAGCTTGAAAACAGAGGCTGAAGAACTTCTAGAGAGTAGGGAGATGTTTTTCCGAGCACAAGCGCCAGATCCTCTTGGCGGACTTCCAGGCGGAAAGGAACTTTCTCTGTTTTTCCCAGAGTAATCAAATACTTCTCAAATTCTACCTGCAACTGGTTTGCAACTTCATCGCGCAGTTGTTTGGAGTGTGAAAATGTGAAATAGAGAGAGCCTCCCATGGCGAACGCAGTGAGAAGGATAAGGGCAATGATCCATTTACCTGAGGAACTGTTCTTTGCGGATTCAGACATGGAAGCCTCCTTCAGTCAGAACGTAGATGCTAGAATATAGGGAAGAGATGAAACTTAGAAAAGCAGTGATACAAGATGTTGAGAAATTAGCGTCCCTCGTCAACTCCGCTTACAGGGGAGATAGCAGTAAAAAGGGGTGGACCACGGAAGCAGATCTTTTAGACGGTCAACGAACTGATGCGCAATCTTTGACAGCGCAAATGACCCAGAATGAATCTGTGATGCTGGTTTACGATGAAAATGAAGTGATTTTAGCTTGTGTTTTCCTCCATCGAAAGGATTCAAGAACAGCGTATTTAGGAATGTTCACCGTGCATCCGGAGTTACAAGGCAGAGGCCTCGGAAAAGAGATTCTAGCCGGCGCCGAAAAGTACTGCCAAAGCCAATGGGGTTCTCACCGAATTGAAATGACAGTGATTCGCCAACGGCCAGAGCTCATTGATTGGTATGAGCGAAGAGGTTACAAAAAAACGGGACGCACCCAGGACTTTCCCTACGGGGATGAGCGCTTTGGAATTCCCAAGCGACCTGATCTTGTGATGGAAATCTTGACGAAAGATTTCTAAATGCTTTTGGCTGACTCTGTCGCAGTTTGGATAGAAATTTCGCCAAAACCAAGGGCTGAAAGAACAAGCTGAGCTTGCAATAAGCAACCCAAGATATTTTGTTGATTGTGAACTGCGGAAGAGCCAATCCAAAGATTTTCAAGAGAACCAAGAGTCTGTTGTCCAGTCAGCTTGAGGTCACCATCACCAATAAGTGACGGCACAACCAAGATTCTTTCGAACTTGAGATTTTCGAGAGCTTCTGGGTAGGCCCTCTTGATTTGGCGCTTGATTTTTTTCAGTGCTGCACCAATGTTTTCAGATTCTTCAGCATCTTGATCGTCAACAAAGCTCATCCATTGAGAATACTGAAGCCGTTCGCCGTTCATTTCAGATACTGTTTGAAAGAGTCCAGCACAAGGACCTACCTCATCTTGAGTTGTTCCATTCAAAATATGAACGGCAGTTTCTCGAGTGACCTCTTGGGCGTGCAAAAGGTCTAAGCAGACAGCTGTCCAATACTTGGTCTTAGCCATTTTCTGAAGAGCTCTGAAGTTCAAAGCACCCTCAGGAAGCAGAGGTTTTAAAGTTTTTATAGGGCCGCAGTAAATAAAGTTAGTCCCTTGAACAATTTTTTGACCATTTACCAAAACATGGGACACCCGATCATTCTCAGTCACAAACTTAGTCACATGGCTTCGCAATAGGAATTCGCCTTGGTAGTGATCGATCAATTTTTGCGTCCACTCATGCACTTCGAGATCGGAGATGAGAGTCTTGGGTGAAGTGAAATACGAGATTTCGTCATAGAATGCTGGGGGCTGATCGCCGAAGCTAAGAAAAGATCGGATTTGCCCGTCTTCATAGGTGACAGCAGGATTTTCAGAAACTTGAAAGCCAATTTTTTCACCTAAGACTGAACCCAAGAAATCCAAAGCTTTTTCTGACAAATCAGTCCCTGGCAAGAATCTAACACCATTGTTCTGGGGGCCGACGGGTGTTTGGATCGCGCGATTGTGTCCGCCTGGAAAATCGGCACTATCAATGAGCAAAATGTTTTTTGTCTCTTTGGAAAGAGCCGTCGCAATGGCAAGGCCGCTCAATCCAGAGCCGACAATAACGTAATCAAAAACATGATTGGCTTTTCGAGTAGAAATATTCATACTAAAACTGTCGCAATAACCGAATTCTCAAAGCAAGATAAAACTTAATGACGGGAAGCAGGATTAGTGAGTTTGGCAATTCCTTGCAAAATCAACCTGATCAAGGGTTTTAACGGATGACAAGTGTTCAAAAATTTAGCAATGGGTGGGCTCACGAAATAATAAAAACTCACAAATTTCCTGCCCATAAGATTTGACAACAAGACATCGTCTCTGAACTGCCTCAGAGAGATGACCACTGGGTGATCTTCAGATTCAAAGGCCGCAGTTGCAATAAAACAGCTTCCTTTGTCTTCAGAGGACATTTTCAAAAATTGTTTGACGATGGCAGGGTTTCTCGCTGTTTTTGAAAACGACTCTGCCTTTCTTAGAATATCTGGGTAAATCGGAGTGAAACGTAAAAAGAGCGCTAGTTTATTGGCGGCTACTTTCATTCGGTCACCGTAGCGTTCAGAAGTGTCGTATATGCGGAGAAGATCCCAGTATACGGAGGCTACCACGGTGAGCTCCTGCGTTCTGGCAGAATCTTTGAAATGTTCAGGCGTGAGTTCACCCGCTTTACAATCAAAAACAACTTCAAGCACTTTCAGATATTTTTCGTAGGAAACAGCGGCGTCAGAAAAGCTTTTTTCCGTCATTGATTGACGAGCTTTTTTGATCAAATTGACCCGAGACCTCCAGAGCATAAGCTTTTTTTGTTCTTTGGCTTTTTCCCGAGCCAGGAGCACGCTTCCTCGGGCGACACCACCTGCAAGTTCTGCAAAACAATTGTTACAGACTTGAGACGGTAAACCAGCATGACCTGAATCTACAAGTTTAGTCATTAGCGCAGGATCAATGATCTGCATTTCGTCGGCGGGGTTGCCACAGCGTGGACAAGGTGTGCTCATGCTCCTATGTTCTTAGAGAAGATGTAGCGGGTCAACATCGATCACGATTTGAACCCCACTGGGGAGCCATGATTCGTCGGAAATCATTTGTCGGGTGATTTGATTGAGTGTTTGGTTTCTCGGTCCCTTCAAGAGTAAATGATAGCGAAATTTGCCTCGTAGTTTAGCAATGGCAGCCTCCGCTGGACCGAGCACCTCGACATTCGTGTAGGCTGAAAATCGCTGTTGAAGCTGGCGTGCTCGATGCGCCAGTGCATGGGCAGCTTTCTCGACCTGTGACAACTGATTTCCTTGGAGTCGAAAACTGACGAGTTTGCCCAAAGGTGGGTAGTTCAAAGCCGAGCGATCTTGAAGTTCTTGTTGTGCGAAAGACTCGAAATCATGATGAATCGCATGAGAAATTGAAACATGCTGCGGATTCAATGTTTGGATGATCACTTCACCCGGGTTTTGTCCTGGTCGCACATGACGGCCAGCCCGTCCTGCGACTTGAGTCATCAGCTGGAAACTTCTTTCAGAGGCTCGAAAGTCAGGCAAATTGAAACCAATGTCTGCCAACACCAGTCCCACAGTATTTAACTTTGGAAAATCAAGCCCTTTAGCAATCATTTGAGTACCGATCAGAATGTCAATTTCATGATTCTCCATCTTTTGAATGAGCTCTTCCATCTCAAGACGACTTTGAACTTCGTCACGATCTGCTCTTGCTATTCGAGCTTTGGGAAATAGCCGAGCCACATCGGTTTCCACTTGCTCCGTGCCCACCCCCAAAGGCTTCAACTCGCCTTCTTTGCAGCTGGTGCAGCTGGCTTTGAGCACTTCAGTATAGTCGCAGTAGTGGCAAACGAGATGATTTTTTCCATGCAGAGTGAGGCTGATATCGCAGTTGGGACACTCCACCACGAAGCCGCAGCTGGGGCATGAGACCACTTGAGCGACACCCCTGCGATTCAGAAAAAGGGCCGCTTGTTCGCCATTGAGTTGAGATTTCGTCAAG
Organism: Pseudomonadota bacterium; assembly: GCA_021300175.1. Taxonomy (GTDB): domain Bacteria; phylum Bdellovibrionota; class Bdellovibrionia; order Bdellovibrionales; family Bdellovibrionaceae; genus JAJTIC01. The sequence goes on from JAJTIC010000086.1 coordinate 6,360, forward strand.
GCTTGATAAAGCTCTAAACTCATCCAACTGGGGAGATCTAAGCCAAGATCCTTGCGTTTTTGCTGCTCTTCTTTATTGAGCTTTAAGTCGACAACTTTCACAACAGGTAGAGCACGATTTTGAACTCTTTGCCCCATGCGCTGAAGCTTGTACTTACCATCCATGGCGTTCTTCCAGCTTTCCATGGAGGGCGTTGCCGATCCGAGGACCACAGGACACGCCGAGAGCTTCCCCAACATGATAGCGCTGTCTCGGCCATGATATTTGAGTTTTTCATCCTGCTTGTAAGAAGGTTCGTGCTCTTCATCGACGATAATGATTCCTAGATCAGGAAGGGGGCAGAATAGAGCGCTGCGAGCCCCTATCAGAATTCTTTTTCGACCTGAAACCACATCCCACCATTGGTTAGTCTTTTCACGTTCAGTGAGCTGAGAGTGAATGACAGCCACTTGATCTCCAAAACGACTTGCAAATCGATGCAGCAACTGAGGAGTGAGTGAGATTTCGGGGACTAACACGATACCTGACTTGTTCTTTTTGAGAATCTCTTGCAATAGCTTTAAGTAGACTTCTGTCTTCCCGGAGCCGGTCACTCCGAACAAGAGATGAGTTTGAAATCCAGAGACCGATGTCATAGATTCAAAGACAGCTTGTTGCTCCTCAGTGAGTTCGGGCCAGGAAGTTTGTTCCAGCAAAGGAATCACGGGTGGACGTTTTGAAGCCCGTTCTTTTTTCGAGGGCTCAAGAGGGGGGAGAACAGCTCCTGCGACCAGACCAGGTGGATAAAGATAGTAGTCTGAAACCCACTCAAGCCACTTCACAAAAGATTCGGGGAGAATGGGATAATCTTTTTTTGTGGAATAAACTTTTTTAATTTCAAAATTTGGAACTTCTGAAGTTGGCCCCAGGACCAAACCCTGTGCTGACCTTTTTCCTAGCGGGACTTCGACAAAAGATCCCCGCTTTACGTCGAAGTCACTTGCATAGGTCAAAGCCTCAGGCAGAGGTGCTTCGACAGCGATCCTCCACAACTGAGACATTATCTGAACCTTCGGTAAAATTCAGAGAGCGTGGACTGGTGATTGGGAACAGCTCTAAAGTTTGTTCGAGAATTTGTTTTGGGTGCAAAAGAATTGAAATTTTCTCGGGTTCGAGAGCTGACTGACAAAACTTTGATTGTGACTGTGTAATTTTCCCAACGGTAAATTTTAACCTTAGGATAAACAAGACCTCGAACAAAAGTGCTATGATTTTCAGCTGCTATTTCAGCTCCTGTTCCAAGACGAAGTTTGCGAAGAAAAAACTGATCCTGATCAATCCAAACTCCTGGATTCACTTTCTCTAGATGACTCGGAGCTCCCAAGGCATAAGCTACAGATCCGCCGATTCTTGCAAGTCGAGAAAAGGACTCTTGCTGATAGTCCGTATCTTTCAAGCTGCGGATGGACTTCTTGAAGCCAGCGGAAGCAGGAATTACCTTGGAGTTCACGAGAGATGTCATCCAAGAATCAGAATTGCGGATAAAGAAGTATCTTTCAAAAAACTCTTCGGTGATTCGGCGGGAAGCTTCACCACTTTGCGTTCTTTGACCGTCCGAGTAACTCACAAAAAAAGAGATTTGATCGCTGAGCTCTTTCACGCCGGTCACTTGCAACTTCATAGATAGATCAGATTCAATCATCCATGTTTCTTTCAACTGAACGGAGTCTGCACCGAAAGTAAAAGTCACGTCTTGGTCGACTTGATAAACTCCAGAGCCTGAGGTCTTCGCTAGTTTCTCAAAAATGAAATGAGCGGGCGGCACGTAAGCCTGCGAATAAAAGGTGACTAAGAGCGGGAGCAAAAGAGCGATTAGTTTCATTGCTGCTCCAATTTTTTGGCAATTTGAATCAAGTAATTTTTTAATTCGACTTGCAGTTCTGGGTGGCGCAGACCAATTTCAATGTTGGCTTTCAAATAGCCAAATTTATCTCCAGCATCGTGTCGCTCGGAACTGAAAGTCGCAGCAAAAAAATCAGCTTTCTTGGCGAGCTCATTCATTGAATCAGTCAGCTGGATCTCGCCGAGAACTCCAGGTGTCGATGATTTAAGAAGAGAAAAAATTTCGGATGTAAAAACATATCGGCCCGGAAGAGCCCAGCGGCTCGTCGTCTGATGTGGTTTTGGCTTTTCAATAAAACCTTTCACCTTGAAGAGGCTCTCTTTCAGAGGGATGACATCCGCAATCCCATATTTAGAAACCTCCTGATCAGAGACTTGCATCACCGCCACAGTGGAAGATTGAGTCGAGTTAAAGTGACTCGCCAAAATTTCTGTCGTGGTGGGCTCCCCCGCACGACTGACCATGATTTCATCTCCAAGCAGGACTGCAAAAGGATCCCTTCCCACAACTTTTTCACCGCAAAGAACAGCGTGTCCAAGTCCCAAAGGTTGTTTTTGCCGGACAGAAATGATGTTCGCCATTTCTCTGATTTTCACGAGACGTTCAAAAAGATGGATTTTGCCATCTTTCTGCAATTTATCTTCAAGTTCATAGGAAGTATCAAAGAAATCTTCGATGGCAGTTTTTCCGCGGCCTTGAATGAGAACTATATCTTCAATGCCTGCACGAATGGCTTCTTCAACAACATAAAAAATGATGGGTGCGTCGACAATCGTCAGCATTTCCTTAGGAACTGTTTTGGTCGCAGGTAGAAATCGAGTTCCGAGACCTGCTGCTGGGATAATGGCTTTTTTTACTTTATGCATAGGCTTTCTAGTATTCCCAGAACCTAGGTCGAGAAACAAGTCTTAACCCCCTCCGCCAGCTGTTCCAAAATGAGATTTTTAGCGAGAAATCAGGCTCTTACCTGGCGGGAACAATGAGTTGTGCTATTCTGATCCAGTGGGGGAATGGATATGACACTTTCCAAGAAGCTTCTTTGGGCGCGTCTGGTTATTGTGATGACTCTTTTGGGTGTTGTCGCAGTCAGCTACCAAAACTGCGGTCAGGCTGGCTTTGACGGATCAACGCTGAGTGACTCGAGTGCTATTCAGGCGGTGGATACCAAGCTTTCTCAACTTCCTTTTCCTTATTCTGGCACGATCAACCAAGTGATTTACAACTCTTGTCCTATAGACAGCTCTGGCGCCGTGTTTTGGAACTTTGTCTTTGGGGCCTATGAGGATGCTACTTCTTCTTATCCATTTGGCGTTGGCGGAAGAAAACCGTTGAGCCCTGCGGGACTTAAAGTGAATGATAAATTTGTGACTGCATTTAAGCAGAGCTATGCCAGCGTCACTGATAGTGGGGTCAGAAATAGTAAATTTAAGGAAGCTTTGACGAGACATCCTTTAGTCATAGACACACAGATGTTTGTGTCTTTGAGGAGTTCTTCAAATCCCTTCAGTAGTAGCGCCACTCTGAGCGGAACTGTGTTTGAAAGCATTAGCTCTGGTTCTGTGGCTGCTCGGGGTGGCCACACGGATTATATGCCCAATGTGCTAGCCCCTCTGGATGTTCCACAAATTGTGGCAGAGTTTTCGGGCCGAAGATGTGAGATACTTGGGGACTCTCCATGCTCTTCAACAGAAATTTTTGCTTCAGAGATCAAAAAACTGGGTGATCCGACACAAAGAAACTTCTCTGGTTATTTGGGAGTTGGCTCGAAAAGTAATCTCGCCGCAGATCTAGATCACACCGTTTCCCGTTTAAACTCAACCTTGATGACTGTTGGATTTCAGAATGGTGTTGATTTTCCGAATGGTTATGGAAAGACGCCAATTAAAAACATAGGCGCAGGTGCAAACTCTATGGTGGGTCGTGGCTATGTCATTCGATTGTCACATCCTGTGAGGGGGTTTACGGATCTTCCCGGTGGAGCTCCTAATTTATTTAACTTGAGCCAAGGTACGAATTTATATCCCGCAAGGGCTTTGGAAGTTACAGGGGATCGAGATTTAGAGCAAAGTGGTTCGAGTTCAAACAATGTGAAGTGGGATTGCCGCTCTCTTCAAATTATCAGACCTGAAGACAATAACGCTCATCCAACCCCGGGCAATTTACTCTGCCCTCCCCTGAAGGCAGGGGATCTTGATCCTGAAACAGCCTCTCAGTTGAACGCATTGAGAAGAGCGCTTCCCAATTCTGAGGAGTGGTCGATTATCAATCCGATCTTTTCATGTGCTGTGCCGAGTAGTAATTTTGCGGCTTCTTGTTATAGAGGCATCGGTTCGGCCGCTCCCGATTATAGATTACAGAGTTGGAATTGCGATCGTGGCACAGGTCCGGGGCTTACGCGACAAGTTTGCGCGCATTGGTTGACACTTTGTTTGCGACGCTAATACGATTTCATCACCTGCGGAGGTGATGAAATGATCCTAGCCTTATTCAGCGTAGCTCTGTCTTTTCAATCGCAAGCTTATGTGGGCTCTGTCTCGGCGGGTACTGCGAATTCGGGCCTAGCTTCTGTCGAAGCCAGTGACACTCCATTTATGAATCCAGCCGCCGTGGCTCACTTGTCGGGATATTATTTCAGTACTGGCTATGCTTCACTTCCTTCAGGGGATCGGCAGTTTTCATTATCACTCTCAGACAACATGAAACAAACGGTGATTCCCACCTCATTGAGTTATGTGCAGACTTCCCAAGATGATATCAACGGAGTGAAGAACTCGAGCCAAGCGTTTCGTTTGTCCTTTGGAAACTTTATTTCGTCTTCGGTAGCTTTTGGATTAGGGGTCAACCACCAACAAGATCGCTTTTTGAGTAAATCTTATAACCAAACCAACTTGGGTCTTGCGACGATGTGGACTCCAACCTCAACCATTGGATTTGCGCTTTTTGCCAACAATCTGCTGGCCCCGTCCAAATCAAATCCGGAGGAAATTCAGCAAAAAGGGGAGACCATTTTGGGGGCTTCCTACAACTATCGAAGATTCCTCAGAGCCAAAGTGGATTTAGCCACAGATTCTAAAAATACGATGTCTAAGCCGGCTTTGGCGGCGGGAATCGAGTATTACATGAATCGATGGGTGGTGGCTCGCTTGGGGGCCGCTCAAGTCAATGAAACCAAGAGCAATCTGTACGCTGCAGGCTTCGGATTCGTTTTACCGCGGTTTGGGCTCCATTATGCCTACCAAAACAGTCCGCAGATTGAGGAATCCACCCGCCATTCTGTTGACTTGGCTATTCCAATTTGGTAACCCCTTCTTTTCGCTAAAGGGAGTGAAACATGGCATCAAAAACAGCTGCGACCGAAATGAAAAGAAAAAGAAGAGACGCTCGCATGGGACGAAAGCGTAAAAACGCTGCCAAGAACCATGGCTCTACAAAATCTCAAAAACAACTTTTCGGCGACTAATTACTGCTGACTTTTGTTCGTAAGGTGGCTGGCAGTTCTTGCGGGCCGCCTCTCAGATCCCACTTGAATGGGATTTCTACCCAACCCTCTTGTCCAGGGAAAAACCGCCAAGTCCGGATAGCTGCAAGTGTTCTCAGATCCAAGGATCTGTGACCCGAGCTTTTGAGCACTTTTAGTTGCCCTAAAGATCCATCTCGCAAAACATAAGCTAAAAATGAAACTTCACCTTGGTTGCCTGCCAAGCGATCTGCTTGCGAGTAGGTGGGTTTTTGGTTGCCAGGCATTTGCTTGAGGTCCTCTAAAGCGCGAACGCCCTCGGGAACTCCCACCGAAGGAGCGACGACATTGCCTTGTCCTGACTGAGCGATGCCCTGCTCTCTAGCTGCAGTTTCAGCTTCAATTGCTTTTCTTTGCTTTGCAATTGTAGCGAGCAATGCTGCCTTTTCCGCTTGGGCTCTGGCTTTCTGTTCAGCAGCCAAGCGCTCGTCTTCTTCGCGCTGAGCTTTTTGAGCTTCAGCAAACAGGCTTTCCTTCTCTGAAAGAGCTTTTTCTTTTTCTGAATCCAGATCAGCAGCCAAAGCAGCTACTTTGGTGGCGTGTTCGTTATCAATTTCATCAAACTTTTCTGTGATTTCACTTTCAGCAAGTTGAGCTGAGTTTGAATCTGCAATCTCTGCAGCTGTAGGAACATCTAGATCGGGGGCTTCAAGAACAACCGGTGCAGATTCCATGGGTTGAGATGACTGAGCCAGTGGAGCTGATTTTACCGCAGGGATTGTTTGCGTAGGCGGAAGCTGTTCAGCAACAGTGGCTTCAGCTTTTGGCGCGGCCTTGGGAAGCACTTCCAGTTGCTGACCGAGTGTGGGCATTTCAAGCTCTATGATTTCGATCTTTGGAGAGGAATTTTGAATCTGAATCAAAGTCACAGCCACGAGTGCTGCCGCATGGGCCATCGCCGAGAGGGTTACAAATCCAAATGTTCTTGTCTGACTCGTATTTTCCATAAGTGTTCTCCACTCAGTGCACTTATTCAAACCCAAGGCCACGTGGGACCTATGTAGCTTGTATCCTGAGGTATCTTTTTGAAAAATTTATCTGAAGTGGCAACAAATTGAGGGCTATTGGCGATGAATGAAAAACAGAGACACGAGTTGATCCGCCAGCAAAGAACCCGCTTTTTCTGTGAGAACTTCGATTGATTTCATTCCTAGATGCAAGAAATAAAAAATCCAACTCAGTTTCAAATATTCGCCGATACTAATTCAGGCGGAACTTTACCCGCTGCAATTGCCTGAGATAATTTTTGATGATCCGGGTGACCAACAATGTTTTTTACCTCATTGTAAGAAAGCATATCGATAGACTTAATGTTGTTTCTCTTAATTTCAACAATTTTCATGTAAGAATTTTGCAAAGAGCCGCTCTGGAGTTCTCCTGCAGCTAAAGCTGACTTAAGACTCTCTAAAGCCATGGGCGGCACATCAAAATTATTACAATAGAGTAAAATATTGGCGCCTGCCTGCAAAGCTCTGACAGGAATCTTTTCTTGGGGGAAGAAAGAAGTCATCGCCTTCATTCCCAGGTCATCTGTGATGATCAGCCCTTGAAATTTGAGCTCTTGGCGTAAGAGATCTGTCAAAAACTTTTCAGACAGAGTGCAAGGCCACTCAGGATCGATACTTTGAAAGCGAATATGCGAACTCATCACCATTTCAATTTTAGATTTCAAAGCTTTTTTAAAGGGAAGAAGTTCTCGAGTCCTTAATGTGTCCAAATCAGTGGATTCGACGGGCAAATCGCAGTGGGAGTCCACTTTGGTATTCCCATGTCCAGGAAAGTGTTTCACGCAGGGAATGACATCTGATTTCATGTAGCCTCGGATCAAAGCGGATACGTGTTTGGCAACGATTTCTGGATCTGAAGACAAACTGCGATCGCCGATCGCGGGATTTTCTGCATGGGTGAGCACATCGGCACAAGGAGCAAAATCCAAGTTGATTCCCACGGCTCGAAGCTCTTTTCCCATAGCTTGTGCAAAATGAAAGGACAAAGTGGTTGAGTCGATGTCTCCTAATTTTTTTAAGGCAGGCCAAACAGTAAATGGGGCTTTCAAACGAGCGACTCTGCCGCCCTCCATGTCGATGGCGACAAACAAGGGAACTTTGTGTTTCGTTTGCCGAGTCAATGAGTGCAACTCTTTGCAAAGTTCATAGACTTGTTGGGGTTCTTTCACGTTTCTTCCAAAAAGAGTGACCCCACAAATTTCATTTTCAATAATGAAATTCTTTTCTTCAGGCAAGAGCGTGAGGCCCTGCAGTCCAATCATCACATGCTGACCCAGAAGAGATTTGATATCGTTCATTGACCAGATCCACCCTTGAGTTGTAGCCCTTTTCCCTGAGGAACACCTTGCTGCTTTCCAGGGGTGAGGGTGGGTTCTGAGGGCACGGCAACGCCGGACTTGGCAAGTTTAGCGATTTGGTTTTCTTGTCCCGTGGGAACATCTCCAAAGAGCTGCTTCAATACGGCGGAAGGCATTCCAAAGTTGGCTGTTGCTTCTGAGGGATTTGAAACGAGTTCAGTCGAAATTGACTGAGCAGGACTTCGAGTGGCAAAAACCTCACCTTTTTCACTGACAGTAGAGATGAATTTAGCTTTTTTGAATTCGTTGAGAATTTTAAAGGCTTTAAGACCCTTAAATTCTTCGGTAGCTGAAACGGCAGCAATACCTTTTTCGACAGAAGCATCTTCTTCAGCAATGGCCTGATACTCAAACTTAGTATCCATTTTAATTCCGCTCGGCGACTTCAACATCATATAAGCCAAAAAAGAGGAGAGAAATGTTCCTTTGGGAATCTCCCGATTCACTTTTTCAGTTTTGCCACCATGGTTGATGGTGGCGAGGATCTTACCATTCTTAAATGAAGCATCGATTGTTTTGACTTCTGTGCCAACAAGAGTGGTGTATTTGTAAGAGACTGGCGTCATATCCTCGGCAGCAAATGCTTGGAGACTTTCTGTTAAATTTCCAGCAAGTTCATTTGTCTTAAGGAACGTTGTCGCCACAAACTGTTTTTTCTTGTTGTTGAACTCATATTTTTGGATCGCGTAACCCACATGCACACCACCAGAGATAATCTTAGAATAGCCCTCAAAGAGAACTTGAGCGTGGCTCAGGGCGGGCGCTAGTGCGATCAAGAGGCAGAAAATAAAATTCAGGACCATGGTCAGATCTCCTTGCAAGAATGAAAGCAGATTAAAGTCTGTCTTCATGTGGTTGAACTGTCAAAGAGTTCAAAGTCGAGTTCTAATTGAGACATGCAGTTGAGAAAACCATCTTTGCGCTCACAGCGCGGCCAACTTTCGTTGTTCGTTGCTTTGACCTTTCAAGTTCTGTTTGTCTTTTTCGCGATGGTGATCAATGTGGGCCTTTTGGTTCACCATAAAATCAATTTGCAGAACTCCGTGGATCTTGCCGCCTATTATGGAGCAGCTAAGCAAGCAGAATCACTCAATGCAATCGCTCACATCAATTATCAAATTCGTCAGGCCTATAAGCTGTTGATGTTTAGGTATCACCACATTGGCGGGGCCGGAGAGAACATCAAGCATCCCTACAATTACTTATCTGGTGTTATCAACAACGACACTGATGAAAAGCTGGACTACCGAACGATTTTTTGCGTGGGGTATCCACCTTTTGGTTTTGTGAACAACACCGAGTCCTACTGCCATAAAATCAGCAATGAAACCAACACGTTGACCCTGCCAGGGGATCCCCGTTTGAGCGTCGTCGCCAGTTTCTTCTTTTTAGACTTAGCTTACACTCTGAGCGCAGCTTCGGCAGCAGCTGTCCGTGCTGCGAGAGAGGGTTGCGAAAGAATTTCGCAGCTCAATTGGCTGATGCTTTCGACTTACTTAGCCACTTATAAGATGGACGTCAGAAATAGAAAACAAGTTCTCATCAAACTTGCTCAGGAGCTGAGCAAAGATGCTCCTTTGGATATTGATGGGGGATTCATCAATCAGGGTGCTTTCAAAACCTTTTACAAAAACCTCAGTTCAGCCAATGCAGGTTCCATTTTGACAAGATACCGCGAGGATGGCTCTACGGTGGCTCAAGGGGCTGGTGCTTCTGCTGCGGGTGTGAAATTCTCAACGATTAATGGCTTTGCTCAGGGTGGGTGTGGAAATCAAGGCGGAGAGTGGGAACCACCGAAATGGCTCAGCGAAGTTAATATTTTTCCTTATATGCGATATTTAGATGCGCAGTGCGGAGGAGCAACAACCGTAAGATTCTTGCCGAAGTACATTAATGCTGGCGGTGCCAACGCACTTCCAAATAGTAGAACTGCGATTAGCCAAGACATCATCAATCTCGTTTCATCGATCAATGATGAGCCTCAAGGTGATGATGCTCAGCAAAGATTACTGAAGTCCTCGTTGGGATTTGAAAAGAATCCGTGGTGCATGGGGTATTATGGTGTCCAAGCAGAAGCGACTCCGAAAATTCCGTTCTCTCCTTTGGGCGATGTCACCCTGACGGCAAAGGCTTATGCGAAGCCCTTCGGCGGAAGAATCGGTCCTTGGTACGGCACGACTTGGGAGCGAGGTCAGTTTAAATCTTCCGACAATCCAAAGACTGACCGTCTCTCTCCCATGCGTATTCTCCCAGGTTCCCTTCCACAAATCACAGCTATCAATGACCCTGCGATGGACTCCACTCTGGATTTGAATCACAGCAGGTACATGGGAGATGAAGTTGGTGTGCGATCTAAACTCCATGCCGGTCAATCTGCCCGAGGTCTTTTCACTTTGCATCGCTACAGTGTGAATCCAATTAATGTGGAATGGTGGGGTTCCGTTTTCAAACAGAATGAACAGTTCGGTGCTGTCAACACGATCTCAGATCCATTGGCCTGGGATGAAACAGCAAACACGGCTCCTAAAATTCGACAACTTGAAATTGCAGCCGTTGCCCCGGACCAATTTGATTCTGCTTTCTATTCGATTGATGCCGACTTTCATAACAACTATCAAACTCGGCTCAAGCGGGCCTATGAAAATCGATGGGGCGGACAATTTCAAATCCGAGGAGATTTAGGTCAACGCCCATTAGCTTCTGAAGAAAAACTCAAAAAATATTCCGTCAGGCATCAAGTCGATGATACTCGCGCTAACACTGAACTGACCAATGCTTTTGATGTGAATGGAAAACTCACTTACTATCTCAGTGACTTTGCACAGCTGCTCACAGGTTGGCTAGCCAACGAGCAAATGGCAGATGCCGGCTGGCGCTTAGAAGAGAATCGGTTTGGAGTGTGTGGAGAGAAAGTAGCAGACTCCGAGCAAGATCCCAACAAATACACAGCAGGAGCTTGTAAGTGGGGAGGCCGAGTTGGCTATTCAGTGAAGCTCGTGAGTGAACAATATCTGAATAGCTCAAATCTCAAGCTGGGGGGAGAATCGCGAACAGGAGCTATTCTTAATCAACCCCCAAGGTCGTTTTGAGGAATCCATCTCATTCTGAGATCAGAAAATTTTCCGATAAGACTTAGGTCCTGGAAAAAGCCTCCGATAAGTCAAATATGCAGATGAAAGAGAAGAATATTTCAGTATTCACGGCCATGATCACTCTGTGTGCAATCATGGCCCTCTTCCAAAACTGCACCCCATCTAAAATTTCAACAGCTGAAACTTTGACGCCAGTTTCTAGCGACAACGAAATCATCGTAAGCAAAGCTGTCGAAAATGTAGAGACCACAAAATAGCCACAAAAATCTTCGTCTCAAAATGAGAATCCCCCCTCTGAAATCTTTCAGATATCGGGGAGTTAGTCCGATAATTTATTTATGGGGAAAATGAAGATTTTTGGTTTTATATTTGCTCTGTTATTACCCTTTACTTCGTCGGGCGACGCTGCTGGTGATGCTGCTGAAATTGCGGAGCTCGAAGCCGCGATAACTGCGCTGACAGCGACTGCGGCAGAAACTCAGGCTGCAAATGCACCAGCGCAAGCGTCTCCATCGCCAAGTGTGCAGAGTTGTTCGAAAGCTGTACTGGCAGCTCACTCACTCGGTCCAGCATGCCAGACAGCACTTAAAGCTGCGGGATATGCTTGCATTGGCACCATGAGCTCGCCTATTAGAACAGCGGCGGCACTAGTTGGTGGACTTGCAACTTTTGCGTCTACAATGTCGCCAAAAGATGTTTGTAAAAAGCAGAAAGATACATTGTCTCAAGTAGGAACTTTGATGGCCGCATACAATACGGCTTGCTCTGCTGGAATGATGTATTGCAACTCGGCGTGTGGCAAGTTTGCTGCTGCTCAAGCAAAAGCTACAGAAGCGTGTACGGCAGCAACTACGGCCTGTCCTGGTGAAGCGGCAGGATCATTGGGAATGGTCGCCAGTGAGTGCCCGAAGATTAAAGTCGTTCTAGGGGCTGTTGCAAAAGCACAAGCTGCGACTGGAGAAGCTTCCAAAGAATGCGCCGAATATAAATTCAATCTCATGGCGGCGGGTGCTGGATTGATTTCCATCATTGCGGAAAAAGGCAAAGCTGCGGGATGTGAGAAAGACACCCAAGTGGTGTGTGCGCCAGGAGACAACTCTCCTTTCTGTCAGGGTATTAACGGAAATACTCAAGCGAATGTGGATTGTTCAAAAGAAGAGAATGCGAACAATACAAAGTGTATCTGTCAGAAAGCGCCGAACACTCCGGGATGTCCTGGGGCTGCTATGGGCGGAGATAGCGGTGGTTTGCGAAATGCGAGCCGCAACTCTGGACCATCGAGTGGAGCTGCGCCTGGTACGGGCAAAAAAGATAATGTTAGCTTTGATAGTTTTCAGCCAACGATTTCTCCAACTGGAGGCAGCGGTGGTGGTGGCTCTAGTGCTGGTGTTGGTAATGGGGGCGGCGGTTCTGCTGGAGGATCTGTCGGCGGTAGTGGTGGTGGATCTGGTGCAGATAATGCCAAGAAAAAAGCTTTCAACACAGACATCATGGGTGGCCTTGACGGGGGCGGTGGTGGTGGTAATGGGGGCGGCGGTGGCTTCGGCGGATCAGGCAATGACCCGTCAAGCAGCGCTTACAAAGCTTTCATGCCAGGTGGAGCAAAAGACCCAACCCGAAGTGTGGCGGCACAAGGTGCAGGTAGCAAAGAAGTGACTTTGGGTGGTGGAAAATCAAATTTCGAAAAAGTTCGCGAAAGATATTCTGAGAATTACTCTGGGCTTTTGGGCGAGTAGATTTTGTTTTGGGGGAAATATGAAACTCAAAGTGTTTGTGATCACTTTATTATTTTCGGTGAGCAGTTTCTCTCAGTCGACCACAACATTGCCGCGAAGGTCGGATAGTCCTTTTGGCAATTTGGTGCAAAGAAATGCGGATGGCTCAGCTCAACAGATGCAATATGCCGCTCAACAAGGGCAAAGTAAAAACTGGTTGGGATATATTGCCGCCGGCGGTGCTGCCGCTTATTGCGGGTATTTGATAGCCTCACACTGTTCTACAACTGCAGGAATTTCGCCAATGTGCGCCCTTGGTGTCGCAGGTCTTGCGGCTTCGATTTATGCCATCAGCCAAATGTCCGCAGCGAATCGTGTGAGCAACCAAGCCTACAGGGATGTGACGAATGGAAATCCTGTAGTGCCTGTCACAAATGGCTCAGATTTAATTGATCCTGCGATGCCACCCACAGTGCGTGAAGAATTTGAACGGGGTCAAGTGACACTAAGAAACATGAGTCGAAATGGCTACACAGTGAACCGCGATGGCAGTGTTCGTCTTCCAAATGGAAGAACTGTGAAACCATCGACATTTAGAAATAAAAACGAATTCGTTGCTGCCGGCTTTTCGCCAGGTGGTTTTGCTGCAGTCCAAGGTGCTTCGGCGGGAATTCAGCAAGCCTCCGCAGCGGCAGTCGCTGGCGCTGCTGACAGTGCTCCCAAGAGCGAGGGTGCAGATGAAGGGGGCGGAGGAGCTGGAGGCTCAGCAACGGCGGCATCAGCCGCAGCAAGTCTGGGTGAACTCAATCTCGGCGCAGCTCCCGTTTTAGAAGGCGATGGTCGTCAAACGGCGAGTATTGGTGGGGAGTCAGTGAATTTGAACGGTGAACCTATTGGTGTTTCGGTCGACAATGTGTTCTCAATGATGACTCGTCGGTACTCTTTTGAAAATGAAAAGGATTCTTTTATTGGGCCCTAGTTAGTAGGCAAGGCTTGCCCAAGCTTCTTCAAGAAGCATTCGATGCTCTTCGTTTTGGTTTTCGATGAGGCATTTTCTGAAACTGTTTTTTTGTAAGTGAAATCTTAAGTACTCACTTTCGAATGATTTTTGAGAACCAACGAGCATCTCTGCAAGTGTTCGTTCAGCAAAAACAAAATCCTGCGGATTTCCGGTTTCAAACCAAAGGCAATCGACGGGAAAGACTTCGACCTGCTCTTTTGCTTGTATAGCTGCAGTGAGCGTTTCATAAAGGATGTTTTCTTCAACAATTGCAGCTTTGAAGTATTTCTCAATTCGGTCAGCAAGAATCATGACACCGACGAAATGATGGCCTTGGTAATATGTCCCGGGGGATGTCTTGCTGAAAAGCTCAATTTTGTTCCCACTTTGAGTCCATGCCCCACCAAATTTAGAACCGACTTCAGGGTGAGACGTGGTGATCAGTGTCGCTAAATTTTTCTGTTGTCGGTGATATCTCAGAGCGTTCTCTAGAAGACCTTCACTTTTTGGAAGAAGGACTTCATCACCATTCATCACAATGAAATCATTTTGACCTTTGAGTGCTGAAAATGCGTTATGAATTCCTCCCCCACTGCCAAGGAGCCCATTTTTTTCGTGAAACAGCGAAGTTTTTTTGTGTATTCGAAGATCTTTCACTGTGTCTTGAATTTCATAACTCAGATGGAAAGTATTGATGACCCAACGATCGACCTTCAGTCCCTCACACAGCGAGATCGAATAACTCATGAGGGGTGCACCTAGAAAAGGAATCGCAGGCTTTGGTAATTCCAGTGTGTAAGGTCGAAGACGCGTGCCTTCGCCAGCACAAAGCAGCATCACATTCATGTGACTTCATACTTTCTGTCTAGGGCGCCAGAGTCAATCAGCACATCTGCAAAAATTTTGTATTCAGGGAACAAGGTTAAACTTTTGAGAACTCGTTTGAGTGTATGTGAAATATACTTGAGATAACGAGTATCACCCCTTTGGTGATAAAAACTCGAAAAACTACCGCAAGCTTTAAAGCAGCGCTGAACGGTCTGCAGTTCATAAATCAAATCAAAATGATCCCGCGAGAAATGAGATCCCATGTATGGTTTTGCTTGTTGCAGATAATACTCCATCAGCTCGTTCGCCATAGAATCAGACATTGTCACGTAACTGTCTCGAAACAGACTGACAAGATCGTACTGAATGGGACCTAAACGAGCATCTTGGAAATCAATCACACGCATTTCATCAAACTTAATCATCAAGTTACGTGAGTGGTAATCCCTGTGAGCAATAAATTTAGGCTCTTTGTGAAGGCGCTCACAAAGAGCAGAAAAGCACTTCAGAAGCTCTTCCTTGCCAGAATCTTGCAACTGAAATTTGAGAACACCTAAAATCAAATTGTCTAAGCCGTAATTCATTTCCCACAAAAGTTTCTCTGTATCGAATTGGACTGAAAATGCGATGCAATCAGTTCTGTCCACCGTTGCTGGAAAATGAATTTTTACGACTTCGTCAATAGCTTGGCGATAAAAAGGAATTGAGCTTTCCGGATTCTGCGCTTCCCAGAATTTTCTTTCTAAAGTGAGATCCCCCAGATCCTCCAAAAGAACGAGCCCCTCTTTAGGTGACATATTGATCACTTGAGGAACTTTAATGGAGTGTTTGGCAAAATGCTCGAGTACCGAAAGAAATGGATATTTCTTAGGATCAAAAGGTTCCCAGCGCATCAAGACCCAGCTTTGCCCGTCCTTGATAACACGGTAGTAGCGACGATTTGAAGCATCACCAGCCAGCTGGTAAACTTTGAAGTTATCGCTGCCAAAATGGCTCGCAAGAAAATTTTGGAAATAGTCGTCTGTTGTTGCAACCATAAGAAAGATGGTCGCAGAATCCCTTTTGAAAGGCAAAGAGAGCTCCCCGCCCAAGATCTAGTATCTGCTTTTGTGGGATAGAGTGTGATGGGGTGAGGGTATATCGGTCACATGATGTGACCTACGCGGATGATTGAAAGTCCGGTTCGCGATGGCCTTTCACAAAGAGTTCGGCCACCTGGCGACTGCAGCCTAGGCCTTCGAACTTATTGATCTGAATATAGTCTTTAAGTCCCAAGAAATCTTTGAACGAGTGCACCCACCGGGTCATGGGTCGCTGGCTCCAGAAGCTGATCTTTTGACCATGTGGATTTGTCAGTGGATTGTGTTTACTC
>JAJTIC010000138.1 GCA_021300175.1 Pseudomonadota bacterium
CTTGATAAGTCATCTGAAAATTTTCAATCTTACTCAGGATTTCTTCAGGTCGGGCTCTTTCAGAAATATGCAAAATCTCCGGCACCGCTGAACCCACTGTCGCTCTGGCACGATGAGGATTTGGTGATCCTTTCTCATCGGGTACTTCTATCACTTCGCTAAATGTAAGTACGGGCACTTTAAACTTTCTTTGCAGGAATCCTGCAAGCTGATTTCCCATGCCAGTTTTAACGCTGCGTGAAACCAGGATGAATCCCGGTGTGCTGGTCTCTAGATATGAAAAAAAACTCGTCAATGACGTCTCAATTTTGACCTTTTTTCCCTGATCTTCCAGTTGAGTCACCATCTGCCTAATATGAATTGGGTTTAGGCACAAAACAGCGACCTTAGAGCGATCCATCAACGCAAAATCAATGACACCTTTGCTCATGAATCTATTATCGCAGAACCTGGAGATCATTGAATAAGAGATCTTCACTTTACCGAATCTTTATGGTTTCAAACCCCTTTTGAGACGCTCCGGTGTTTCAACTTGAAAATTCTGAGGGAGAGACATTTCCTCAGGGCCCCGATACTCACCTTGTTTCATTTTGAGCAAAAACCCATCAAAGTTTTTAGGGTTTACCGAGACAACTGTCGAGGATTCAAAATCAGAGAAAATGCCCTTATTGCGGATTCTGAACTCAATTTTATCCGGAAAAGTTTCTTCCTCAGTCCAAATCTCTACATTAGGGAATCCAAAGCCCTTGGCAAGTCCTTTGATTTCAACTGCATTGGATTGCTCATGGTTCAACTTGAGCTCTATATCACCCCGTTCTACAAAAATAACAAACTGACGCTGAGGGATTTGCTCAATGGTTAACTGATAGCTCCATTTTTCGTAAAAGGGACTTGCGATCAACAAGGCAGCTAAAGTGACTACAGTTAAAATACCATAAGCCAAACGCCTTCGTAGGCGAGAAGCAAACACTCGCGCACCAACTCGTCGGAGTTTACCGCGAGAGGACTCCCCATCCTCCACCTGGGGGATCCTTAAACCAAAATAATACAGCCACCAGCTCACCGCATAGACGATGATCGCAGACCAAATCACATCCGACATAAAGTGGCCACCCGCCACAATCCTGCCAGCTCCCATCAACAGACTGAGTCCTAAAGAAAAGAAGAGTGCGAAGTAAGCAAGTTTTGGCCTTGATCTGCGAAAGATCCAGAAGAAAACTCCGTAAGCATTTCCCACCGAAGAATGCCCGCATGGAAAACTCATTCCCTGAGCTCCAACCCCGGGCTGCCAAAAAGCTTTGTATTCATACTGCCCGCCAAATTCGATGGTTTGCCGAGGCCGCGGCCGGCCCCAGTAAGGTTTCAGAAGAGCATTGATCACAAGCCCAGGACCCAAAGCAAAAACGAGAAAAACAAAAATAGCTTTGTTACGAAGATGACTCAGACTTTCTTTCAATGACGAAAGAGCGAGCACAACTAAACTTCCCAGCATGAGAACCCCCGTCAGCCAAGGAGCCCCATGGTAAAAGAAAGTCCACAAAGCGTCGCTCTGATAGGACCAAGGCCCTTCAGAAGATTCTGGTGTCCACGCCATTTTGGCGAAAAAAAGATCCCACTGGGAATTAAAAAAGAACACAAAAGTCAAAGCCCCTGAAAGAGCAAGAACTAGGAGCTCTGGAAGCCAAAACCGTCGATACCTTTTATCACTGTATGATTCGCTGATCACTTTCCCCAACTCCCCACCTTCTGACCCAAAAAACAAGATTTTTAGATGTTTCCTTGGACTCACCAATATCTGTCCACGAGATCTGAGCGACAAGCTCCGGCACCTTGCGATAACCTCTTTGACTCCAAAATTCATCCAAGGGCCGATACTGAGGAGGTCTCAGGGGATGATCTCCTGAACGCTGAACAGCCCCAAAACAGGTCATCTTGATTCCCGGAAGAGCTTTTGCGGCTCTTTCTCTCCCATCAAAGAAACGATGAGTGATCCCACGCCCACGAAATTCAGGCAAGAGAACACTCTCCCCGAAATAGAAAATTTCATTCACTGCCCAGCCCAAGTTTAAAAATGGCCTCTGAATCTCGGGGGATTCCTGAAACAAAGGGAGCCCCGTGGCATAGCCTACTATTCGATCGCGATCAAAACAGGCAATCAGCACAAAGTCTTTAGCTTCTAGACAACTTGCAAAATGCTTTTCCTGCGATTCCAGGCTCCTTTCTTGTAAATAAGGAAAGTCCCGGAACATCCTCCTTCGGAGCTGCGCTAATAGCTGCAGATTTGCTTGAGTTTCCTCTGGGTAGAGCTGCTTGATATTCAACGCTAAATCGATTCCACTGCCTTGATGGCCATTCATCCGGAGTACTCCTTGTCACTCAAATCATCACCTATTTTGGTCACCCTGTTAAGGCTTTTGACACCTGTTTGATGTTTAAACGCTTCCCCCTGGGGACCAAAGCTTACTGAAGAGGGCACCAGGTCCCTTGAGGGGTCTCATCGGAGGAGCGTTCACTATGAGTAAATCACAGTTATTGTCAGCAAGTTTTCTGCTGTGTACGCTTCTCTCCATCGATGCGCTGAGCTCAGTGAAATGCCATGACCTTTACTCGGTCTTTCCACGGACGACACTGGATCAAGGAAAATGGCCCGAAAACCCATGGCGAGAGGGTTTTCCTGAAGGACTCCCAGTTGGCAAGCTCAATGAACGCCTTGAGGCTTTAAAAACGCAATTCCCTGAGCAAATTCAGTTTTTTGAGGGCATCGAATTCAGTTTTCAAGCGACTCCTTACGATAAAATCACTCCGGAAACATTTTCTGGAAAAAGAACAGTGCTTGTGATCAATCGACATCAAATCGATGCGGCGAGGGATGCTGCCTTACGAGAATCTGTCCTCAAAACCTTAGCTCGTGGAACTATTTCTTATCCCATGGGACAAAGTCCCGGTCATCTCTACAGCCGATTTGGAACAAAAGTGATTGACGTTTACAGTAGTGTCAATGTGGGAGATTATGCTCTGAATAACTCGCGCATCGAAGCTGTTGTGCAAATCACACCCCGAGAAGAAGCAAACAGGTGACGGGAAAACGGTCACCGGGAAAAGAGATATCCTGTGATCAAAGTCCCACGAGGCTCTGCAACTGCAGTTGACGTGCGTGGGGGAGCTGTAGCGACCCGAGAACAAAGCTGCGTTGAAGAGACAAACAATGATGGAACCATCGATGCACTGGTGCTTGCTGGTGGATCGACGTATGGCCTTGAAGCTGCCAGCGGCGTGATGAGAAAGCTTTTTGCCCAACGAAACTTCAGTTCGGAATTTTCAGAAATCCCCTCAGTTCCCTCAGCCATTGTTTACGACTGGAGAAATCGCAAGGACGCAAAAGTTTACCCCAATCGAGAAATGGGTGAAGCCGCATGGGAGCTTTTAGCCACGGGAAAATCTGAAGTTGGCCGCGTGGGAGCTGGAACGAATGTGTGGGTGGGAAAATACATGACGGGTTTTGA
>JAJTIC010000058.1 GCA_021300175.1 Pseudomonadota bacterium
AAAAAGAAAGAATTCAACTGTCCAAGCTCTAAACAAACAGAATTTTGAATTTGAGAAGTAGATAGAGAATCAACAAGGACAAATGATGAAATCAAAACAAGAAGAGCAAGTGAAAGTTTTGACCGTTCAAGAACAAGACTCCATGATTCGAGAAGAGATTCAAAAGTTCTTGAAGATGGCCAAAGAAAAAGGATCTCTGACGATTGAAGAGATCAATGAACTCTTGCCTCAAGAGATCACAGCAGCCTCTGTTCTGGATAGTTTCATGCAAGCTTTGGAGGTCAATGGTGTGGTCATCACTGATCTTTCTGAGCTCAACAAAAAGGATGACGAAGAAAAAGATGCTTTCTTGGCTGATCCAGACAAAGAGGATGGGGATTCTGACGACGAAGAAGCTGCAGAGACTGAAGACGTTAAATCCAATGATCCGGTTCGGCTCTACCTCCGCAAAATGGGTTCCGTATCTCTTCTCACTCGAGAAGGTGAAGTGGAAATCGCTCGCCGTATTGAAAAAGGGGAGAGAGAGATCGTTCGTGCCATTTTGATGTCACCGATTGGAACTGTCGAAATCATCAATCTGGGCAAGCGTTTGGACGAAGGACGAATCAAAGTAAAGTCGATCTTCCGTGGTCTTGAGGACGAAGAAACTCAGTACGACGAAAAGGAATACATCGATAAGATTCATGAATTGATCGGTATCGTGACTGAGTACCAAAAAAATGTTGCGAAATACTTTTCCGTTTTAAGGCAGGAAAATACTCCACATAATCAACGAGAAGCGACGACCAAAGAACTTTTGGTCATCAATGAAAAGTTGATGGCAAATTTCGAATCGATCAATTTCAATCGAAAGACCATCAACCGCATCGTGATCAAGTTTAAAAACTTAGTGAACCGCATGAGCACTCTTCGCCGTCGTGTTAAAGATGGTGTGGAAAGAACATTCTCGAAAGATCTCAATGGAATTCTCGAGAAACTGAAACTCATGGAAACCAATGAGAAAGAGCTTCTGAGAATTACCAAGGAAACTGGTTTGAATTATAGTCGTTTTAAAGCTTACGCAACTCAGGCACAGGATGCCGCTGTTCGCCTGAAGCGTCTTGAAGATGAAACAGAAATGAACTTTCGTTGGATTCAAGAGACTTACACAGCTATCTGGAAAGGTGAGCGGGAAGCCGATGCCGCAAAATCTGAGCTCGTGGAAGCGAACTTGCGCCTCGTGGTTTCGATTGCGAAGAAGTACACCAACCGCGGACTTCAGTTCTTGGATTTGATTCAAGAAGGAAATATCGGGTTGATGAAAGCCGTTGATAAATTTGAATATCGTCGTGGTTACAAATTTTCAACTTATGCGACTTGGTGGATTCGTCAGGCGATCACTCGCGCTATCGCTGACCAAGCAAGAACAATTCGTATCCCAGTGCACATGATCGAAACGATCAACAAACTGGTGCGAACTTCGAGATACTTGGTTCAAGAACTCGGTCGGGAGGCCACTCCTGAAGAGATCGCCGAAAAGATGGATATGCCTGTTGACAAAGTTCGCAAAGTTCTGAAAATCGCGAAAGAGCCAATTTCTCTCGAGACCCCAGTGGGTGAAGAAGAAGATTCGCACCTTGGCGATTTTATTGAAGACAAGAAGGTCATCAATCCTTCTGAGGCGATTGTGAATTTGAACTTGGCTGAGCAGACACGCCGAGTACTTTCGACCCTGACTCCGCGAGAAGAAAAAGTTCTTCGAATGCGATTTGGTATCGGGGAAGAATCCGATCACACTTTGGAAGAGGTGGGACAGGATTTTAATGTGACTCGTGAACGTATTCGTCAGATTGAAGCCAAAGCTTTGCGGAAGCTGAGACATCCATCTCGCTCGAACAAGCTTAAGACCTTCATGGAATAATCTAGAAAATTTGTTTTAACACCATATCTGGGGTTTTTGCTCGGTTTGCTGGAGAGCAAGCAAAAGCCCTAGTGATGGCAAAAGCGTCCTGATCTTCGATAGCCAGTGTGTGAAAGCTGGTTTCACAGCGAGAGATACTTTCGTAAGGCCCACAAGCATCGTCGCTCATATCTTTTTCTTCGTTGAAGCGTAAAGAGCAATTCACAAAACCACCCAAGGGTAGGACATTCCTTCTTTGTGTGGTCGCTTTCATAAAGCGCTTCGTGAAGGTGAAATCTAAATCATAAACACCGGTTTCTTTCACACGCTCTTGAAGAGTGTAGGTGCCTTCTGAGCGAACCACCATGACCACATTTTGCATCATTGAATCTGTGGAGTAGCGTTCAACCAACTCGAAGCGATTGATGGTCAGGCGGTACTCGGCTGAAAGGTACAGACCCCCAGCTCGGACAACAGGATCGGTTTTCCAGTTTCCGCTGATATTCTTTTGTGCAGGCGCGTTCACGTCGATCTTTTTATGGCCTACGGTGACTTCTTGAAGCTCTGCTTTATTTCCAACTAAAGAGCAGCCAGCAAGGCCCACAGCTAAGAGGAGGGGGAGGAGGGAATGGAGTGCCTTTTGAATTTTCATAATACCTCGCAAAAGAACTAGGCTTTCTAGTGTTTCACGATGGCCTAGGCCGTGACAAGTCGCTTTCGTTTCAATAAAGTCAGTTCAGAGCCATCCATTGGGGGGTTAGCTTAGTTGGTTAAAGCAGCCGGCTCATAACCGGCGGACCGGGGGTTCAAGTCCCTCACCCCCTACCAATCTCTTCTGACGAATGATTTGGTTCCCTTAATGTAAAGAG
Source organism: Pseudomonadota bacterium (assembly GCA_021300175.1). GTDB lineage: Bacteria > Bdellovibrionota > Bdellovibrionia > Bdellovibrionales > Bdellovibrionaceae > JAJTIC01. Next base: position 2,749 of record JAJTIC010000058.1, read on the forward strand.
GTTATCCTCACGCAACTGTTGGTAAGAACCCTATGACAACGTTAACTAATTTAAATACGATTTATATATGAATAGGTGGGTGCTTTATCTTTTGTTAAGTCTTTCTATTGGTTGCTCGTCAGCTCAAAAAGAACAAATTCGAGGTAATGCATCTGCAGAGAAAAGTGTTTATTGCGGCTGTCTTATTTTTATGGACGACGTTTATAAAGAAGAAGATCTTAATTATGCGCTTCAGTTTCAGCCAGACACGCTATTAAGATCTTGGTATCGCTGGGGCGAGCCTACAGATGCTAAACAGTACTCCAAAAGGAAAGATATCATTGATCATGCGTCATCTCGAGGTGTTTCTGTTGGTGGCGGAGCTTCTCTTTCTTTTGTGAATGATAGAGATCTTGCTCGTCAAGATTTTGATAGAAGTTGGCTTTCGGTCGATATATCCGGGAATGCGATAAATAAAAATGGCAAAAAATTTGCCACCCTCTCTGCGCCAGGTTTTAGAAGTTATCTCGTCAAAAGCATAATAAATCAGGTTCGAATAGGAATAAAAGAAATACACTTGGGCGAATCTAACGGTGAAATTCATTTTGATGATTGGTCACTGGGTTTAAAAGGTGATTCCGGTTTTATTCAATGGGTTAAGAATAAGTATGTTGGAAAAGATCAGGATTGGTGGATTAGGAGATATGGACCGCTCGGTGAAAAGATAAGTCAAGACAAGACAGTTGACCGAGATGATTTTGTTAATTTGTCAGAAGCTTTTTGGGAAAACTTTATTAATGATTGGGGCAAACAAGGATCTTGGGAAGGCATAAATAAAGAGGGTGATTCTGCTTTTTTAGCTTATCTCTATTTGCAAAATCTAGACAGTTTTCTTAAAGAATTAAAGCATGAATTAAAAGCTGCCGGTTTCAATGATTTTTCAATTGATGTGTGGGGATTTGCTAAGTGGATGCCCTTAATGACCAACCAACCGGATGCTTATATGAGTAGTCCACCAGATGAAAGATGGGGTTTTAATTGGGCAAGAGATGCAGATTTTGATCTCAAGAGAAATCATAATCGTATAAAAGGAATTATGGCTGAGCAGATTAAGTCAGTAAAAACAGTTCCGGTAATTTATATGATAGATCATCCAAAGCCCTTTGAGGATTTCAAGAATCTTTCTGATGATAAACAGGCAGAAATAACAGAATATTTTGCGAGACTAACTCAAGAGCTGGGCGCAAATTTCGTATTTCGTGCTTATGGAAATGAAAGAAGTTTATTGGGCGCTAAGACAACCGATAAAATAAAGTCTATTTGCTGGCAGAGAAAGCCTAACTACTGTCCCGCCGGGCTATAAGCTTGTAGTGATTCGTAGTTGCCTATTCGATAACTACTCGGAATTATTGAAGCTAGAAGCGGGAAAAGTCCCCCTACAAAATTTTTTAGGTTCTTCTTCCTGCGGCGGTCAAGGGAAGATCTTAAGTAACTATGGCGAAGAAAGCGGGCAAAAAAGTTACAACGGTTCGGGAACGTGTTACGATGCTTTTCATCGTGGAAAAGAAGAGTGTCAAAAGTAGAAATGCTACGACGCCTTTTATGGGTGTAGTGCTCCCCATTTAAATCGGACATGACAGTCTGCTCCGCTGACTGCAGCCAAGAATGTTTCTCACCTCATCGCAAGCACCGTTCAGAAATCGACACAAGGTGCTGAGATAGACGGTTTCTAAGCGACTCCTGCTTTGACAATGAGCTCGTGGGATTTGAAGTGAGAAACCTCTCCAATGGGTGAGAGATTCCATATCCAGCTCTGCTTTATCTTTGGAAATGGAACATCTAGAGCCGTTTGGTTCTGAGCAATCACTTCCCCACGCCTATTCTTAATCACTTCGACATCATCGCTCCAATAGATGGATTTTGGCATTTGACTGAGTTGAAAAAAATGATTCTGAATCATCTTTCGACCTAATTGAATCAGTTCTTTTTCTGGCAAGCTGGTGTTTAAGAGCTTACGCAATGGAATATATGGAAGCTGTGAAATTAGATTTGCAGACACCACGAGATCAGCTACGGGCCATGGTGCAATGGGCTTAAAATGGATTTTTCTGAGAGGCACTTTGTATTCTAGTTGTGTCAGCACTCCAGTGACATCCATCTCAACCAGTCTTACTTGTCGATGGGCCTCAGCCCACTTACGAACAGCTCGCGGGTGAACCATATCGACGAGATGAATTTCTTCAAAGCGTTCAATCAAGAAATCTTTGGGAACTTCACTGAGAAGACCACTTCCAAGAATCGTCACCGATTTTGCTGACAGTGGAATTTCTGATTTAAAAAAATCATGACACTTTTTCAGATGGGTGGACCATTGATTCTGACATCGTTGATAACGATTCTCGAGAGCAATCGATTGGTGCAAATAGCCCCACGTTTTTGCAGTTTCATTAGCGGGACTTGAGAAGTACTGGAGAAGTTCTTTGATCATCGGATTTCCTTGGCAGATAAGCTTATTTTAATCTGATCTGGACCCATTGAAAGTCCAGAAACAGTGAAGATTTCAAAACTGGCTCTGACAAAAATGGAAACCCAAGTGAAAATAGATTCTTATGAAAACAGCATGGTTATTGATTTTCGCGTCATTGGGTTTGATGAGTTGCAGTAAGTCCACAGTGGTGTTTGAGCAACAGGCCCAGGAGGTCTTGCAGGCCACAAAATGCGGGGATGTGGAATCAAGTCTTTGGAATCTCTATCATCAAAGCCTGGATGTCTATGGAGATCTCCCCACTCATGAAGAGCTCGATCAAGCTTTAAGAGATTTGGATCCCTCGTGGATTTCTCTGATGCACCAGCATTTAGATGTGGTGCAAAAATATTTTCAGAGTTTTAGCGGTCCAGCTAAAGAGGAACTTTCAGCTCTAGAAATTGGAGCTCAGCTCAATGAAGCGCAAATTCAAGTTCAAAGAGACCTTGAAGTTGTCCGCCAAGAAATTAAGAGAGTCAAAGCACTGAGTCCTTCTTCAAACTGCTCCTTGAAAGTAGTTTCTCGGAATGTTCCTGGGCTACTTCTGGGGAACCAGAAAGCTTTTCGAACGTCCTATCAATCTTGTGAAGTTTTTCAGAGAGCAGCACTGAATAGGAATAGCCCTGAGCTTCAAGGAATCTCTATCACCGGGCAACATCCTGATGGCGTCGGACGTCGTCGAGTGATTGGGGATCTCGCTTTGGTGCAAAGAACGCATCCTTATGTGGCTGGAGTGACTTACGCGCAAGCCTGCCGCAAAGTGAGCGAGAATCCTTTGATTTATGATTACGGCGGAAAGCCTTACACCGAGAACACGAATAATTCTGCTTTAGATTTTTTTCGCGATATGGGAACAGGAACCAAAGTTCTGGGCATTGATTGCTCGGGCTATGTTTTTTCAGTGATCGCAACAGGCGGATTGAAAATTCATCCGCAAAGAACCATGAAAGCTAATTTGGTCCATGGAATTAATGCTCGAATGTACATGAATCCGGAAGGAAATGGACTGACTTGCTTTCGAAAAATCAATGTTGGTCAGAGCGGAACTTTGAGAGCCGGAGATATTATGGCTGGGCCTGGGCATGTAGTGATTATTGATCGTGTGGGTACTGATCCGTTGGGTATTCAAAGTGCCGTGCAGAGAAACAACTGCTCTTCGGTGTCTTCGCAAAATTTTGATTTCACGATCACTCAATCAAGCCCGAGTAAGGGTGGTGTTGGAATCAATCGCTATGAAGCCAGGGATTATCTCATAGATTCTGCGGTGTGGAGAGCAGGTCTTGAAGCTTATGCCCGACAGGCTTGTGAAGCGATTCTGAAAAAGACCGATGTTCCCGCCAGGGCCACAGACTTTCAAGTCATTCGCCATCTGGGGACCGCGGATTGCATGAACTCGCTGTCGATTGCTTTAGTGGGTGAATCTTGCGTCAGCTTTTGCCCTTAGCAGGTTTTGCTAACACAAAGTAATTCCCGACGAGACAAAGAGCGATTCCGGCAACCGTAGTCAGATGCAATTGATAATCTTCAAAAGCTAATGACAACCCAATAGCAATCACCGGCGTGATCACGCTGATATAGGCTGCACGATCTGCTCCAATGTTTCCAATCAAAGTTAGATAAGCCCAAAAAGCAATCACAGTTCCAAATACACTCAAGTAAAAAAGCGATGAAACATAGGTCAAAGACCACTCTACTTTCCACGGTTGTCCAGAAATCATAATAAAAGCGAGAGTGCACAAACTTCCATAAAGCATGGCCCAAGTATTCACAGAAAGAACATCCAGTTTGTGTTTGGCATTTCTGACAGTCACCATGTTTCCACAAGATGCAAAAAATGTCGCGATCACGCCCAGGCTAAGACCCAAAATGGTTTGCGGAGGATTCCCGAGCTTTTCAATTTCAGACTGAAAAATCAGAAAAATTCCGCTGGCCCCCAGCAGTGCCGAAACTATGACTTTGCGGTCAATGGCCTTTCCAAAGATAAATCGCAGACCTAAAATGTTAAAATAAATAACCAGAGTGAATGTGACAGCAACAAGGCCACTGGGAATCATCGTTTCTGAGAAATATGTGAAGTTATAATTGAGTGAGAAGTTGAACAGTCCCTGCAGAGCAAAGAAAAGATGATGCTTTCGTGAAAACGCGAGGGGCTTTTTCAGAACAAGAACCAGCCCGAAACTGATGACCGTGGCGAGCAAGAACCTCAAAAAGACAGAAACCATGGGGCTTGCAGCCCCTAATTGGAATGTAATGACAAGCCAAGTTGAGCCCCAGATGGCCGCAGAAAGAGAATAGAGCGCTAATGAATTCAAGGGCTCAAATCTATCGGTGATTGAGCACTTTGGGTTCCTTTTTCGCAGCTTGTCAGGATCTTGAAGAAACCCTGACAACTCCCCGAAGTCGATTTTGCTAAATTTTATCCATCAATAATGAAAAAGGGAGTCCCCATGATGTGGAGAAGTCTGTCGACGTATGTTGATGTCAATTTACTTGTGACCTCATTGATTGCAGCGCTGGTCTTGCTCGTTGGGTTGAATGTTTATGCAAGCTCCCAATTGATCAATGGCGCAGGAGCGACGTTTCCTGAACCGATTTACACAAAATGGTTTTCTGAATTTCAAAAAGTCGATCCGACTGTGACTGTGAACTATCAAGGAATCGGCAGTGGTGGTGGGATTCGCCAACTGACGGCGGGAACTGTGGATTTTGGAGCTTCCGATGCTCCTATGACAGAGGCTGAAGTCAAAGCTGCAGGGAAAAAAGTAGCTCACATCCCGACGGTGCTAGGTGCCGTTGTTGTTTCCTACAATTTAAAATTGGACAAAGCTTTAAAATTGGATGGACCAACTATCGGAGAAATTTTTTCTGGTAAAATCACTCAGTGGAACGATGCTAAGATCGCAGCACTCAATCCTGGATTGAAACTCCCAAATTTGCCAATCGCTGTCGCCACTCGCTCAGATTCTTCGGGTACAACAGCTGTTTTCACAGATTATCTTTCGAAAGTGAGCCCTTTGTGGACCGGGAAAGCAGCAAAGACCGCTGATTGGTTCAGAGGGTCCATTGGTGCAAAAGGAAATGCAGGCGTTGCAGGCCTCATCAAGCAAGCGGAAGGTACAGTGGGATATATCGAACTGGTCTATGCTTTAGAAAACAAACTTCAATTTGCTCATGTGAAAAACAAAGCAGGAAGTTTTATCGAAGCGAGCATGAACTCAGTCAGCGCAGCTGCGGCTGGCTTGACCAAAGAAATGGTGGAGAAAGATTTTCAAGTTTCTATCACTGATTCTGCAGCCAAAGAAGCTTATCCGATTTCTTCATTCACCTGGCTTTTAATTCCTGATGGAATGGATGCAGCCAAGGGACCTAAAGTGGTCAAGTTTTTGAATTGGGCTTTAGGGGAATCAGGTCAAAAGATCGCGCAGGACATGAACTACGCTCCACTTCCGAAAGATTTGCGATCCAAAATTCTCGAGCGAGTTAAAAAAGTAAAGTAAGAGAATGTCATCATCTGTGAGTTCTCAAAGCCAGCGTAAAAGACGCGAGGTCCGCCTGTCGGACCTTATTTTTTTTCATTTCCTTCGAGGAATTGGTGGCCTTGTTATTGGTTTGTTTTTGTTATTGATCTATTTTCTCTACAAAAATTCTCAGCCAATCCTGGATCTTCAAGGTTTGAGTTTCTTTTGGAATCCTGAATGGAGTCCCACTCAGGATGTTTACGGAGCTCTCTCTTTTGCGTGGGGAACTCTTGCGAGCTCAGCCATTGCATTGATGGTGGCGGTTCCGCTGTCTCTCGCAGCTGCCCTATTTTTGACAGAACTTGGGCCTAAATGGGTGCGAGCTCCTTTTCGCTTCTTCATGGAAATGTTAGCTGCGATTCCCTCGGTGGTTTATGGTCTGTGGGGAATTTTTGTTCTCGTTCCCTATGTTCGCACGGTGATTCAGCCAATTTTAAGACAGCACTCGGATTGGATGCCGCTTTTTTCTGGTCCACCTTTTGGAGTGGGTCTTTTCACGGCTGGCCTTATTTTAGGAATTATGATCACACCCACGATCACTTCATTTTCGGTGGAAGTGTTTAGGTCTATCCCTCCCTTGTATCGAGAAGGAGCCATGGCCTTGGGGGCCACTTCGTGGGAGACAATTCGTTTGGCAGTTTTGAAGCCTGCTCGTGCCGGGGTTTTTGCAGCTGTGATTCTTGGATTGGGTCGAGCTATGGGAGAAACCATGGCTGTTGCCATGGTGATTGGAAATCGGGCTGAGATCTCATTTTCTTTGTTTTCTCCGTCAGCCACGATGTCTAGCGTGATCGCCAATGAATATGCCGAAGCGAATTTAGGTTTACACTTGAATGCGCTGGTCGCAGTAGGTTTTGGATTGTTAATCGTGAGTTTGATAATTAATGGACTGGCTCGAGTTATCATTTGGAATTTGACGAGGTTCCGAAAATGAAATCTCAAACGCCAATTTTCGTCAGGGTGAGTTTTCGTCGAAAAGTGAAAAATTTTTTGATGCTTTTTTTGATTGCTTCTCTTTCTGGGGTGGCCTTAGTTCCTCTGTTCTTGGTCTTCTACCATGTTGTCAAAAGCGGTTTCCCCGCTTTGAGCTGGAACTTCTTTACCTCTTTGCCGGCCCCTGTCGGTGAACCAGGCGGAGGAATGGGAAACGCTCTTGTCGGCTCATTGATTATTCTGGGACTCGCTTCTTTGATCGCGATTCCTTTAGGAATTTTCGGAGGTATTTATCTTTCTGAGTATGGAAAAGGGAAGTTTGCGGCCTCTGTCCGGTTTGTCGTGGATCTTCTCACGAGCGTACCAAGTATTGTGACAGGACTTTTTATTTACGCCATGGTCGTGGCCCCCATGAAAAGTTACAGCGCTTGGGCTGGGGCCCTTGCTTATGCATTCATGATGTTGCCGGTGATGATGAAGACCACTGAAGAGATATTGAAGCTCATGCCGGATCACGTGCGAGAAGCAGGACTTGCTTTGGGCCTTTCTCGGTGGAAAATGATTTTGTTTATTGTCCTCAGAGGTTCACGGCCCGCTATCGTGACAGCTGTTCTAATCTCTATTGCTCGAGTCGCTGGTGAGACAGCTCCGTTGCTGTTTACGGCTTTCGGGAATCGCTTCTGGTTGGACGGTCTCAGTGAGCCCGCACCGAATCTGCCCACACAAATTTATTCCTATGCGATCAGTCCCTTTGAACAGTGGCACCAACAGGCTTGGGCGGGTGCCTTTTTGCTGTTGTTGATGGTCTTTGTTGTCAATCTCTTCGCAAGAGCTTATGTGTACCGAGCAGGTGGTAGAAAATGACGGTCCTTCCACAAACTGATATTCTGACAGTGAACCAACTCAAAGCAGGCTTTGGAAAAGTCGAAGTCCTGAAAGGCATCAATCTCAAAGTTCGTGAGCATGAAGTCGTAGCCTTGATTGGTCCTTCCGGTTGTGGGAAGTCCACTTTTTTGCGCTGTCTGAATCGTTTGCATGAAGAAACTGAAGGGGCTTGGATCGAAGGGGAAATTCTTCTGCGCGATAAGAGTCTTCTAGGCCGGGGACAAGATCCGGTAGAAATTCGCTCACAAATTGGGATGGTCTTTCAGAAGCCAAATCCGTTTCCAGGGATGAGCATTTTTGAAAATGTTTCTGCTGGTCTCAAACTTCGTGGTATTCGAAAAAAATCCGTTCTTGAAAATGCTGTCGAATCAGCTTTGAAGCAAGCGGCCCTTTGGGATGAGGTCAAAGACAAGCTCAAAGCTCCAGGCACAAGCCTTTCTGGAGGACAGCAACAGAGGCTTTGCATTGCCCGTGCGCTGGCGATTCGCCCCCCGATTGTACTTATGGACGAGCCAACCAGCGCTTTAGACCCTATTTCCACAGCGAAAATTGAAGAGCTCATTCACGTGCTAAAGAAAGATGTAACTATTGTGATTGTGACCCACAATATGCAGCAGGCAGCTCGCATTTCTGATCAAACGGCCTTCTTTTTGTTGGGGGAACTCGTAGAAACGGGACTGACGACCCAGATTTTCACGACACCGAAAGACTCTCGCACAGAGGCCTATGTGACCGGCCGATTCGGTTAGAGTCACGGCAGGTGCTTGCTGATTTGAAACTGATCCTCTTGAGGGTTCTCGAAGGGGGAGCGGGAAAGAGTCTCAGTGTATAACTCTTTGACAGTGAGACCCGAGGGAGATCGAAGATATCGATTCTTTTTTTCTTTTCCGGAGGCACTGGTTCTGCAGGGATCTCAAGAATGCGGAACGTGCTATGGATGTTACTTTCATTGATATTATTAGCGGCTTGTGCCGACCCCCAGGGGAATGAGAGCAAGGTTTCTCCAGCAGCTGTGAACACCGGTGATCGAGGTACCCCTTTTAGACCAGCTCCTCCAATTGTAGTTAATGGACAGCCGATTCGCGAGAATACGCTAAAAATAGAACAAGCAGAGGTCGTGCATACAGGATCAGATATTGAAATCTCTGGCATGTTACGATTACAGAATTCGTCTGAGATCTCGGTAAAACTGAAGGGTAAGGTGACAGAGGATGGTTCTGCCTGGCTCTATGATGATTCACACCCGCAGTTAAGTGCCCGTCTTTTCTGTCTCGATGAAAGATCTGGCGTGGAAAACTGTCAGGAGTTCTATGTTAATTCATTTTTTCAAGCTTCTGGCGAGATTCTTTCTGGGCAAACAACATTTCTGAAAGAAGTTTCTGGAGTTCCGGAAATTTCTTCATCAACATCAACTACAATCTTGGTTCAAGAGGACTTTGATCAGACTGAGTATGAGGCTATTCCTATTCGCATTCAGGAGCCAATTTCTCCGCAGGAAAAAGCTCAATTTTCAGTGTTGTCACCTTTAGATCGAGAAACCCTGGCTCGGCAATCTCGTGGATCTGTTGCGACAACCACAACAACTTTGAAGCAAGGACCATCGACAACCACAACAAACTCAATTAGTCCTCGGCGAACTGAAACGTCTCGGCCCACTGATCAAGCCGTCAAAAAACCATTTGATGGTTGGATGAGAAACGCCACCGATTTTTTGATGCTGTCAAAATCTGCTACGGCAACTTTTAATATTCTCTGGCCCGAGAAAAAACATTTCTTCGGCACTTGGGACCTTAAAATTTTGATTCAAGAACTGGGTGAGTTTATTGGTCATCGCATCCCTGGCTATAAACTGACTCTTGGTGCAATTTCTGCGAAGTCAGGTGGTGAGCTACGCGGTCACTCGAGCCATCAGAACGGATTGGATGCTGACATCGCTTACATCGTGGATAACCGAAGCCTTGATTTTAGGCCTGTCGTTGAAAAGGGTCGCGTGAATGCTGCTTTTCGCGCTCAAGATCAATGGGATTTGATCAAACGTGCGTTTTCAACGGGTGCTGTGGAAATGATGTTCGTAGATCCAGCGATTAAATCTGCACTTTGTAAAACAGCCAAAGCTACTCGTGATTTGGTAGATTCAAAGGATCGAGGTGTGGGTTACCAAATTTTACGTCGATTGAAGCCCTATCCCATGCACCATCATCATTTTCACGTTCGCATTCGCTGCAGCGAGGATCAGCCTCGCTGCTTGCAAGACAGTTACTATTTTGCAGACTCAGGGTGCTTCTAGCTACTCTTCGTCCTCGTAGTCTTCGTCTTCATCCTCGTCGTCCTCGTCATCATCATCTTCTTCGTCTTCATCCTCATCGTCAGCATCGTCCGTCGCTTCAATTTTCAAAAGCCAACCTTCATAAGGATCTTCTTGGATGAGTTCAGGATCCTCAGTGACAGCTGTGTTGATTTCAACAATGGTTCCGCTGACAGGACTGTAGATATCTAAAGGGCCCTGATCAGTATCGATGGTTCCGCAGACCACATCTTCCTCGACGCTTTCGCCTTCAGCAGGAAGGTCCATGTTTTCGATTTCGCTAAAATCTTCGAGGCCTGATTCGTTCACACCAATCGTGTAAACGTTGTCTTCTTTTTGATACCAAAGGTATCCCATAAAATTTCGATAATTATCATTGCTCATAAAGCCTCTTGTTTAGCAGTCGTAATAAAGGTGAAATTCGTAAGGAACTGGTCGCTGTTGAATCGGGCGAATTTCTTTGTCAATTTTGTAATTGACCCAAGTTTCGATGAGTTCGTCTGTAAAGACATCGCCTTTTTTCAAGAAATCACCTTTGGTTTTTAAGTTCATCAATGATTCCTCTAAAGTACCTGGGATACTTGGGACTTTGGCCGCTTCTTCCGGGCTCAAGCCGTAAATATCTTTGTCGAGAGCATCACCTGGATGAATTTTGTTGATCACTCCATCAAGTCCCGCCATCAAAAGAGCTGCTTGAGCTAAGTAAATATTGGCTGAAGGATCTGGGGTGCGGAACTCAATTCGTTTCGCTTTTGGATTGGCACCTGTATTTGGAATGCGAACAGCTGCTGAGCGATTCTTGAAACTGTAAGCAAGCTTGATGGGAGCTTCAAAGCCAGGAACAAGGCGTTTGTAAGAATTTGTTGTGGGATTGATAATTCCACAAAGAGCTGGAGCATGTTTCAAAATTCCGCCGATGTAATGAATCGCGAATTCAGAAAGTCCCGCATATTTGTTACCTGCAAAAAGATTCTGGCCACCTTTCCACAAAGACATATGGACATGCATCCCCGAACCGTTATCGCCATAGATTGGCTTTGGCATGAATGTGACGGTTTTGTTGTGGCGTTTTGCGACGTTCTTAATAATGTACTTAAACCACATCATTTTGTCGGCCATCTCAAGAGCAGAATCAAATTTAATATTGATTTCAGCTTGACCAGCTGTTGCGACTTCGTGGTGTTGTCTTTCAATGATCATTCCCGCTCGCTCAAGCTCTAGGCACATCTCGGTTCTGAGATCATGTTGCGAGTCTACGGGCAGTACTGGAAAGTAACCTTCTTTATGACGAGGCTTATATCCCAGATTTTTACCACCTTCATCGCGGCCAGAGTTCCAAATCCCTTCATCAGAATCAATTTGGTAAAAGCCAGAATTGTTGGTTTGGTCGAAGCGAATGTCGTCAAATATAAAAAATTCTGCTTCGGGCCCAAAGTAAGCTGTGTCAGCGACACCGGTAGATTTCATATAGGAGACAGCTTTTTTCAAAATCTGCCGCGGATCTCGGTCGTAGGGCTGCAAGCTTTCTGGAAGAACCACATCGCAAATAAAGCTGACAGTGGGGACGGCCATGAAAGGATCCATTTTAGCAGTGCTGGGATCGGGAATCACAACCATGTCGGATTCTTCGATGCCTCTCCATCCACGGATGGAGCTACCATCAAAACCTAAGCCCTCTTCGAAAAGAGTTTTATCGAGGCCAGACATCGAGATTGTGAAATGTTGCCAAGTTCCCATGAGATCGCAGAACTTGAGATCCACCATTTTGGCGCCTTTTTCTTTTGCAAACTGAATTGCCTGATCGACGTTCATTCTTTCCTCCTCGGGTTATAATGCATTTTCATCTTCTTCTCCGGTGCGGATACGAATCACTCGATCCACCGGAGTCACAAATATTTTGCCATCTCCAATTTTGCCTGTAAAAGCAGATTTCTTAATGGCATCCACAGCTGCCGAGACCGCAGCTTCGGGAACCACAGCCTCCAATTTTATTTTCGGAAGAAAATCCACCACGTACTCCGCACCTTTATAAATCTCAGTGCGGCCTTTTTGGCGACCGAATCCACGAACTTCAGTGATGGTGACCCCTTCGAGACCGAGCTCGCTGAGACTGTCCACAACATCGTCAAGCTTGAATGGCTTGATTATCGCTTCAATTTTTTTCATGAATTTTCAGCCTCTTGGTTTTCATGATGGTAGCAGCCGTTTTTGCGCCAAAGAAAATAATTTTTACTAACGCATTTCGGTAACTATCGAATAGCTGGATTGGGTTTCTCAGAGAATGTCACTTTAGGGAGTATTCACTCAAATAAAGTTGCGGATCCAACACACTTTTGGTAGTTCCTGCGCCTCGCCTTTGAGCGTTGTACGAAGAGATAAGATTATCAAATCGGTTTTTTGATGGAGGGGATCGAATGACTGAAGTGAAGTTTTTTCTTTATGGGTCGTTGACTGAGGGTCTGGTTCATTTCGAGCGAATCAGGGACTTTATCGTCGACCAAAAAGAAGCCTCAATTAAAGCCAAAGCCTATCGTTTGAAGGTCGGATTTCCGGTCCTGCTCAATGAGGGCGTGGATTCTGTACCAGGGTCTGTTGTCACAGTGAAATCACCGGATTTATTGGTCCATCTTTTGGACGAATTTCATGGATTTCGACCTCAAGATCCTCAAAAATCTTTGTATTTCAAAGAGCTCACTCAAGTCACTTACCAAGATGGTCAAAACGAGACTGTTTTCACTTACTTTTTGAACAGGAAACACTTGCCGTCATCGGCGAGTTTGATCGAGGGTGGGGATTGGAAACAAGTTCTGAAGTCAGCTCCTCTTTTTGCGGAGACACTGACCGAGCGACAAAAGCTTTACATCAACAAATTGGGCCGGGTCTCTGGTCGTGAGATTGTGCCGATTGATTTGCCTCTTTATCGGGAGCTTATGAATCTGGAAATAATCGTTGATAAAGGACGCAGGCTCGCTCTATCTAAGTTCGGTCATGAAGTCTTCCGATATCTTAACTAGCGGCAGGTCCCGAGAGAGCTATCCTGTTCTTTTTACGACCTCATTAATTCAGCCCGAAATTCCTCAAAACACGGGGAACATCGGGCGCACTTGTGTGAGCAGCTGTTCTTTTTTAGAAATTGTGGGCCCTCTGGGGTTTAAAATCACTGACAGCAATTTGAAGCGGGCAGGACTGGATTACTGGAAGGACTTGAACTGGCAATATTTCGAGGATCGGGACTCTTGGGAGCGAAGTCTTTCTCGGCCGGAGCGAACTTTCTACTTTTCTGCAAAATCAGAGCGGCTTTTTTACGATGTTGAATTTAAAAGAGGGGACCGATTTGTTTTTGGCCAAGAAACCGTGGGTCTTCCCGACGACATGATGCAACAAAATTCGGATCGAGTGCTTCAGCTGCCGATTTTGGGTCCTGTTCGGGGCCTTAACGTTGCAACAGCCGTGGCTGTTGTACATTGTGAAGCTATCCGCCAGCTCAGACTTCGTGGCGAGATCAAGCCCCAGGACTTCAGAATCTATAGGGACTAAGAGCCAAACGGCCTTGATGTTCCCAGAGACGAGGTCTAGACTCTTAAGCCTATGCTGAACACATTCTTAAGATCCATTTTTGGAACAAGTCATGACCGCCAAATGAAGAAGATTCAACCGTTGGTGGACCAAATCAATCAGTTTGAATCCAAAATCTCTGCTTTGTCAGATGACCAGCTCAAGGCAAAAACTCCTGAGTTCAAAGCTCGTTTGGAAAAGGGCGAAAGGCTAGATGATATTTTGCCCGAAGCTTTTGCTGTTTGCCGAGAAGCTTCGAAGCGCGTCTTGGGGATGCGTCACTATGATGTTCAGCTCATCGGTGGAATTGTTCTTAACCGCGGTGGAATTTCGGAAATGCGCACAGGTGAGGGTAAAACGTTAGTGGCAACCTTGCCGCTTTATCTGAATGCTCTTTCTGGAAAAGGGGCTCATCTCGTGACGGTGAACGACTATCTCGTTCGTCGTGATGCTGAATGGATGGGGCGGCTTTATGGTTGGTTAGGCCTTTCCACAGGAATCATCGTTCACAATCTCACTGATCAACAGAGAAAAGCGGCGTACGCTTGTGATATCACTTATGCGACCAACAATGAGTTGGGCTTTGATTATCTTCGCGACAATATGAAATTTGATCTCGAAGACATGGTCCAACGGCCACTGAACTTTGCCATCGTGGATGAGTGTGATTCGATTTTGATCGATGAAGCGAGAACTCCTCTCATCATTTCAGGTCCAGCGGAGTCATCGACAGAAAAATACTACGCGATCAACAAAGTCATACCACACTTGCAGCGTGAGAAGCACTTTACGATCGAAGAAAAAAGTAAGACAGCTTCATTGACGGAAGAGGGCAACTCAAAGGTTGAAGAGCTGTTGGGAATCGATAACTTGTACGACCCACAACATATTGAAATTCTTCACCATGTGAACAAAGCCCTTTTAGCGCATCATCTTTACCGCCGAGATGTGGAGTACATGATCAAAGATGGTGAAATCGTTATCGTCGACGAATTCACGGGTCGCCTGATGCCGGGGAGACGTTGGTCAGATGGGCTCCATCAGGCCATCGAAGCCAAAGAAGGCGTTGAAGTTAAAAATGAAAATCAAACTTTAGCGACGATTACTTTTCAGAATTATTTCCGAATGTATAATAAGCTTTCGGGAATGACGGGAACTGCGGATACCGAAGCGGTTGAATTTAAAAAAATCTACAATCTCGATGTAACAGTCATTCCAACCAATCGGCCAATTCAGCGACAAGATCTCGATGACGTCGTTTATAAAACTGAAAATGCAAAATTTAATGCCATCATTCAAGACGTGAAAGAACGTCATGCTCAAGGTCAGCCAATTTTGATTGGGACCGCCAGCATTGAAAAATCTGAAAAGCTCAGTGCAGCTTTAAAGCGCGAGGGAATCCGACACGATGTTTTGAATGCAAAACATCACGAGAGGGAAGCTGAAATTATCGCTCAAGCAGGTCGAAAAGGATCTATCACTATAGCGACGAATATGGCGGGTCGAGGAACCGATATCATGCTTGGTGGTAATGCTGAAGGCATGGCAAGAATGGCGACTAAAACTTCTGAAGGTCTTGAATTCGAAGAAGCCCTGAAAAAATTCAAAGAACAAATTGAAAAAGAAAAGCAAGAAGTGCTCGCTGCTGGGGGACTTTATATTGTGGGCACTGAGCGCCATGAGTCTCGAAGGATTGATAATCAGCTTCGGGGTCGCTCAGGTCGTCAAGGAGATCCGGGTGCTTCGAAGTTTTATTTGTCTCTAGAAGACAATCTGATGCGGATTTTCAATGGCGAAATGATTCAAAGAGTAATGACCACTTTGAATGTGCCCGAGGACGAACCCATCACAGCAAGAATGGTGACTCGCTCTATTGAAGGAGCACAGAAAAAAGTGGAAGGTCATAACTTTGATATCCGTAAGCACTTACTTGATTTTGACAACGTGATGAATCAGCAGCGTGGAATTGTTTACGGACTTAGAAAGCAAATCATGTCGGGCGAGAACATAGACCGCACAATTTTGGATTTCTTGGGTGAGGTGACGTCCGACATTTTGGATACAGCCATTCCTCAGAGCGGAAAAAAGGAAGAGTACAATATGCAGGCTCTGGAAATGGGTTTGCAGAACCAGTTTGGGATCAAGATTGATTTTAATTCTTTGCCGCAGATCAATGAAGAGACTCTCACAGAGTCTGTGAAGAATGCTGTCAAGCAGGCCTTTGAGCACCAGAAAGCTAATTTAGGTCCTTTCTATGATCAGATCAAAAAAATTATTCTTTTGCAGGCCATCGATCAGCGTTGGAAAGAACATCTTCAAAGAGTCGATCGATTAAAGGAAGGTATCAATCTCAGAGCCCATGCCCAAAAGGATCCTTTGATCGAGTACAAGAAAGAAGCTTTCGGTGCTTTTGAAAAATTCATGGCCTCGATTCGCAGCGAGACCATTGAAAAAATCATGAAAGTTCAAGTGGTCGCTCAAGAGCAAGCAGAAGCTATGAATGAAATGCTTCAAGCGCCAGACATGAGTGATTTGAATTATCAGGGTGCTGAACAATCAGCCAAAGCAGGTTTTCCAGTTTCAGGTTCAGCTGCTCAAGCGCCCGAAACTTCACAGCGGCAGAGAATGAGGATGTCTGCAGGTCCGCCCCCAGATTCGCAAAAGCCACTGAACAGAGCTGATCGTCGTCGGATGGAAAAAGGACGTCCAGCCCGGTGATCTGTCCTCAGTGTGGATCCCAAGTTGAAGGTGATTTTGGGATGGTCACTTGTGGCAACTGCGGAGCAGTGCTTTTCATCGATATGGATGGAAACCTGCAGTTTCAGGAGTCAGAGGTTTCTCAGCCTGCAGGTCCATCACTGGACACGGGCGAACCCGTTTTTGATTCAATACCTGTGGAATTAGCTCCCGAACCAATCTTGGACTTGCCCAGTGAGCCAGTCGCTGATCAAGTCCAAGACTTTAAGCCAGTCGAGGAATTTGGAAACTCTGAGACAGTGGGCTTACCCCTGTCGTACACTTTAAGAATTGAGGGGATTGATACCAGGGATCTTGTGGATGCGGTTGGTGAGGTGCTTTCAGATCCTAAGCTGAAGCTCGATCACAAAGCGTTGATGAAGCAGGCGTCCTCGGGAACATTAGTTATTGAGCGAGTCAATGCGATCAAAGCAATGGTCATCCTCCAAAAGTTGAAAGGTTACTCCTTAACTTTGTCGTGGGACCAACATGCTTTTGAAAATTAGTTTCATTGTATTTCTGATTGCGTGTTCAGTGTCTCAAGCTGAAGAAAAGCCTGCTGAAGCAGCTGCGCCAACCACCACAGTTAAACCTTGGATTGAAGTTGAAAGTCGAGTCACCGAACTGAGTTCAAAAATAAGAACGAAAGAGGATGGTCTCAAAGCACTGATCCTTAGTAAACAGTCGATGCCCGATGGATCCGCCGCTTTGAACAGTTTGGTTGATGAAATCATCAAAGAACACAAAGCATTGAATGAATTGAAAGATGAATATAACAAAGCCCTCAATCAGTTGAGGTATCGATTTCCCGAGCGAGCCGCTAAGGATCAGACCTTTCAAAAGCTAGATTCCAAAACTCTCGAGGAAACAGAAGCGACCGTAGGGATTGACGGAAAGCTCAATCGCAATATGAAAAAAGCCCGGCAACAATTCGGACGCACCACCGATCACAGAGGACAGGTCGTCGAGCTTGTGACCACTACCACAATTCCTGAAAAATCAGTGGACGAATCAGGATCAATCTTAATTAAAAAATGAAACAACAACATCATGGAGGATTTCGAGTATCAAATCCAGGTCTTGAATCAGTTCCTGAGGAGCATATCCAGAACACTCCAGGAAATTTGGATGCTGCCGAAGCTGCTCACCAGCAGCCGCGATCAATTGTTCCTGTGAGGACTCGATAACTTATTGCACGGGAACAAAGGAAGGGGCGTAGCGAATTTCGTGGGTCCCTTTGACGGTTTCTTCATAAGTGGGCGCTTTGGCCCTCTTTATTCTTTCTTGCTGCCACTGCGCTTCTAAGGCCGCATTGGATTGTGCATTCATCGTATCTTGATCCTCAGCGCTCACTTCAGGTTTATAAACTTCACCCACGTAAATGGCCTTGCCTTCAGAGAAGTGCACTTGGCGAGACTCTTGTGTCTCTGTGTTATAAAAAACATAAGTCCAACGATCGGCACCTGATCGTCGCAAAGTCTGCTGAGGTGAGCCCATGATTTCAAGAACTTGGTCCTTCTCCATACCGACAGAGACTTTATTAAACTGCTTCGACGGGGACATTTGGCAGCCCATCACAAGGGCACTACAAATTGCAAACATTAGTTTTACGATCCTAAAAGATCTGAGATTGAACGGTTTCATTCCCTTTTAGACTATAAGAAGAACGCAGGTAGTTCAATGAAGTGTTGTGTGATGTATTAAAGTGAGACATCACCAAGAGCAATTAGTTGAGCTTCGTCTTTTGGATCTTACCAGAATCAGTTTTTGGCAAGCTTGCAAGAAATTGCACTTGCTTAGGTACCTTGAATTTGGCGAGATGCTGCTGGCAGTAGTTCACCACGTCTTCTTCGGAAAGCTCAGTGGATTTTTCGAGGGCAATAAAAGCTTTTCCAACTTCGCCCCATTTGGGATCTGGAATCCCGATAACAGCGACTTCGCGGACACCTTGAATTTTTTGAATCACGCGCTCCACTTCGGCAGGATAGACATTTTCACCGCCAGACTTATACATTTCTTTCTTGCGGCCTACGACGTAAAAGAAACCTTCTGAATCTTGGCGAACTAAATCTCCAGTTTTGAGCCAGCCATCGGCAGTCAGGGTGTCTTGAGTGGCTTTCGGATTATTGAAATATCCAGTCATGCAGCTGGGGCCTCTGAGCCACAATTCTCCAATTTCATTAGCATTCACAGATTGGCCAGCATCATCGCAAACTTTGGCTTCGATGTAAAAATTTGGGAATCCGACAGAGCCTTGTTTGGCTTTGGCATGCTCTTCATTGAGTGAAAATACGTTGGGGCCAAACTCTGTCAGTCCATAGCCCTGGCGAACGGGAACACCTTTCGAGTGCCAAGTATCAATGAGATCCAAAGGCATTGGCTCTCCCCCGACGATGGCATAGCGGACAGAATTTAAAAGTGCTGTTTGAAATTTCTGTGATCTTGCCATCATATCCATGGTGGTGGGCACCCCAAAAATCAAAGTGCAATTGAATCTTTCTGTGAGGCTGAGGATCTGATCACCGTCAAATTTCTTGGTCAGAATCACTTTTGCTCCACGGTGAAAAAAAGGAGTGCTCAAAACATTCCACCCCCCTGTGTGAAAGAGCGGCAGGAAAATCACTGCAGCATCATTACTTTGTACATTCAGGCGCAAAGTCGTGTTCAGGGAATTCCAGTGGAGCATACGGTGGCT
>JAJTIC010000084.1 GCA_021300175.1 Pseudomonadota bacterium
TGGAGAATGAGCCTCTAGCGAAAACTTTGCTCGAGGTTCAAAAACAGCATCCCCACATTCAATTGGTGGGCCTTCTTTCAGATTCTCAAGAAATTATTCCTTGCAATTCAACGCTGCACCACTTTTCATTTGCTAGATTAGCTCACATCGATAGCCTTGAATCGGAGATCTATGCAGCACTTGAAAATGTTCGCGAAATTGAACAGAATCTGGAACTTGAGCAGCTCGTGCGCAGTTTGAACGAAAGACTCAAGAATCTTTATCAAGAACTTGAGGACCGAGTTCAAAAAAGACAAAATGCTCTTCTCGAATCAAAGAAAAAGACTTATCTCGCCCAAACTCGTTGGGAACTTTTACTTCAAGCGACCATGGCGGTTCACTCCTTCAATTCAGCGACAGAAATTGAACGGGGCTTACTTGAAGTCTTAAGATCTAGTTTAGCTGTGGATCTCATTCGAGTGATCTATAGGCCTTATGATGCCCAGTTTTGGCAACAGACAGGGGATCAAAAGGATATGAGCCTTTTGCAATGCCCACTGTTCGATGACCGAGACCAAGTGGGCTCGCTTTTTTTTATTCGCTACAATAAGAAGCCGTTTTCAAAAGATGAATCCGATTTCATCCTTCGACTTTCAGAGATAGTGGCTCTTGCGCTTAAGCGTGTCGCTAAAAACAATGAAAGCTTGATGCTGAAAGAGCAATGGCAAGTGACTTTCAATGCCATTTCAGATCCCGTCGCTTTGATTGATAAATCCTATCGAATTGTGCAATCCAACTCTGCTTTTGATCAGATGTTGGAAAAAGGAAATCCCAAAGGACTTCTCTGCTATGAGAAACTTTTTAGACGCGATACCCCCTGCTCAGGCTGCCTGCGCGGTGAAAAGTTTAGGTTGGATGTTGGTCGCCAAAGATCAACAAGCTTCGAAGTTTCTTCACAGAGAGTTCCCTTAGAGAGCGGCCAAGAAGAGCTGTTTTTTCACGTTTACCATGATGTCACGGAAGAGCTTCGTATGGAACGCAAAATCTTGGAGAGTGCTCGGCTCGCTGAAATCGGACTGATCGGCAGCTCCATCGCTCACGAGTTGAATAATCCTTTAGGAGGAATTCTCAGTTATGTACAGCTTTTGAAAATGGACTTACCCCAAGAGCATGCTTTGCAACCGGATCTCAAAGAAATGGAGACTGGAGTTCGCCGATGTCAGGAGATCATCCAAAATCTTTTGAATTTCACGAGAAACCCTGTTTCAGACGAGGAAGTTGAACTGGATTTGAAAGACGTTCTTTTGCGAGCTCTTAAAATTGTCGAGCTCCAGACAAAATCTCGAGGTATCGAAGTGAAGCTCCACTGGCAGCCTGGGCCAAGAAACTTTGTGGCCCACATGAATTTGCTAAGTCAAGCTTTGCGAAATTTACTTCAGCAGTCTATCGATTCTCTGATGCAAAAAATGAAAGACAACAAAGCTTTCAAACCTGTCATCGAAATTTATCTTGAAAGCACAGACAAAGACTATGACATTTCGATCTTAGACAACGGTCTAGGCCTGGACTCTTTGCCGAGCCTGAATTTCTCGATTGCGAGCCAAATTATACATGATTATGGCGGAACCTTAGAAGTCTCTTCCCACCCACAAAAAATGCGTCGGGCAAAAATTACTCTCCCACGTCCAGTTTTGCAGTCCTGAGGCCGGTTTCCGAGGTGGGAATTTTGACACTTCTGTCAAATTTCCATTATACTCAAAGGAGAGTTTGACCCACCAAGGAAGGAAGGTCCATGCGCTCATCAAGAGTCCTCATTGTTGATGATGAATCCACTCTACGAACAGCTCTTTTTCGAGTTCTTGATCGTAAGGGACTTTCGGTCCTGACTGCCAACCGAATCGAAGAAGCTCGCCTCTTGACTCAAGGTGATCAGACCTTGGATTTAGCTTTGGTAGATTTGAACTTGCCCGACGGCGATGGCATTGAATTCATGAGTCAGCTCAAAGCGCAGCATCCTAGCTGTGAAGTGATTATTCTCACGGGACATGCGACCATCGAGTCTGCCATTCGGGCGACTCAAAAGGGAGCTTTCCACTTTATTACAAAGCCCTTTAATATGGAAGAGATCTTGAGCCTGGTGGACAAAGCACTCACTCACAAGAAATTGCAGGCAGAAAATCAACAGCTTCGATCAGAACTTCATCAAAAATACAATTTCGACAAAATCATTGGTCGCTCTGAAGGGATTCAAAACGTTCTGAGCCTGATTGAGCGAGTTTCAGATTCAGATTCCACGGTTTTAGTTACAG
Organism: Pseudomonadota bacterium; assembly: GCA_021300175.1. GTDB lineage: Bacteria > Bdellovibrionota > Bdellovibrionia > Bdellovibrionales > Bdellovibrionaceae > JAJTIC01. The sequence continues at coordinate 2,289 of JAJTIC010000084.1, forward strand.
GCGAGTCTGGAACGGGTAAAGAGCTCATCGCAAAGGCCGTGCACTATAACTCCAATCGTGCAGATCAGCCATTTGTAGCAATTAACTGCGGCGCTATACCTTCTGAGCTTCTCGAGAGCGAGCTTTTTGGGCACGTGAAAGGAGCCTTCACGGGAGCGATTTCTAACCGAATCGGTCGTTTTGAGCTTGCTGATGGTGGAACGATCTTTTTAGATGAAATTGGGGATCTTGAACCCGCATTGCAAGTGAAACTCCTGCGAGTTCTCCAAGAAAGATCTTTTGAACCTGTGGGTGGAACGAAATCAGTCCAAGTGAATGTGCGGGTGATCGCAGCGACAAACAAAAATCTCGAAGATCTTGTGGAAAAGGGTCTGTTCCGGGAAGATCTTTACTACCGTTTGAACGTCATTCCAATGACCATTCCTGCACTCAGGGATCGCAAAGCAGATATTCCATTGCTGATGAGTCACTTCATGGAACAATTCAATAGAACTAAAGGACGAAAACTGTCCGGCATTCATCCCGAAGCTATGGAGTGCCTGGTGAATTATGCATGGCCAGGAAACATTCGCGAGCTTGAAAACCTTGTGGAAAGAATTGCGATTCTCAAGGGGCAAGGAACGATTGAAGTGAATGACCTGCCTGCCAAGTATAGAGCTTCGGCAACTATGCCAGTCACTGCGAAGAGTTTTGAGATTCCCGACGAAGGACTGGACTTTAATACGGCCGTTGATCAGTTTGAGAACCAGCTCATCTTGAGAGCCCTTGAAAAAACGAATTGGAATCGCAATCAAGCGGCTCAAATGTTACGACTGAATCGCACCACCTTGGTTGAGAAAATCAAAAAGAAGGGGCTTCGCCCCCCTGGGGATTTGAAGATCGACCAAAGTCGGGACTTCGACACAGAGCCTTCAGGTCGAGAAATCACTCAGTAAGTCAATTTCCAGTAAAAACCTCTCTGAAGATTCCGATAAGAAGCTCTGGAGAGGTTTATGTCAAATAATGTAAAATCTTTTAAGCGTGGTGAGATAATCTTCAAAGAAGGTGACAAAATTACCTCCATCTACTTGATTCAACAAGGTGGGGCTCAACTCTGTATCCAAAAAAATAAGAAGTTGATTGAGTATTTCAAAATCGGTCCCGGGCAGATGGTGGGAGAAGCAGGTTCTATTGGCGCTCCAACCCATACTCTTTCCGCCGTGGCTTCAACAGACACAACCGTTTTTGAAGTTCCTATCGAAGTGGCCAAATCCGCTGTCGAGGCTTCTCCGCAAATGATCAAAACAGTGATCAAATCTTTTGGCGACAAATTAAGACTTGCCATCGCCGACCTCAAGAACTTCAAAACAGAAAAAGATGGAATCCCATGCCCCGAAGACCAAGTGGCTCGGATCTATGGAACTATTTTCCATTCTGCGAAACACAAGGGAACAAAAGATGAAAAGGATCAGAACAGATACTCCATCGACTGGGTCACTATGAAGCAATATGCTCAGCGAGTGTTTGGTGATTCACCTTCTCGCATGGAGCAAGCGATCTGCGTTCTTGTAAAGTTGAAGCTGGCGCAATTTGAAATGGGTCGCCCCCCCGAAGATCCCGAGGGACCTGAACAGATCATGAAAGTTCATTTTCTTGATCTTCCAGCTGTAGAATCCTTCTTTGAGTTTTATCAGTATTACTATTTCAAAGGTGGCAAAGGTGAGTTACTCAAACCTGATGAAAACGCCATCTCGATGCTCGCTAATCTGATCAAAGTGGCGGAGCCCATCACCCCCGATCGCTTTGGGGTGGTTTCCATGGACTTCCAAAAGGTGATTGAAGCTTTTAAACAGAATTTCAACATCGATCTCAAAGCAGATCACTTTGTTCGCCTCGAACACAAAGGTCTTTTCGCGAAGAGACAATCCAGATCCGATGGCACAGTTGTGCTTTCTTTTGAGCTCAAAGAATTCCAAACAACTCAGAAAATTTGGCGTATGCTGAAAGAGCTCGAGAAATGGAATGAAAAAGGCTTCGTCGATATGACAGAAGAAGATCCCAAAAAAGCCAAAAAAGCAGAGGAGGCGAGCTGCCCACAATGCCAAGCTAAAATTGTGGCCCAAGCAAAATTCTGCTCCGAATGTGGATTTAAACTAGCGGCTTGATCCTGCCGCTAGTGCCATCATTTCAAACATCACGTCGACACCAATCAAAGCGGTGATATCTGCATGATCAAAGGGTGGAGAGATTTCGACAATATCTCCACCGACAAAGTCTTTGACCTGCAAACTTCTGAGAATTCTTTGAGTTTCATAACTCGTGAGACCGCCCACCACGGGTGTTCCCGTGCCCGGCGCATAGGCTGGATCTAAGCAGTCCACATCAAAGGAAATATAAGTTGGCCCTTCAAATTTCGGAAGCGATTGGCAAAACTGCTCGAGGGACTGTGCTCGTACCTCATCCACAGTGTAAACTTTAATCTTGTTCTTTCGAACAAAATCGAGATCATCGCCACCTGCCAATGGACCTCGGATTCCAATTTGAATCATTTTCTGTGGGTTCACGAGCCCTTCTTCCACCGCATGGCGCGCAAAAGCTCCGTGGTGATACTCACAACCCCAAGCTGCAGGAAAAGTGTCCAGATGAGCATCAAAATGGATAAAATTGAGAGGCTTCTTGGTGTGCTTTTTCAAAGCTCGCAAAACAGGGAGAGTTGTTGAGTGGTCTCCACCGACAGCGATGAACTTCTTCTTAGTTTTTAAAATGCGACTCACAAAAGTCTCAATTTTTTCATAAGTCTGCTCTTGATCAATAGGCACCGTGGGACAGTCCCCAATGTCTGCAGCTTTGATTTTATCAAAAATCTGCAAAGCTCTCGAAAAATGAAAGCCCCTCCCTAAAGAGCTAGCTTCACGAACAGCTGACGGCGCAAACCGTGGACCGGGACGGTAGGAGACTCCTCCATCATAGGGAATACCAAACAAAGCTAAATCAAAACTTTCATGCAAATCAACATGAGGTAGACGAAAAAATGTTTTGATTCCTGAAAATCGAGGGAATTCACGACCACTCAGAGGTTTGTACTCAAGAACTCCAGGCTTGTTTTTCATCTTAACTCCTCTTAAATTGCTGGGGATCAGACAGGGATAGCATGACATTTTCTGCAGAGAACTGGCAACAAAGTGCTGAAGAATTGGCTCGGTGGTACAGAAAACATCGACGTCCCTTGCCTTGGCGAGCGAGCAAAGATCCCTATCGCATTTGGCTCTCGGAAGTCATGTTACAACAAACCACCGTTGCCGCGGTTGTTCCCTATTATGAACGCTTCCTCAAAGTTTTCCCCACCGTTCAACATTTAGCAGAAAGCCCCCTTCAGGCAGTCCTTGAACAATGGGCGGGTCTCGGCTACTACAGCCGTGCCCGAAATCTTCATAAAGCAGCACAGCTTCTTGCGACTCGAGGCTTTCCTCAAACAGCTGCCGAGCTCATCGAGATCCCTGGCTTTGGACCCTATACTTCTCGCGCCGTGGCAGCTCTCGCTTTCGGAGAAGCTGTCGGTGTGTTGGACGGGAATGTGATTCGTGTTCTGTCGCGTTTTCGCGGTGAAAAATTGGAGTGGTGGAAAACCCATGGCCGAAAGATTCTCCAAGAACATTCAGATCAACTCAGTCGATATGACGATCCTTCTGACGTGAACCAAGCCTTGATGGAGCTGGGAGCCACTGTTTGCACTCCTCAAAAGCCTCTTTGCAGTCTTTGCCCCTGGGCGAAGCACTGCCAAGCCAGGAAGAAAGATCTTGTGCACAAACTCCCTCTCAAGAAACCAAAAAGAGAGTCAGAAGTCTGGGTCTGGAAAGTCCAGTTGATCAAAAACAAGCAAAACCAGCTCTTGCTCTTAAAAAATGAATATGCCCCGTTCCTCAAAGGCCAAATGCTGTTTCCTGGATCAGTCCTGCAGCGAAGCAAAGCACCAAAGACTTTTGACCTCAAGCACAGCATCACTCATCATTTGATCTATGTTGAGATTGAAAAAAGAAAATACTCTAAAAAAATAGGTTCAGACGGTTTATGGATTGCAGAAAAAGATATCAAGAAAACCAATCCCTCTTCTCTGCTGCAAAAAATTCTTGGAGCAGCTACTTCCTGATTTTCACGACTGTCGTTTTAGTTTCTTGCTCGCAGAAAGAGGTCATTGAGATCCCTCCACGATCAGAGCCCACACCCGAAGTGGTTTCCTCTCCATTGGGATTGCGACTCACTTCGACAGGGGAAAATTTTGAACCTGCTTGGCATAGCTCATCAGCGCGTTTTTTGTTTGTCGGACAGAAAAGACCTTCACACCAAGCAGCTCAGGTGTATGAGTACCAAATCAACACTTACCGAGAACGCAGAATCACGTTTAACAATTCTGAAACTCGCTTTCCTTCTTACACCAGCGGGGGCCTGATTTATTCTTCGCTGACAGATGCCTTGAAGGAGCTTCCCGAGCAGTTCTATCCTCAACTTTACCAAAGGGCTTTCCCGCCTTTTGATATCTACAGCAGTGATCTCTTTGGCAATAACTTAAAGCGAGAAACATCTGATACTTTGTCAGATACTGAGCCACTGAGTCTGGAATCGGGAGATTTTGTAGCGATTAAACATCAAAGAGATCACTTTGAAATTCGCTCAGAAAAGCTGGGGGCTATCTACAAATCAAAAAACTTGATTCATCATTTGGTGATCACTCCCAACCGAGAGCAGCTTTTCTTTATGGATGGGGATCAAGCTATTCTGTATAAGCTCAAAGCGAAACGCTCTGAAAAGCTGAGTCAACCCACAGGCAAAATTCAATCGTTATCGTATTCCAGAGATTTGAACCAGATTTTTTATTTGAGCGACAATCAACTTTCGCTTCTCAGGCTTCAAGATAACTGCCTTTCAGAGAGCTTCCCCTTTCCGAGCGCCGTTCAGGATGCTGTTGTTTCACCGAATGGATCTCAGTTATTGCTTGTAAGTCAATTGGGAGGAGCTCGGCACATTTACTTGTACCAAACTCCCTCTCTAAAGATGAGCTGTGATTCTAAGGAATCAGCGTCTGGGCTTTAATGACCTGTGACTGTTGATCTTGGCCAACCACCGATCGACGACTGGTATTTTGTGGAAACAACAACAGAAGATCTTCTTTTGCTGCTCCTTTAGTCATCATCAGGACTGCCGACTGCTGGGGCTTGACCGATAGAATCTCCTCCATTCCCATGAATGATTGATCCTTCAAACTGAGCTTTTTCCAATCTGATTTGGTGTCGTCTAAATAATCATCAGGCTCGACGGCACTGGATTCATAATGAGTCGTGGAAACTTTCACAGCTAACTCCCCAGACGGTCTTCTTTGAATTTTAGAAACATCAGCTTCCACCACTGCAATTCCCGAGTTTTCAAAAATTTTGGCAGGAATCACTGAAATCACAGCTTCTGTGTAATCTTCTTCAGCACTAGCCCCCGCAGCTAACTGTGCTTCGTAATCTCTACGAAGCTCACGCATCTTGGCTGAATTTACCAGAGCACTCACAAAAGAATTAGAGTTCGCAGGCCCAGCAAGACCAGCCACCGAACCCATGGTCAAGAAAGCGATTTCCTGGTCTGATAATTCATCCCCATTTGTGTCGATTTGCACTGTGAGCTCACAAGCATGCCAATTGGTGTTGGGTTCAAAAGTCTTTGCTGCAAACTGTAGAACAGAGGCCTTTCTGCCGTCGATCGTCTTCTCAACAATTCTGTACCCAGCAGATTCAAGATCACAAGCTCGGCTCATAAAAGGATCATTTTTGGGATCTAACTTGCGACTGTCTTTTCCCAGCAAGTTGAAGGCAAGCACATCCCCTGCAAAATTTGAAGAGTTTTGCACCTTCAATTCACTCAAAGCTCCTTCACCATCAAGCTCGCTGCTGGCAAAGACCGTGAGTGATTGCGCCAATAGATCAGAGGCCTGATTCACCAAAGCCAACACTGGCAAACGCGCCACCACTTCGGCCCCTTCAAAAATTTCAACCCAGCCATCCACTTCTTGATTGACTGATTTCAACTTTCCCGCGTCCAAAGTGAGCTTCAGGCTCAAAACTTGCTTTGACTGAGGGGCAATTTTGACATCCTGAGAACTCAAAGTCAGAGCTGAAGATCCCCGCCATTGAGCTTTCAAGGAAAGTTCCGCGCCCGTCAAGTTGGTGATCAAAATCTCACGCCCTAAGACTTTCTTTCCCTGCATATAGTGAACACCCAAGCTCAAAGAACTCGGTTGTGCCAGCACTGCAGTGTTGAGGAGAGCTTTCATGTCGACACGACCAGCCCCTTGCCTCGCGATGGGGTAAATTTTTTGGTCAGCATCTGTGATGGGATGACTGGTGGTCATGAGCAGCGATTTCAAGTCTGAGATGGATTTGCTTGAGTTCTTCTCTTTTTGCATGAGTAAAGCCATCACTCCTGCCATGTGAGGGGTTGCCATGGAAGTTCCTGACAACTTCACACCTTTGTGACCACCACCCATCGCAGCCGAAATGATTTGCGAGCCGGGAGCCGTGATTTCAGGCTTAATCAAAGCATCCAAAGAGCGAGGTCCTCGTGACGAAAAACCAGTGATGGTGTCAATTAAAGCCGGTCTTTCAATTTTTTCAGAAGACTGAAAATTCACACTCACAGTCTCAGTTTGCATCTTCAGTCGAACTTGATCGCCGATGGCTTGAGTGACCATAATTGCTGGAATCGGAAATTGTCCATTTCCACCCATGGCAAAAGCATCTCCAGGAGCGTTGTTCGTAACAATGGCTCCCACAGCCCCTGCTTCGAAGGCTCTTTTTAGTTTGTCAGCAAAAGCAACTTTTCCACGAGCGATCAAAGCGACTTGACCTTTCAAAGCTGTTCTCTGTGCTTCTGATAAATCCACATCGGCCAAGCCAATATCGACAAGAGCCCCAGTCACCGCTCCAGCATCACGAACAGGTTGAGAGATAGGCCCCTCAACAGCTTCGACCAAGACTGACCCCTGAGTTCCCAAATTCAATTCAACGGCATCAAATTGCCAGTTGTGCGAAGTATGATCGATCCCTGCAGCGACTGACAAAGCGTCTTCCGCCACCGATGGAGATCCTACGATATAAGGTGTGTCCCCTGAATTTCCAGCCGCCGCAATGACTGCAGTTCCTGCTCGAGAGAGTCGGCCCATGGCTTCGCCATAAAGAATATGAGGGGCACCGAAGGAAGATCCAAGGGAAAGGTTCACAACATCCAATTGGTCATCGAGCTTTCCATCTTTGTTGGGATCTGCCGCATATTCAAGAGCCGCAATCACCGTTCCATCCCCCGTAGAACCATCCGCTCCGAAAACCTTAATGGCGTAAAGCAAAGCTTCAGGTGCAACTCCTGAATAAGTTTCAACGTCATCCCCGATTCCCGCAACAGTTCCTGCAACATGAGTTCCGTGACCACCCTCATCAATAGGATTGAGATCAGGTTGAGGAACACGATTCACAAAGTTTGGCGATCCTGCATCGAATTGAGTGCCGACGAGATCGATTCCGCCGACCACTTTCTTGTTGGGGAAAAAAGGCGTTTCTTGATCGGGATTCACTTCTTTGAAAGCATCTTCAGTCCCTGGTCCTTGAAACATCGAGTGCGTGAAATCGATTCCTGTGTCGATAATTCCCACTTTCATGCCTTGGCCTTTGAAACCAGCTGTATGAAAGGCATCGGCTCCAATAAAATTCACGGAATTCTTCTCAGTGAGTTTGAAACCTTGACCCAGTGTCGCGACTGTTTTTGGTCGCGAAAAATTTCCTTCACTCTCAACATAAGCCACATTCACAAGAGCGCGAATTTTATCTGCGAGCTCAATCGGAGCTACAATCGCAAAACCATTCAAAACCATTTTGTAGGTGTAAAGAACTCGAATTTCCGATGAAAGATCTTTCAGTTTTACCAAAGCATCTTTTTGCTCAATCTCGAGCTTGGCCAGTTCTTCGGGAGCAATTTGTAGTTGGCCGTTGACTCGCTTTGCTGACTCTAAAAGTGGTTGTCCTCCAAGTTTTACCACCGCGATAAAATGCGTGCGATTTTGGGGACGATTGCCGAAAAGTCCAGCACCTTCACCACCCAAAAACTCTTGAGTCCGAGATGAGGGCGTACAACCTGCCGTGACAGCTAGTCCTACGACTATGAGTAACTTCGTAATTTGAGACGATTTTTTCATGGAAAGCCCTCCTGATTCGGCGCTTGCGAGTTTCTAGTAGCGCCCCGTAAGAAATTCAAATAAAACTAAGTCATGGCTCTTCTAAAAATCAGTTTCATAACGCTTTTAGTCTTTCTTGCAGCGACTCTGAGTTCACAGATTTCTCAGTCATCCCCACACCCTGCAACAGCGACGAGCGCTCTGGTGGATCCTCAAAAAGGTCTCTACTTCTTGACGCAGGGCTTTCACCTTCCTGTCAAAGGCTCTGACTGGATCAATTCCAACCAAGAAAATGAACAAGGTGTCTTGTTTGAACTCAAAGCTCGCTCGACGGCGCGCTTTTCAGTTCGCTGGGAAGCACAAACAGCTTCACTGACGCTCGAAAACTACGCCAAAAAATGGATAAGAGATTATTCGAGTTATGGTTTTGATTTACTGGGAACAAGAACTTTCAGTGAGAATCAAAATCGTGGCCTTTTGATCGATCTCTTTCATCCCAAATCCAACGTTCAAATGCGACAGGTTGTCTTTATGCAAAGTCCTCGAGTCGTGGTTCTGAGCTGCTCAGACGAGAAGCCCAAATTTGAATCAACTTTGCCTCAGTGCAATCAACTGATTCGCAATTTTAGTTGGACTTCGCCTTCCCAAAAAGCCCCGTGAAAAAGTTTTTGATCTGAGCCATGAGGCCCTTTTGCAAGACCGCTGGTTGACGAGGTCTTCGTTGACTGTGTTGATGCTGACCATGGCGGGGCTTATGGTGTGGCCGTCCTTGTGGATGAGGACTTTGCGGTCGAGGTTGCCCATGCTGTGGTCTTTGCTGACGCTGGTGGGGATGCGCCGACTTTGGGTACTGTGATCTTGTGTTCTGATCACGCTGCGATCTTTGCTGGTTCTGCTGTGGTCTTGCCGAACGCTCCGGTCTGTCTTGTCGTGGACCACGATCGCCCCGTTGTGGACGGTCAGATCCCTGGCGTGGACCACGAGGGCCTCGGTCCTGACGATTATTTCGATCTCTTCGCTCGGGACCGCGTGGACCTCGATTTTCAAACTCTCTGGGGAATGGTTGAAACTCAGTGATGAACTCACTGTCTTCCATCCAGCCGATGGTGATTTTATGCTTTAAGTAATCTTCGATGCGAGCAAGAGCTTCCACATCCATATCAGATGCAAAAGAAAATGCTCTTCCCTCGGCTCCAGCACGACCCGTGCGGCCAATCCGATGAACATAAGTTTCAGAATCATTGGGAAGCTCGTAATTGATCACAAGATCAACACCTTTGATATCAAGACCACGAGCTGCCACATCCGTCGCTACTAAAATATTCTGATCATTTTCAGCTTTGAATTGCTCGAGCACTCGGTTCCGTTGAGCCTGAGTGATCAAACTTGAAATGGCCATAGCTGGAATGCCGTTGTTGTTCAAAAACTTCGCGATTCTTTCCACATTGTGTTTGAAATTACTGAAAATGATCGCTTGTTTTGGATTCACCTTCTTCAATAGTGACAACAAATACCTTGGCTTTTCATCGTGACCCACATGAAAAAGCTCGTCTTTGACATTTTCAGCTTTGGCTTGGTCACGGCTCACATCCACTTCCACAGGTTCAGCACCAAACTGATAAGCTGTGTTCAAAACATCGAAATTAAGAGTCGCAGAAAAAACCAAGAACTGGCGCTTTTCAGGAACTCGGCTCAAGATGTATTTCATGTCATCTTTAAAGCCCATATCAAACATGCGATCAGCTTCATCAAAAACAATAGCTCGAACTTGCTTCAGATCGATAAAATTTTCTTTATAAAGATCAATCAAACGACCTGGTGTTGCTACGACGAAATCGAGACCTGACTTCAATGCTTCTTTTTGTTTGTCGTAACCAGTGCCCCCATAAATGGGATAACCTTTGAGACCAGAAAACTCACTGAGCTTTTGGATATTCTCATAAACTTGCTCCGCCAATTCTCGGGTGGGCACAAGAACTAAAATGAATTGGCCAGCTTTCCATTCTCCGAAGGATCTTTGCTTTTGTTCCTCGCCCACTTCTGTTCCAGAAGAATTTTTGGCGCGAAGAATTCGATCCATCAAAGGTATCAAAAATGCTGCCGTTTTACCCGTCCCTGTCTGTGCAAGGCCTGCGACGTCTTTCCCTTCAATGATGTGAGGCATGACGGCCGCTTGAATCGGCGTGCAGTCGCTGTAACCTAATTTGTCGATGGATTGCTGAAGCGTGGGCTCAAGTTGCAGATCAGTGAATTTCAAAGTACTCATCCTTCAATAATTTTGTCCCCTAAAACCTACTCGATGGGACCTATTCCTGTAAACTCTTTCAAAAGCTTAATGAAAACTTCTGGTTGATCGTAATGAACCCAATGGCCACTTTGAGCAACTTCTTTTCCCTGAATCATGGGGTTTGATAGTGCCATGCGTTGAAATACTTCCCTGGTTAAATCTTTTGAGTTTTCCCCTCGAATCACAAGAGTCGGCATGGGCAGAGCTCTGAGCTCTTTCCAATGATCTTGTGCTCGCCCTTGAACCACAGTCATGATCATGGCCTCTTTTGAGAAACGCCAATCCGCAGTCCCATCGGCCCTCTCGATGATATTCGAATAAAAATAAGATCCCAAAGTCTGTGGCTGGTCATAATTGCGAGCCAAGACCGGAAACTCGTTCATAAAGAACTCTTTGGCGCGCAATTTATTTTTAAAGGGAGTGGGCACCAGCCCTAGAAGGGTTCGATAGTATTCGGGAGCATCGGGCCGAGAGTCAGGACCGATATCCTCGATCACGAGACGCTCGACTTTTTCAGGAAATTTATGCGCGAACATGATGGCGTTTCTGCCGCCCATCGAGTGGCCCACCAGAATGACTTGAGTCCAACCCAGCTCTTCCAGAATCAGAGCTAAATCATCTGCGTAATCCTCGGGAGCATAACCTGTCAGTGGCTTTAGGGATTGGCCATGCCCTCGCTGATCAAAAGTCAAAACTCGCTCCGTGGATGCCAACGACGTGGCAATTTTTCGCCAGTTCAAACCATAACCCATCAAGCCATGAAGAAAGACCCATTTTCGCCCTTGTTCGGGTCCGTAAAGTTGGTAATTGAACTGAGATAAATATGATGCCATAAAGATTCTCTGGTTATGTCGGAACTTAAACA
>JAJTIC010000040.1 GCA_021300175.1 Pseudomonadota bacterium
CTCTATGACCGCAAGGGTCTTAAAATCCAAGTCTATGGGAATCGCCGGTTTCAAGCGAGATAATCGAAAGTCGCAATTTTTGTTAGAGATTGCTAAGTGTTGAATCTTCTTACAGGCCGTGACGTTAATGGGCCAAGAACCTCAACCGAATGTGTCTTAACCTTGAATTATTCCTTTGCTGTTGAGCTTATTTACTTTAGGCCCAAAATGAGCGCCGAGTCTTGGCACTCTATTTGAACTGTTAATTCTTCGATGAAAAATTTTGTAGTCTCTTTATTTTTGGTCTTTACTTCTTCGGGCGCGATGGCTGTCTGGGGGGGGGATCCAATCAGCTACAGCGAAGCTCCCTACGTGTTCGGCTTTCGAGGGGACTTGTACTGCTCTTCCACGGCCCTGAATCACAAAGTGTTGGTGACAGCGGCTCACTGTCTTGAAAGCTCTCAGAGCTTAAAAAGTATTGAGATTACCCGTGGTGAAAACGGTTCCGAATCCGATTACACAGAGATCAGGGTGCAAAGAATTCTTATTCACCCTGATTATTTTTTGGGTTTTTCCTCTGCTCCTCATCTTGGAGACGTAAAAAATGACATTGCCTTGATTTTTTTGGAAGAATCTTTAAATGATTACTTCGCGCACGTTTCATTTTATCCAGAGCTATCACCAGAAAATCTGCAGCCAGATTTGGTCAGTATTACTTTTCACGGACTCGGGCAGTATTCACGAAAAGAGATTTTTGGAAGAAGACGAAAATTAGAAGTGAATGCTTCTTATTTGCCAGATCTCAATGTTTATAAAGTAAAGGCGGTGAAAATAAATACGGGTGTTTGCCGCGGGGATAGTGGTGGCGGTTTAATCAAAAGAAACACATTGATTGCGGTTTCAAGTGTTCGCAGTGAAGGTATTGAGTGTGCTTCCCTGGATAATTCTGCGTACATGTCACCTGTGGCATCTCATTACTGCTGGATTATTGAAGAAATTGGAAAAACAGATTCACGATGTGAAAAGAGGACTTTATGAAGAAACTATTAATAGCTAATGCTTTGCCAATGCTGGTTGTTATGCAAGCGCATTCTAATCCTATTGATCGCATTATCCCGAAAGACCGGGAACAGCTCTGTGATACCGCCGCTCGCTGGGGAGTTAAGGCAGACTTAAGGGTTCTCTCGGTTTCGTTGTTCGATGGCTTAGGCTTGAAAGGTGGATATAACTACAGCGTTGATCCGAGCTATACCAATGGCCTCTTCACACGTTTTGATCGGTACTACACTAATGTGAACGCTTCGACCTCGGAGAGTATTAATGAAGCCGCTCAAAGTGACTTCAGTGTTGGTTTGTCAGCAAAGCATACTTTCGAAGTCGAGTTTGCTCGGCAGTTTGGTGATGCTTGTGGAGCGATCACAGCGATGCCTTATGCTTGGGATCAGTTGCCTTTGAATTCAGAACGAGTTCTCAAGAATCTTAAAGAAGGCGATATGGTCACCATGAAAGCTCACCTTAACTTGGTTGTATCAGGGAACTTTCTCAGATCGTTGAGATGGGAAGCTGTGAAGCCCTTGGATTTAGATATCGGTGGTCATTATCTGGTATCCGGAAAATTTCAAATTCAAGTCTTACGTTTGGCAGATGAAAAAATTCGCTTAAAGCTGATTGGTATCAGAAGTGAAGAAAAGGGTGTCCACGCAGGTTTGCGGTACGGCGGCGTTTTAACTGTTATTAAAGTGGGGTATCTCGATCAGGGAATTTTAAAGGTAATGAACTTGAATCCCTTACAGATTTCATTTAATGATGGAAACAACGATCTATTTATGGTCGACTATGTCCTTGATCTTAAGGATAAAGATGTCGCTCAAGCTTACAACTCTTCTCTTAGAAATGCAGGCAAAGCACAGAGTTTAAAAATTCTGAATCCTGCTAATTCAGTGGAAAATCTCAGAGAGCAGCTTTTGATGGATCTTGTGCCCATTGAGAATATTTTTTCTGCCGATCAGCAAGCTAATCGTCTTGCTCGTGTTCAAAGAGCCTTTAAGGGAAGTGCCCTTTCTGATTATAAGAGGAACAATTTTGACTTTGGTATTCGTTTGTTAAGATTGAAAGCAGAAAGAAACTATTCCGTGAATAGAATTACAAGTGTTGATCGTGATGAGGCAAGATCTCATTATTTATTGAATTCATATCTGCAAAAAAGTGAAAATGGCTTCTTTTTCTCGTGGTTAAAAGTGCAAAAAGACGCACAGATGAATGCGGTTTTTACAACCAATGAAATTTTTGAAAAGCCGGTTCCTGAAAACTTAGTAATGTCTGTTGAAAGAAAAGATAACCGTTTCAGACCTGCTGAGCTTGAAGAGGTAAAAATACAATTAGCAAGAACCATCCCTCAAGATGTTTTCCGTCAGATTGACTTTAGTCAGTGGCAGTTTCGGGGCCGAGTAGCGAATAACGTTGCTGTGAGATATCAAGTAGTCATGGCTCCAGATGCAATTCTCGAGGCTCCTGTTTTGTCCCAAGAAGAAATCAAGGCAAAGTATATTAGTTACCTTGAGACCGTCGAATATAAAGATTTGATCCGTAGAGATTCTTTAGCTCGTGAGAATTATGATTATACAGCGGAGACTTTTGCCGGACAAACACTGGGTCGGGAAGTGGATCAGATCTCAAGAAAACTCAAAATCGTTTTTAGCCCCAAAGAGAAAGCTACTGACAGAATCAATGCTTTGATGGATTTGAGATCAAATCGTGTTTTTCGTGTGACAGGCACGGGATTTTTAACAACATTACTTCCGGTAGAAAAGCGTGATCGTCTGATGTCATTTAAGCTAGAAATGGAATCCACTGATGGAAATCGTCTGAAGTTCCAATATGGACAAGCGACTCTGACACCGATCTACTCGAGGCTAATGTATATCCAATCTATTTTGAATAACGATGGTTTGGATCTTCGTTTGGAAGCTGAGACTTTGAGTACTCAAGTTTTGGGGCAACAAAAATCCTCTCAAAAATCTCAGTAGGGAATCCTAACAGAAGATGGGATTAAAGTCCCATCTTCTGAAAAGCATTTTCAATCACTTGTTTGTACTTACCGCCATAAAGAATTTGATCTTCAGCCAGGAGAGCTGACTTGGTTTCTGGAAATCTTGAAGATTCCGATAGCTTTGTCAGCGAGTTCATAAAAATCTTTTCGAACTCAACCTTATCTACAATGGGTTGCGTATAAATGTCATACAGAATGGTGGCAAGCACAGTGCCCAACGTGTGTATTTGACCCTGGCTTCTTAAGAAGATTTCTTGAGTCTTGAGCCCTTGATTCTGATTGACGTCCCTCAAAAGTCCTCCTGGGCCACCGATGCCTCTGGTGGAATTCACAAAGGTTTCGCCCAGAGCTGTTGAGTCTTGAAAGATCATCAGGAAGGTAAAGTCAGCTTGTCCTTCATTGATGGCAGAGATACATCCCAAGTGGGAAGAGCAAGTTCCTTGGCTAGATCCCTGGTGGGAGTCTCTGAGGAATCTTCCAACGGCGTACTGAAGATTTGCGTGTCCCATTTCGTGGATGTAAACTTCCGCTGATAAAGCCATTTCATGACGACCACCACCAGCCGTTGAAACACCCATTACGATCTTTTGAGTGTCCCAATAAGCATTGTTCTGTACGCTTGTGTTGAAAGCATCCACAGGAATATTTTTTTTTGAAGCATAGAATTGTCCTGATCTTCGGAGCATTTCCTCCTCAAGTTTATCAAGCCAGAAAAAGGCCATAATTTGTGCGATGAAGTGATTCTGCGCATCGCTGCTGTAAGCATAACGCCAGTGAGATCCCTGGGGTTTTGCTTCTGGAGATCCTGATGAGAACACTTGCAGAGAGTCGTTGCTGAGGCTTGCCGGATTTCTTAAGTTTTTAAGGCTCACGCCAAATGTTTGTTCTGGAATAGCAGCTCCAAAATCAAGAGCCGGAAGATAAGGAGCTCCTTTTTGGGCCACAGGGTTTTTCCAAAAAAGACAAGCGTCATATTGGGAATTGTGGAGGCAATTAGAGTCGAAGACTCCAAAGGTTCGAGAGTCAGGTACGAGCGTTTGTGATGTCGGTGCTCGTTTCAAACGCAGAACTCGAAAATTTTTCTTCTGAAGCTTGTCTGAACTTTCAATGCGAATTTCAATTTGAGATCCTGGATACTGATTGGGGTCAATTTCCACTTGAAAAGGCACGCGAGAAAAACGAGTTTTGATTTGATTGTTAACGAGCAGTTGAAGATTTCTTACTTCACTCAAAGGGCTAGCTTCAAATTTCACTATAAACTTTGAGCGAGGCACCTGGTTTGAAGTAGGTTCTAAAAAAGTGAGCTGAATGGATCCATCACCGCCGGCTCCTTGAGTCCCATCATCCAAAATTTCGGAGGAAGAGTCGAGAGCTCCTGCTTGAAACTGACTCAGTTCTCCGCAGCCTAAGTTGACTAAAAGGAGGGCCATTATGATTTTTTTCATTCATGAACTCCGCGAAGGCCTACACAGGTGGGGATGTCCATGAACCTAACAGTACAAATATGGTGCCAGCGAATGACTCAGTGGGGATTAATTTTATTTGAGAAAACTTCAAAAAATCGTTGAAGTTTTAAAACTGTCGAATCCACAGTCAGAATTCCTGAAAGTTTTCTTAGACTTAGGTCTTGATCATGGTCAAGATAACGATGACTTGGCTAACAAAAGAATTCAAGAGGATCAGTTTCAGAAGTCACGGACTATAAATCAGCCCAAAGACTTTCGTTGGTTCTGATCTCTGACGGGATAGATAAAATCTTTTTCGGTTCTGCCTTTGCGAAGTTTACCGATATCAAGTTCTGTGATCAAAATATCAGGCTCATTGTATTTTCCGAAAAGAACTTGAGTTGTGTGCAGGGAATTTTGGGGAGTAATCACGGCAGCTTGTCCACAGTATTCACGTGTTTTAGTCGCATTTACAGTAGTCCCGGTCACAAGAGTGTAGCACTGATGTTCTACAGATCTTGCCATAGAACACCAGCGAACTCGATTAATTCCAAAATCATCATGAGTCATTGAGGGCACCAACAGTAATTCCACTTCTTGCGCGGCTAAAGAGTGGGAAAGTATTGGAAATTCAGCATCGTGGCAGATAAGAATGGCACAGCGAATTCCTTGCCACTGAAAGCAACTTGCTTGTGAGCCCCCATTCCATTTCCATTCTTTTTCGTCAGGGGTAAGGAACACTTTGTTTTGAATAGATACTGTTTCACCTCGGTGAATGAGTCGGCACTGATTATATATCTTGCCATTCTCGATGGCAGGCATGCTTCCCGTCAGAACAGCAGTTCCTGTTTTCTGAGTGTAGCTTTTAAAGAATTCAATATAGCGAGGGTGATCTTCTGAAGAAATCTTTTGCCACTGCATAGGCAGGCTCTTTTCAAAGTCCACCAGGTCAAGGGCCACCAGTTCTGGGAAAACAAGGAGGTCTAAATTCTTATCTTTCAGAGAGAGCAGAATTTGTTCGTGCTTTGACAAGAATTTTTCAAAACTATTTTTAGTGTCGATGGGGTACTGGACAAGACCAACTTTAACTGAATTTGTGCTTTCCATGGGTCGCTCCTTGGATCACTGCTTTTTGCATTTCTTGTATAGCAACTATGGCTAGATCAAACGAAGAAAAACGAGAATTCAATTCTTTTTGTCCTGTGCTGACAGAGAACATTACATCCCCATCCCAAGGAGTGTGAAAGGGCTCAATGACTCGAGCCATCCCGGTATGAGTCATGATAGCCAGACGTTTGAGTTCGTCTCTTCTTAGTTTTGCGTTTGTAATAATGCAACTGATAGTCGTGTTCCCGGACTCTGGCTGACTACCGGAAAGCATGTTTTGGGGGAGAACAGGGTGGCGCTTTTGACTTTGTGGGTGCCAGCTTCCCCGAA
>JAJTIC010000055.1 GCA_021300175.1 Pseudomonadota bacterium
ATGCAGAGAGACTTTTGGATCATTGGATTCGCGAAAAAAAAGAAATTCACTGCTTTGGTGTCGGCACAGCAAGCATGGAAGCCAAGGGCTTTGAGAGATTGGGTAAATCTGAGGAAATGGCCGTTGTTGGCATCGCTGAAGTTTTAGAAAATTACTCTCTGCTGAAAACGGTCTTTGATTCTTTGGTCGAAGAGGCCAAGAAGCGCCGACCTCAGTTTGTTTTGGTCCTTGATTATCCAGATTTCAATCTTCGCTTAGCCAAAGAAATAAAAGCTCTAGGAATTCCTGTGGTCTATTATGTGAGCCCTCAGGTTTGGGCTTGGCGCCAGGGTAGACTCAAGCAGATCAAAGAATACTGCGATCAAGTACTTCTGCTTTTTCCCTTTGAAAAAGAATTTTATGAAAAGGCAGGAATAAAGCACGCCGTTGTGGGACATCCCATCGTCGATGAATTAAAGCCTCACTATCAGTCGGTGGAGCATCGGAAGATGCAACGAAAACGCTATGGTCTCAATGATGATCAAGTGGTGGTGGGATTAATGCCAGGATCCCGGCCTAGTGAATTAAAGCTCAATTTTCCCACTCAGATTGAAGCGGCCCGACTTCTTTACAAAAAATATTCTAATCTAAAAGTTGTCATACTTTGTGCTCCAACGATTGAGCGGCAAGTCCTTCAATCCTATCTGGAAGACGTCCGGTTCCCTTTTCAAATCATCAAAGATGAACCTTTTGAAATGATTTTTGTGACAGATTTTATGATTGCTACCAGTGGAACAGCTACACTGATGGTGGGACTTCTCGAAAGACCCATGGTGATCATTTATAAGCTCAAGTGGCTGACTTGGCTCCTGGCCAATCTTCTTGTCCGCGGAGTGCAGTGGATTGGACTTCCGAATTTGATTTTACAAAAAAAAGCTGTTCCAGAGTTGATCCAGCAAGCGGCTTCCGCGGAAAAGATAGCCCAGCAATTGAGTGAATGGATCGACTCTCCGAAGAAAGCGGAAGCTGTTAGATCAGACTTGCGAGAGCTGCGAAAGAAATTAGGTTCCGAGGGAGTCACTTCCCAGGTCGCAAAAATCTTAGAAGCTTATTTGATCTCAAATTCGCAAGGTTCCCGTCCGTGAAAAAGCTCTTAGCTTCCATTTTTCAAACTTTGACAGATCAACGAACTCGATTGTACTCCAAAGGAGTCCTTCGATCTGTGCGAATACCCTGTCAAGTTTTGTCTGTGGGTAATCTCAGTGTGGGCGGCACGGGTAAAACTCCCGTGGCGGATTGGATTTTAAAAGAGGCGCTGAAAAGAAACTTGAAGACAGTTTTGATCGCTCGTAATTATAAGGCCAAACGCTCGGGCACCCATCGGGTGGATTTCAAAGTGCCAAAAGCTGCTGAGATTTTTGGGGATGAACCCACTTTGCTTGCCATGAAGAATCCTGAAGTTCCCGTGTTTGTGAGCGAGAAAAAGTGGAAAGCCGCGCAGCGAGGACTTGAAGTTTTTAAGCCTCAGCTCCTTGTGATTGATGATGGATTTCAGCACTTTAAATTAGAGCGAGATTTTAATCTGCTTTTATTGGACGTAAGTCGGCCTTGGAGCGATTACCATGTGATACCAAAAGGTGTTCTCAGAGAGCCTCTCCAAGCAGCGGAACGTGCTGATTTGATTGTACTCACCAAAGTGCAGAATAAAAACCCTGAGACTTGGTCGCGGTTGAAGGAAAGTCTTCCAGAAAATATTCCCACGGCTATTCTGGGATATCGTTTGGTCGTGGGTGGATTTGGGGGAGCGTCCACTCAAGAGATTTCAGGTCCTGTTATTTTTTGCTCGGGGCTTGCTCATTCGGAGTCTTTTTTTGTAGCTGTGCGCGAACAGTGGAAAATCAAAGAATTCAAAAAATTTATCTTTCCTGATCATCATCAGTTTTCCATCACTGAAATTAAAAAGATAGAAGACGAAGCTACAGTGGCTCAAGCCAGAATTCTTGTCACTGAGAAGGATTGGATTAAGCTGAAAGATTTAACTCAAAGGCCTGATCTCTATCAAGTGATCGAAGTGCAATTGTATTGGGAAAAACCTCCAGAGAGTCTCTATGAATTTCTCGATCAGATTATTTAAAGTCTTCTCATTTCTTGTTTATGTTTCACCTTTTTGGTTCCAAAAAGCCATCGGTGATTTTTTGGCATGGCTATGGTTTGACGGTTTGAAGTTTCGTCGATTCACCGTGCTCAAAAATATTCAGCGAGCTTTTCCTGAAATGACTCACGAGCAAAAGTATCGATTAGCTAGAAAATCCATGAAACATCTTTGTTTTAATTTTGTTGAAATTCTCAAGCTTCCGCATATGAAAGCCGAGGACTTTCAGATGGGAATTTTTCATGGACTTGAAAACTATCAACAAGCTCATGCGCGGGGAAAAGGAGTTTTGCTACTTTCCATGCATCTTGGATCAGGGGATATTGCTTGTTCGATGATTGCTCAAAAAGGCATTCCTCTGCATGTGATTTCAAAGAAGTTCAAGAATAAAGCTTTCAATGAATTTTGGTTCGGAATGAGAGAGGGACACGGGGCGAGATTCATGGATCCCCATGGGGCTCACTTACCTTTTGAAATTCTAAAAGCCACCAGAAAAGGCGAGCCCGTGGTTTTTGTTTTGGATCAATACATGGGAAAGCCCTATGGAATTGAAATCGAGTTCTTTGGAATTAAGACTGGAGCCGCCTATGGTCTAGCTCTCTTTGCCATCAAAACAAAGGCCCCTGTGATTCCTGTTTATACGTACAGAGACGATCATTATCAAACTCATGTCGTTTTTGGGCCAGAAGTGCCTTTGATCCAGGAAGAAGACCGTGATTTACAAATTCAGAAAATGACTCAAGAATATACCAAGACCATTGAAAACTTGGTGCGAAAGTATCCAGAACACTGGATGTGGGTGCACCGACGATGGAAAAGGTGGAAATAAATTGAGATTCAAACATTTTTCTTTTCTTCTGGTGACACTCCTTATGGTGGGGTGTGCCTCAAAAGTTCTAAAATTCGACGAAGAAGAGAAGCTTAAAGATATTAAAGAATTCGATCAGACGGTGAACATTGTCATGCCACCTGAGGAATCCTCGACGGCGACGTCGACCACAGTGACAACTTTGCCGAAGACAGCGAAAGTTTCCCCAGCTCATCAAAAAGCGGCTAAAAAGATCAGGCCTTTAACCACTGTTCTCACGCGGCGTCAGCCCGAGATTGAATCAGACCGGGGATTTCAAGGCCGAAGGCCTATTGTGGATCCTTTTCAAGTCGGAGAAAAAATCGTTCATCAAGTGACTTATCTGAAAATGAATGCGGGTACTCTCACTTTTGAAGTGAAACCCTTTGCTTCTGTGAATGGGCGAAAGGCCTATAACTTTAAGACTTCCATTCAAACCAGTCCCTTTTACTCGAGATTCTACTCTGTGGATGATTATGTGAACGTTCTCATGGATTTCGAAGATCTTGTGCCTTCGGTGTATACCTTACATGTTCGTGAGTCGTCTCAGTTGCGAGAAGCTAGAATGTTTATCGATCATCAAAAGCACCAGGCCACATTCTGGGAAAAGAAGGTCACCGAAAAAAAAGGTGTGGAAGAAAAAAAGCTCGAATGGTCTGTGGAAGCCTATTCACAAAATGTTTTTAGCACGATCTTTTATTTAAGATATTTCCAGTGGGAAGTCGGAAGTGAAAATGCTTTCCGCGTGGCTCATGATGGGGGGAATCTCGTTTTCAAAGGAAAAGCTCTTCGCAAAGAAAAGCTCGAAACTGATGTGGGGACTTTTGATGCCATTGTCATCAAGCCAGAAGTAACTTTGCAGGGTAAGTTTAAGCCCACTGGGGAAAATCTGATTTGGGTGAGTGATGATTCTCATCGCTACATCTTGAAAATTGAAAGTGAAATTAAGATCGGGACTTTAGTCTCTCGCATCGTCGAGTTGAATCCAGGAGTTTCCACACGGCAATAATTGCCTAGCCTTCCCCCCGGGCCTGAGTCTCTTTACAAGGCGCCAGCCGATGTCTTTGTTATCATTAACTCATGGCTCAAATCAGTTGTCGGCACTTTAATGGCTACAAACCTTGCGGAAAACATTCGGAGTGTTCTGTGAATTGCCCAGCCTACTCTGCCGTCGCTGAGCGAATTGTTCTGATTCATTTGGGGGCGTTGGGGGCTGTGGTGAGATCCACGGCTATCTTGGCTGCCATCAAAAAGAAATATCCTTGGAGTCACATCACTTGGATCACAGAAGCTCCTGCTCACAAGCTTCTGGAAAATCATCCCTTACTGGACCGAGTTCTTACAATCAGTCACGAAGATCTTTTAACCGTGAAAGGGCATCGTTTCGATGTGGGATATATCATTGATAAAAGTTTGAAAGCGCTGGGGGTTGCCTCAGATCTCAAGATCGGTCGCTCTCTGGGGTTTGCTTTGAGCGATTACAATAATATTATCCCCGCGAATTCTGCAGCAGATGAGCTCTGGTCCTTGGGGCTTAGCAATCATAAGAAATTCTTCGTGAATCAAAAAAGTGAAGTGCAGTTGGTACTGGAGGCTCTTGAGTTATTCGATGGAACAATTCCTGATTACAATATGCCCCTCAGTCAGACCGAGCAGAGTCTCGTCCAAGAAAAAAGAAAGCAGTGGCAGATTGATCCCGCAACCCCCGTGATTGGAATCAATACAGGTTGTAGCCATGTTATTGCAGCAAAGAAGCTTTCAGTAGATCTACAACGAATAGTGATCCAGAACCTGTTGGTTCTGGGATATTCAAACATCGTTCTTTTGGGTGGCCCCGAGGATACGCAAAGAAATCGAGAAATTGGAGAAGGTCTTCCCGTGTTTCAAAGTCAAACAGAACTGGGGCTTCGTGAGGGGCTAACCAGTGTGGGTGCCTGTGACGTGGTTCTGACGGGAGACAGTCTTGGTATGCATATGGCCATTGCGCTCAAAAAGTATGTGGTGGCCTGGTTTGGTCCTACGTGTGCACAAGAAATAGAATTGTATGGTCGTGGTGAAAAAATTCTGACAAAAGCACCGTGTGCCCCTTGCTGGAAACGAAGTTGCTCTGAATCCTTGATGTGTTACGATCAAGTCGATAAAAAAGAGTTGATTTCAGCTCTGCTTCGAGGAGTCAAAAAATGTCAGCACTCATTGTCCACACTGCATTTTTAGGGGACTTGTGTCTCTCGATTCCGCTGATGAAGAAAATCAAAGCCGAAGGGGTTTCCCTCACGCTAGTGAGTCGCAAGGGGTTGGGATCTTTCTTTTTAGAGCTGGGTTTGATTGATCAATTTTTTGAAGTGACTAAAGGCGATGCTTCTTCTTACCAAAAGGCATTGAATGCGCTCAAGCAAAGAACATTTGCTGAAGTTTACGTGCCTCACGAATCCCTCAGAACGGCTTTTTTCATAAAAAGTCTCCAAGCTTCCCACAAAATCAGTTATCGGAGCTGGTGGAATTTTTTGTTTTATGATGTGCGGATCCGTCGTGACTTCAAAAAACCGGAAGCTTTAAGAGTTCTTGAGCTCTATCGAAAAGATCCATTTATTCTTGAGCAAATTTCAAACTATCGTGAAGTTTTCAGCGGGAAAGATCAAGTGCTCGATCCTGTGCCGGATTGGGCGCAAGTTCAGTGTCAGCTTCCTGCCATCAGCTCCCAATTGCATTCAATAGTTCCTTCAGCGCCCTTTATTTGTGTCTTTCCGGGAAGCGTTTGGGAAACCAAGAAATGGACGGAAGAAGGCTTTCAAAAATTTTGTCTGAGCTGGAAAGGTCAAATTTTTCTTATGGGGAGCCCTGCGGAGAAAGAGCTGTGTGAGAAAATCAAAGGAGGATTATCTCACGTTCAGAATATGGCGGGAAAATTCAGTTTAATTGAAACGGTGCAAGTTCTCTCGCGAGCTCAAGTTTGTCTCAGTAATGATAGTGGCGGGCAGCATTTAGCAGCCGTCGCTGGAACTCCTGTCGTGACAGTTTTTGGCCCTACAGTTTTAGAGTTTGGTTTCCGTCCTTGGTCTCAAAAGTCAGCGGTGGTCCAGTACGAGGGACTCTCATGTCGTCCCTGCGGAAAGCATGGACACAAAAAATGCCCTCTGGGAACTCACGACTGCATGAAAAGGATCACTCCCGAGCAAGTTGAAAAATTGGTGCTGGAGCTTAGTTCTTATAGTCCTCGGGGTTAATGGCGTATTTTTTAATCTTTCTCAGTAAAGTATTTTTCGGAATATTCGCATGAGCCACGGTTTGATTGATCTTCCCTTTGTTAGCTTTGAGAGCTGAAATAATAAAATCTTTTTCTGCTTGCTCTTTAAAGAGTTCATAATCTAAGGCGGACTTGTTCGGCCAAGGTGTCCTTTCAAAGTTTGTAGAACTCAACGGAGTCACCGGTGGGTCCGAAATGTTTGAGAGAGGGGTTTCAAGTTTTCTCATTTGTTCAGGAAGACTTTGGAGTTGAACCTGAGCGCTAGACTCGACAATAAAGGCTCTCTCAATCGTGTTCTCTAGTTCACGAATATTCCCAGGCCAGCGATAAGCTTTGAGTGCATCGATGGTTAACGGATGAAGACTTTCAATTTGGCTTTCTGGAAAGTTCTTTGCGAGCTTCTTAATAAAGTGTTGGGCGAGCAGCGGGATATCGTCTTTTCGTTCGCGAAGGGGCGGCAAAAAAATAGGCATGACATTGAGTCGGTAAAAAAGATCTTCACGAAAAGTCCCTTCTTCAATCATTTTTTCAAGATTGCGATTGGTGGCAGCGACGATGCGAGCATTGGTTTTGACTTCGCGGTTACTCCCCACGGGCATAAATTTTTTCTCTTGAAGAACACGCAGTAGTTTGACTTGCATTTCAAGAGGCAGTTCGCCAATCTCATCCAAGAAAAGCGTGCCATTGTTAGCGACCTGAAATTTTCCAATTTTTCGCTCAGAGGCGCCTGTGAAAGCGCCTTTTTCATGGCCGAAAAACTCACTTTCCATGAGATTTTCTGGGATGGCTCCGCAGTTCACAGCAATAAAAGGACCTGACTTTTTGGGCGAGTTAAAATGAATGGCTTTGGCGACAAGCTCTTTACCAGTTCCATTTTCACCACGGATCAAGACCGTTGTATCGACCTTGCAAAGTTTGTAGATGAGCCCGAAGACCTCTTTCATTTTTTGAGAAGATCCAACAAACTCGCTGTCCACGTCGTCATCAAAAATGGGATTTGATAGCGCTAGGGAGGAAACCATCTCACGAGCTTCCAAAGATTTTCTGACGATTTTTACGAGATTCTCAGGGCTCACAGGTTTTTCTAAATAGTCATAAGCTCCATCTCGAATGGCGGTAACCGCATCCGAAAGGTTGGAATGGGCTGTCATAATGACCACAAAAGTTCGAGGATCATTTTCTTTGATCATGGCAAGAGCTTCAAGACCATTCATTTCTGGCATTCGTACATCCATCATGACTAAATCAAAATCATGTTCCATGACGTTTTGGACGGCTTGTCGTCCATCACTGGCTTCTTGAATTTGGAATTCCATATCAGGAAGTTGAGACTTGAGAATGCTCACTACGCTGGCTCTGAGCTCGGCTTCATCGTCCACAATAAGGACGGAAAGATTTTCTTTCATACGGACTCCTGAGTGAGAGATTCAGATTCATCGACGATGGGGAGCTTAATGGTGACTTTAGTGCCTTTTCTTTTTTCAGAGGAAAGTTCCACTTGGCCTTGATGGAGCTCGATAAAGTACTTCACCAAGTAGAGCCCAAGTCCTGAGCCTTTGCTCTTCATATCTTGGTCGCGGCCGCGAACGAACTTTCCAAAAACAGAAGAGAGCTCTTCTGGAGAGATTCCTTCCCCAGAATCGAGTATTTCAATGACAATGAACTCATCCACTTCTTTAGAAAAAATCTGAATCGGGGAAGCTGACGGATCGGAGTACTTGATGGCATTTTCAATCACATTAATGAATACTTCGCGAAGCAGAGTTGAGTCAAATTCTGAACTGAACATAGGTTCTAGATGAGCTTTGATGGAAATGTTTTTCTCTGCGGCTAAAGGTCTCAGTTGCTCAATAGCTTCTTCCACAATTTCATTAATATCGCCAATTTCTTTGTTCAATTTAAAATCCCGAGATTCAACCCGAAGAAGCTTTAAGATCGATTGGATATACTTGTTGAGTTCTTCGGAAGAGTGTCTCAGAGACTTAAGATCTTTCTGCAGCTCAGGAATTTGGTCTTGAGCTAAAAGGCGATCCACAATAGCTTGAATCTTAGCAATGGGTGTTTTGAGATCATGGCTAATCAATGAGACGAAATTGTTCTTCAGCTGTTCAAGTTCTGAGAGATAAATTTGCTCTTGCTGGAGCTCCCAGTTCTTGCGCTCAATTTTGTTAGCTTGATAGCCCGTAAAAATCACCCAAGTGGCAATCAGCTGCACTGTCGGCGAAAAAACAGGGATCCAAATGTAGTGAGTGTCAAACACCCATGCTGACACCGCTGCAACTGAGGTACCCAGCCAAAATAAAGCGACGAAAGAGACGCTTTGTGGGTACTGAGTCATGATAGAAAGAGAGGCCAGTAGTAGAGCTAAAAGTCCTAGAGCGTAAACCCACTGAGGCAGCTTTACTATCCAACGATTGGCGATCTGGTTATCTAAAACCGTGGCAAGAACTTCGTTGCGGTAGGTGCTTCCCAAAGGACTGCTATATGTCGAGCTGCTACTATCCGATCCAATGAGTACTATCTTACCTTTCAAGTAAGAGCTCGGGATTCGGTTCTCCATGATGTCAGAAAATTGGATTTCTTGAAAGCGATCATTTCGCCCGCGGAAATTCAGAAAGAAAGGTCCCGAGGAGGACATTTTTCGATGGAGTAACTTCTCTATTAGGTGTGGAGTTTCGGATGGCGTCGGCGCAAAACGTCGTATAATGCCATCTTCGTCCCGGACTAAGTCGTTGTTTCCGATGTTGCTGCGAATGTCGTTGGTGAAAAGAGGGTCATTGGTTCTGTCAGGAGCATTGGCGTTGGCGGCCCAGACGATGCGCGGATCAAAGAAAACTTTATGTTCTTCCTCAGTCAATGTCAGGGGGCCTAAGCTTTCAGAAAAAAAGAAAGAAACACCAATCTCGCTAGGATCTTTCGAGAGCAGATGCTTCAGGAGTTCGAACCAGGTTTTTTGATGCCAGTAAAACGAATCGGTAAGGTCAGTGATTTCTTTCAGTGTCCACAGGTTAGCTCTTTGAGTGTAAAGTCCTTCGAAGTCTGAAGGGCGCAGGTTGATGAGCACAATTCTGTCTTGGACAATGGGTTGATCTCCGCGCAGTTGAAAGCGAAGATCATAGGAGGTTCTCTCGTCACCAGAAAGGAGCACGACACCGAGGGACCAACAGAGAAGTCCTCTAAAAAGAACCCCTTTTCGGCGCAAGATGAGGGTCCAAAAACCAGTCCATTTCATACACAGCGCACCATAGCAAATAGGCGAGAAAATTCAAGTTTTATTGTTTTCGGGGATTGGGTAAGCTCGAGCCCATGAGTGAAAGCTTTTCGTGGTGGCAAAGTGGGCAAAGTTCAAATCCTTTTCTTGGAAAAGCCGTGGTGCTCACGATAGGTAACTTTGATGGAGTGCATTTGGGTCACCAACAGCTCCTTCGGCAAAATCGAGAGCTTGCGAAGAAGCATGGGGCTTTGAGTGTTTTGATGACTTTTGAACCCCATCCAGCGGCTTTCTTATTCCCAGAAAAGGGTCACTATCGACTCTTTGATCGTGAAGATCAAAAAAATGTGCTTCAGAGGCTCGGAATGGATGGGGTGTTTGTTCAGAGCTTCACCCGAGATTTTTCAGAGCTTTCGCCAGAAGCATTTATGCAGAAGTATTTTTTACAAGAGTTTTCAGTGAAAGGTTTGGTTGTGGGCCATGATTTTTCTTTCGGGAGAGATCGTCGCGGCTCTGCGGGTGATCTTAAAAAGTTTTGTGCAACCCACGGGATTGAATTTGCTCAGATGGAAGCTTTTCAGAGGGATGGTGACGTGGTCTCGACGTCGAGGATTCGAAAATCTTTGCAAGAAGGCCAGCCGGATGTGGCTTACGAGCTTTTGGGGCGTCCCTATTTTTTGCGGGGAGTTGTCGTTAAAGGAGATCAGCGCGGACGATTATTGGGATTCCCGA
This sequence comes from Pseudomonadota bacterium, assembly GCA_021300175.1. GTDB lineage: Bacteria > Bdellovibrionota > Bdellovibrionia > Bdellovibrionales > Bdellovibrionaceae > JAJTIC01. The sequence goes on from JAJTIC010000055.1 coordinate 10,166, forward strand.
CAGCGAATCTTAGAGCTTCGGTTGATTTTCATCCTCGGCTCGGAGTTTATCAAACGCAAGCTCTGCTGGATGGGAAAGTTTATCCTTCGATCACCAATATAGGAACCAACCGAACTTTCAAGGAAGGGGATTTGCAGCCCATTAAAATTGAAACTCATCTTTTGGACTTCTCTGCGGATATTTATGGGAAGAAACTTCAAGTGAATTTTTTAAAATATTTGAGGCCTGAGCGAAAGTTTAATTCTTTTGCAGAGTTGAAAGCGCAAATCGAAAAAGATGTTGAGCAAGTCAGGGGGGCTCTTGACTAATCTTGATTTAACCAAGTCTCAGTGGTTGGGTGTGCAATCCATTGAGCCCTTTTCCGATAAGTTTAAATCTTTACCAGCTCAAGTGAGAGCTCTTCGTGCTTTTGATTCGATGATCGCAGGCCGTCAGGTTTGCTTGCCTCGTCTTTTAACGCTGGAAAGTCTTCGGGAGGGTATTGTGACTCAAAAGCCCAACCTAAAAGTCTCCTACGGAGCCGTGATCAGTGGAACAGGAGTTCTCGCAAAAGTGGCTTTGTGGGTCCTCATGGATTTGGGGTACAGCGAAGTCCGTTTCATCAACGGTGACTTTAATGAGTTTCAGGTGTGGTCCCAAGATTTGAGCCGCATGTCCTTGGGTGTTCAATTGAGCTTCGTGGAAGAAGAGAAGATGACTCAGATGTCCGCTGAAGGCTCTATTTTAGTGAATACCACCGTCGGGGATGGGTCGTCTCAGATCTTCGAAGATCTGAGTTATCTCAATTTTCTTCAGAAAGATTCTTTGGTGGCGAATCTTGTTGAAAGCGAACATGAAGAAATCCTTCGTTCGGAAGCTAAGCTGCTGGGGGCGCAGGTGTATGGGTACCAAGAGTTTCATCAAGGACAGATGTCACGTTATCAAGTTGCGCTCACGGAAATTTAGGACGCTGAACGTCAGCGGCTCAACAAAGTTTTTGGACTCTCGACAGCTTTTCTAGCTAGAATAGAGGTCTATTTGCTGAGTGAGCTGATCAAGGACGGAGGCTGAGTGGCAAATATTAAATTAGGGGAAATTCTCGTTAAGCAGGGCTTAGTTCGGCCAGATCAAATGGCCAAGGCTTTGGATGAACAAAAGAGAACGAATTCCCGTCTTTCACAGATTCTGATCAGTCAGGGAATCTTGAAAGATAATCAAATTTTAAAGGCCATGGAAAAAGCCTACAGCCTTCCGGGAGTTGATTTAAATACTTTCGAAATTCAAGCCGAAGTGACTCGTTTAGTTCCCAGAGAGGTCTGCGAGAAGCACGGCCTGATACCCATTCAAAAAGTGGGAACAGGAACTGTTGTAATCGCCTTTTCGGATCCTAGTAATTTGCAAGTCAGAGATGATATGCGCTTTATCACCAAGGCCAAAGTGCAGCCGGTGGTCGCAACAGAGATCGCCATTTCAGCAGCGATAGATCGTCATTACTCTGCGGCCATGTCTGAAATTTCGAAGCAAGTGGAGCGTGAGCAAGCTATCGAAGATGCTGGCATCGCAGCTACGGGCGAAGGAATTGATTTTGGAGCAGGTAGCGAAGAAGAAAATCCTATTGTGAAGTTTGTGAATGCTGTACTCACGGATGCTATTCGCAAAAAAGCTTCTGACATCCACTTTGAACCCTATGAAAAGCGGTTCCGGGTTCGTTTGCGGATAGATGGTGTGATGGTTGAAGCGAACTCACAAAGCAACTCTTCAGCGGCAGCGATCTCAAGTCGTATCAAAATTATGTCCAAACTAGATATCGCTGAAAAACGGCGTCCTCAGGATGGTCGTATTAAGCTGCGCTTGTCCAACAGTGGGCGTGAGATGGATTTTCGCGTGTCTGTATTGCCGACGATTTGGGGCGAGAAAGTTGTTCTTCGTCTTTTGGATAAATCAAATTTGCAGCTCGATATGACAAAGCTTGGAATGGAGCCCGAAGATTTGGCGATTTTCAAGGAAGTCATTCAACAGCCTCAGGGGCTTGTTCTCATCACCGGACCCACGGGTTCTGGTAAAACCACAACCATCTACTCTGCGTTGGCAGAACTTAATCAGCCAGATGTGAATATTTCAACTGCGGAAGATCCAGTAGAATTTAACTTTGATGGAATCAATCAAGTTCAAATGAATCCCGACATTGATATGACTTTCGCCTCAGCGCTGAGAAGTTTTTTGCGTCAAGATCCAGACATTATCATGGTGGGTGAGATTCGTGATCTTGAAACGGCTG
>JAJTIC010000145.1 GCA_021300175.1 Pseudomonadota bacterium
GTTTGTTCAAATTGATTCTTCGTATCCGAAAGTGGCCTTTGCGGATAAAGGCCGTGCTTGAGTGACAGACTGGGTTGGGGCATTTTTTAGGGTAAAGGCTCATCAGTGAAAGGGCACCAGCAAGCTCAATTCCGCTCCTCAAAGCCACCCGGTGGAGAATCAACCCACCCGAATATCCGGATTTAGCCCAGAATCAAAGAACTTAGCCCTCAACCAATCTCCCTTCGAGAACCTTCAAGAGGATCAGTTTCAAAAATATTCGTTTCTCTAATACTCGGCCATTGTTTCGCAGTTTCGGATTCTAGAATAACGACGGACACTAAGAGCTGCTCCTTGCCCCGTCAACGATTTCAATTTCCGTGCTTGAAAACTGCCGGTAAAGTTTGGATTTTTCAAAAATGGGGTACCAGTCAAAAAGCATGAGTTCAATCGGCTTCCAAACTGAAACCCATCCAAAAATCACAAGTCCCTCTCGAAGAATACCCATAGCTCCCTCTTTATTGCTCGGGATACTCTGTGCGGCCGACAAAAGAGCCGTGAGAACAAGGAATCCTAAAAACAAAAACAACTGAGCCCGCTTCAAAAATGACTTAAGCTCTGCTCTTTTTAGATCAGCTTTGTAAGTAAAGAATCGTCTAATCGAGTCTACCAAAATCTCGCTTTCAAAGTGAGGAGCCAAAGGCTCTTCAATATGAATCATCACTTTGAAATCAGAACCGCCAATTTCCTGGCCCGAAGCTTCAAGATACTCTACAAAATCATCATCCAGGTCTCTGTCTCTGAATGGAGCCGGATCTCTAATATCAAAAAGTTGTTGAACTGTTCTGACTCTGACCTCAATAGATCTTTTTCCACCAACAATTTTGTATCTATGTCCGTGATTACTATCAGACAAACTAAGCCTCCTTTTCAATTTTTAGCAAAGCTTCTTGAGTTGATTTTAGGGACAAATGCAGCTCACGATTCAAGTTCAGCAAACTAACGGTTTGACCCTCTATGAACTGATGAGATCGCGCAGCTTTAAAGATGAACTCATCATTTTTAGCTTTCGCAAATGCAATCTCTGAAAGCTGAGATAAATTCTCGTTCTCTGAATCTAGAAAAAATAGCTCATAATTTTTCCATATGGCTTGATAGACCTCAGTCATAACTTCTGACCCATCCTGTGAAAATTCTTTCACATTATGGCTAATATCTTTAATTGCCTTGGTTGCTTCACCGAGTAAACTCATAATATCTAAAAGAGAACTTACTCTTGTTCTCTCTATTTGAGCAGGAGCTTGGGATCTGAGATTGATTAAATACTCGATAATTTCCTCTTGGTAGAGTTTTAAACTCAAGTACATATCATCGCTCTTTGAAAAATCTCCACCAGCCAAAGTTTGCTGATAACTCCTGACTGATGCGAGATAAGCTTTTGACTCATTCAGAGCAGCACTCAGGGCCGCATCCGTGATTTCAAGAGGAACAAACCGGATGTATTTTGCATGACCATTTTGATCTTTGAGAAAAAATCGTCCTAAAAGTTTTTCAAACGGCCCAAGAAGTGGAAAAAAGAACAGGATTCCCAACGCATTGATACCGGTGTGAAATATTGTGACTTGAAAAATAGGCTGAATAGGAATGTCATTCGCATCCAAGAAAGACAGTGCAGGATATACGATTAAGAGAGCTACCAGCGAAGTCGCCAAATTATAAATAAAGTGAGCTAACCCAACTCTCTTTTTAACTGCACCGCCCTGGAAACCTGCAACAAGAGCCGTCATTGTTGTTCCCAATTCAGCTCCAATCACCACAAACAACGCTAACTCCAGGGGCAATACCTCAGAATGAACCGCAGCAAGGACAATCGTCATCATTGCAGAGCTTGAATGCAAAATTGCCGTGACTAAAAAACCAAGAAAAAACACAGCTCCTGGACCAAAAGCCACCACAGATTTCAGAGATTCGGAAATAACTTCGGCCTCAAGACTTGTCTTCATGAGGGAAAGCCCCCAAAGGAAAAAACCTACCCCAAGAATAAGCCTTAAGCACTCTTTGCGCCGACCAGGCCGTGTGGTCATCGTAAAACCAAGCAGGCCAAAAGCGGTGAGTGGATAAATCCACTGATCCAAATCAATTTTGAAACCAATAAGACTGACGAGCCATCCAGTCATGGTTGTTCCAAGATTAGCTCCGAGCACAATCCCAAGTGCATTGGACAGCTGCAGGATCCCTGCACCAGCAAAAGCAATGGTAATCATCAACACGAGAGAGCTACTTTGAAGCACAGCTGTAGCAAGTGCTCCATTAATGACTCCTATTATTCGGTGACTGGTTGATGCTCTCAAAAATCGGCGGAAGGTAGGTCCAGACACCTCTTGAATTGAAAATTCTAGCTGTTTCATTCCGTAAAGAAACAAACTGAGACCAATTACAAATGCCCAAACTCCTGAAATGTCTAACATTGCTTGAATTCCCCAAGTGAAATTCTGGCATGAGAACTAGACAAAGAAAAAGGGATAAAGACCTCAATTGACTCTTTTTATGGATCTCTAGAAAAGGGAGCCTCCGCGGCCTCCCTTTTTAGAGCTCGAATTCACTGATTTAATCTATCAACCAGGTCTATAGAATGTCTTGATAAAGCTCGCTGGACTCAAAAGACCGGGGCCAGAGCGTGTCACTCTTAAATCAAGTTTATGACCTCGGCGAAGAGAGAGCCTTTGTGAAAGCTCGAGCTTCTGAGCGACCAAACCGTTGCCATTAAACTGCTGAGAAGCTACCACTTCCCCCGAGTCCGTGCGAACAACAACTTCGTACACCATTTTCAATCGGCCCTTTTGGCCGTCATCGTTGAACACCACAAAAGCGGATAGATCCTCTCTGATCTTAAGGCGTACATCATTCACAGAAGCCGCGCCGACTTGAGCTTCTGTGAACTCAATAGGAACTTGCTGGAGCTCAACCACGATCAGCCCGCCTTGATTTGACTGATTCACAATTCGATAGCCATTGAGTTGAGTCAAAGTCTCCACTGTCACTGAGACAGCTTGCGCCCCGCCACCGACCAGACTTACACGCAGCTGTTCAACTTCACCAGCTTCGAGCTCTGAGCCGGGCTGAAAGCGAAGCTCAATACGAGAAACTTCTTGGCGATCAAAAACGTTTCTGTACTCAGTTCGGCAGCAACGCATCTCAGTTCTGTAACGAGTGACTGTGCGGTACTTTGTCACGGGTCTTGTGCGAGCCACTTGCTCGTATCCACAACGTTCACGAGGAACATTTCGACAGCGGTATTCATTGCGGCACTGACGTTCACGATGATTGTCACATCTTTCCACATAATCGCAGCTCTCGTCAGGAACACTTCGCCCATCACAAACTTCACGGTCTTTACAAATTCTTTCACCGTGAGCATTTGTTCCACACTCAGTGACTCGGCGACACTCAGGGTGTGAAGGTCTTGGCGTACAGACTCGCTCTCGTCGGCATCGGGGGGCATTTACATAATCGCACTCTTGCTCATAGCTGCATTCATTCTCGTACCGAGTTTGGCAGCGGTACTCATTTTCGTAATAAGTTTCATAATCGGTGTAAGCTTCTTCCACTTGGTAAGGAACTTGTTCAGGGTATTCCACTTGCTGGGCTTCCTGACGATACAAGTTCTTTGTCAAAGTAGTTTGTAACACCAAACCCGAAGCATCCGTTCGAGTTAGCACTTGAGAAGGATTCTCAGTTGGCGCCTGCGCCAGAGCGATTTCAGAAAGTATTGCGACCACCGCCAGTGATCTCACTATTCCCTTCATAAAAGAATTTAGTTTCATTATGTCCCCTTTTTCCTGTGTGTTTTAAGGCCACAGCCTACAAAGCAAAGCCCACGCCAGAAAAAGTGACACCGGTGATTGCCGCCGAGCGAATAGTGCACACTCATCAAATCCAGGAACTCGTTCTTCGGGAATGGAACTATCTCTTTCCCTGGCAGCTACTGCCCGATTGGGAACTCGTCACCAGGACATGGTTTCTGATCACCTGAATAAGCGTTGTAGCACATGCCCTTCTCGTTCCAGACTACCATGAACTGCAAATTTCGCCCATTTTCTGGAAATTGACCAAGCCCAGGAAATGTATAAAGACGGCCTGATGTCCCACGAGGTTTGTCCAAACTACCCATGCCACCAATAAAAATCTTGTTTCCACTTTTCAAAATTTTACCGATTTTGTTTATTCTTCTGAAACAATCTTCTTTGCCCAAAATATTTCCCTGACTGACGGTTAAAACCGTTTTGTTCTTATCCAAGACATTAATTGAAAACAAATGAGCCTCTTTTATATCTCCTTCATATTCATCTTTGGGTATTTCAAAACACTCAAGATTTACTCTATTCGGAGCGACCAAGAGTTGAGTTCGACCTTCAGCCTGACTATCGATCTTGTAAGAAGACGAAATACAGCCGACCAAAAGAACCGTAAACGAGAATAAAAGGCTATTTACTCTTAAGCTGGCCATAATTTTTCCTAAAATTTTCAAGAGCCTTGTTTTTTAAACTGCTGCTACTCTTTAGCAAACCTTTGTATTCCAGAATTATTTCTTCAGAAGTCGCCGCGCGCCCCAGTTTACCTTCGGCCAGTCTTTTCTTTCGATGAAGCCACCTGATCGCCATTGGTATGTTGATGTTTGGATCCTTCAAATCTTTCTTGCGAATATCACTAAAGATAAAGTCCTTAACTTCGCCATTTGGATCTTGCAGTGCTTTGAATGTTTCAGAAGTGATTTGAGCGATACCGATAGCTATTTTGTTCTCTGGAGGATCCTCTCGAAACCCAGACTCACTTGCGATCAAAGCTTTTACAGCATCGGGATCAAGAGGAGGATTCGCTTCAAACTTCTTATTAAAATAGTCAGTCCACACAGCAATCAAGTCATCGTATTTATCACTGTTTTTGTGGTTTAACTTTTTTAAAGCAGAATAAACTATGCCTTTGCGATCATAACCTTTGAAAGTTGACTCAATTTCGTCTCGATCGAGATAACTTCCTTTAATCCGCCTTGGATGACGATCCCTTATCGTAACTCCTGAAGGGTTCTTTTTGCTGATAGCAACTCGCATATGGTGTTCACGAACAACGACAACCTTTGTGCGCATCTTCTTTGCCATTAAAGCTCCCATGGTCGTGCAGATACTTTCTCATTAGCCATCTTCACCTGGTATTATAGATCGTCATCGGCGCCAAGAATTGAGTCAACATTTTGCGGTTCGTAGTCATAGGCATCATGGTCCACTAACTATCTTCCTTTGGGGAAGCTACTATGCCCAGTTAAGAACTAACTTTTTCTACAATCTCTTCTAGAATCCAACAATTTCAAGGGCTCAATGTCCCAAGTAGCCAGTCATGTGGGTTGTTCAAAAAAAATAATTTTTCCGCGGTTAAAATCAGAGAAGAAAATATTTATGTAATAAGATGTTGAAATAACTAAATTTTTGTAATGGGCGGGACGAGGGTTCAAGGGTTTAGAAATATTCTTAAAACAGGATAGATTCGAAAAGATAATGGCGGACAGGGCGAGATTCGAACTCGCGTAACCTTTTAACGGGTTAACTCGCTTTCCAAGCGAGCGGATTCAGCCACTCTCCCACCTGTCCGTTGGTCTTTGAGCTGAGGGTTGGTGATAGCATCTGGGCTCGACCCTGGTCAAGGAATCGCGGCCAAATCTCGCTCTAATAGGGAGTTTCAAGGTAAGATTTAAGAATGAAAAATCAATGGTTTATCGAAAAATCTGTCCCGGTTTTGAGCTTGATCGTTTTGTTTGGATTCTTTGGCTATCGAATCCATCACTCAACACCCTCCCCTTCTCAAAATATTGAACTCTCCTCGCGGGATCCTGCTCAAATTCTGCCGGTCACTTCGTCTCAAAATATCGACCTTGGCAATTTATCTCTTGAGGACGAAACCGCATGTATTCCTGAAAGACAGTACCTGAAAGATCAGCTGTCAAAGTTTTCGGAACTTGATCCTCAACAAGTTTTCACAGGCAATCGTTCCAGCGAGCAACTCGAAGGAGCGTTTGTTCCACGCAAATGCGTTTACTATGCAATGAAGCATTTTGCTTTTGATATCTTGAAAGGGGATCAAAAAGCCTCGCCGTCTTTTTCAAAATGTGAGAAAGAATCAGGATTTCCAAACTATGGAAACTATGCACCTTGCCTGACAGAAAAGTATCTGAATATCGTTTACAACACCTTCATCGATGTTTCAGATTGTTTGGGTCTGCCGCAAAAGCTGATGATGGCAAAACTTTTCAACGAAAGTGGATTTCATATCAATGCTGGCGCTCCTTTGCGTGAGTACAGAGATAACAAAATTCAACCTGAAGTTTTGAGCTACCCGTTTCCTGAATCCTTGAAAGACGCCAACATCATCGGCGGCGATGCGGGTATTGGGCAGTTCACAGGTGCCGCTTTGAATGATGTAAGAAAAACCTATCCTCAATGGCGTGACTTCATTCGCAAGAGTGACAAAGCTTCTTGCCAGCGAGTCCGGGACTTCGCAGGGGCCCTCCCTGAAATCGAAAAAATTGATCCCGACTTAGGCAATCGCTGTGTGGTCGTCAAGGCTCCCCCCAATCCTCTAAGAGCTCTCGTGTTTTATGGGATCGTTTACAAAAACAATCAGAGAGCGATTGATAACGTATGGTCTAGAGAGGAAGTGGACCGTCTCTTGAATGAAGCCGGCTTTTCAGCCTCGAAGGCTCAAAAGGAAAAAATGCAAGAAATGCTTCTTGTTTTGTCTTACAATGCTGGACCCAAGACAGCTGTGATTCTTTTTAAGAACTGGCTGATTTCTCGAAAACCCATCGCTCGCCAAAAACCGATTGCTGTGGCCGATTTTGATTTCGGAATTCCGCTTCCTCAAGAGAAAATTGTGGTCAAAGCAGGAACTGAAGCTAAATCATTTGGCCGACTTACAGCTGACGAAGTCATCTTTTTGAATCAGGAGTATAAAACCCTGTCGCATCTGAATAGGAAAACTCGGGATCAAAATGAAAGATTTGCCATTCTCGAAAAATTTCAACTGCATCAACTTTCATTTCCAAGATTTCTCCGAATTTATCGCACAGGTTGGGCAAAAGGATATCTGACCTATGTTAAAGGTTTTGCGGACATCTTAGACAAAAACGTAGGACAGGGAACATGCGCTCCAGAATCATTTTTATCGTTGTAGTTCTTCTTGCAGGACTGCTGTTTCTATTTCATAGCTCAAAAGATCAGAGCAATTTGAAGAGCCCTCAGGACAATCATCTCTCGGAGGATCGGATGACTTCTCCCCGGCAAGAGGTTCCTGAAATGAAAGAGATCACACTCTCAGAAACAAGCAATACCCTCCTTGGACAAGTCCCCCAAGCTCCTGCCGGTGAGGGGGTGAAAGTTCAATTCCTCGATGCTCTAGCACAGTTTGAATCCTCACTCAAAAATCGTAAGCCCGAAGAAGCCCTCAAAGAAATTCCAAAGCTTGTATACACTCTTCAAGAGCTCCGAAAGCGCGCCAGCCGACAAGGCGATGCTGATGAGATTTACATGGATCTAATCCAAGCGGTCCTCACTGATTTTCCTCAACCAGATCAGTTTCAAAAGAAGAGTTGTCCTGATTACAAACTCACAATCTTGAGCCAGTACGATCCCCAATCAGGATCACGACCTACAGAGCCCGGGGTCGAAAGGGCCTTTCAAATTCTAGAAATTATCTGTCGCTAAGGGTGCTGAACAACCGTTTGTGAGATCTTTCCAAAGATCGACTCACCCTTTGAATTTTCCATCCAAATCTCAACCTGATCGCCGACTTTCATAAATGAGGTTTCAGGCTTTCCAGTGGCGATTGTTTCAATCATCCGCTTTTCCGCCAAACAGCTTGAACCCACAGAAGGATCTTCGTTAGCAACAGTGCCTGAACCGATCAAAGTGCCAGCCACTAAATTCCTTGTCTTTGCTGCATGAGCAATGAGCTGACCAAAGTGAAAATGCATAGCACCCGCATTCGCTTTACCAAAGAACTTCCCATTCAGCTGCACGTGCAGAGGTAAATGCAAACGTCCCTCTTTCCAAAACTCAGTCAGTTCGTCCAAAGTGACTGCGACTGGAGAGAGCGCTTTTGCCGGTTTGCTCTGAAAGAACCCAAACCCTTGCGCTAGTTCTTCAGGAATGAGTCCACGGAGGGAGACATCATTAATCAAAACAACCAATTTGATTTTCTTAAGAGCCTCTTCCGGGCTTGTGCCCATGGGTACAAAATCAGTGATGACACCCACTTCCGCCTCAAAGTCAGTGCCATGAGAAAAATCTCTCTGAGGAATATCCTCAGTCGGTCGCAAGAACTGACCACACTCGGCCTGATACATCAGTGGTACTGTCAGCAAAGTCTCTGGCAGAGGAGCTTTCCGTGCTTGGCGCACCAGCTTTATATGATGAATAAAAGCTGAGCCATCAGCAAAAAGCCATGTCCGAGGCATTGCCGAGTGCATTTTCGACCAATCAATAGCTTGAGCCTTCGCAGCTCCTGCCTCTAAATCCTCACTGAGTTTTGTGAGCAAAGGCTCGCATTTGGACCAATTTTCAAGAGCCTCCCGTAAACTCGGGGCAATATGATTGGCAGGAGTAAATTTCTTCAGATCCTGACTGATCACCACAAGCTGTCCGTCGAAGGAAGAAGATTGAAGCGAGCCCAACTTCATTGACTACTCAAACCAAACTACGAAGTTAGCACCAAGAGATCTTAGATTCTCGACATTGTCCGCGATCTTGCCAGAAGCCATTTCGTAAACAAGCTCTCCACCCAACTGCGGAGCGAACTTAAAGCTCAAACCAAATTGAATAGGAATCAGTGACGACTTCACTCCAGTGAAAGAACAGGCACCGCTGTTCGCAGAGCAATCCTTAGACTGATTCAATGACAACACGGGTCCGATGAAGGCCCCACCAAAATCTGAAAAACGATACATCAAAGTCAAAGGAATATCCAAATAGGTAGGCTTCAACTCTATAGTTGTCGCTCCAACTTTGGATTCAAAATACTTCTGTGTATAAAGAAATCCAGCTCTTACATAGAACACATCGTTCATAGGAATCCACGCCAATCCACCGAACTGCAAACCAGTTCCTGAAGACACTGAAGCCCCAGTGATATCCGCATTTGTACTGCGGAATCCCGCTGTCAGGCCAAAATCTTGAGCTGAAGCTGTTAAACCTACAAAAGCCATCATTAAAGAGATGATGAGCTGTTTCATGATGATCCTCCTTCTTTACCAAAGTATGTTCTTTGGACTTTAATGGTACATGAGAGGTTATCATGTCTGAATTTAAGCTCTACAGCTACTTTCGAAGCTCCACGTCATACAGAACTCGCATCGCTTTCCACCTCAAAGAGGTTCCTTATGAGTTTGTTGGCATCCATCTCGTTAATAATGGGGGCGAGCAACACTCTGCAGCTTATAAACGACTCAATCCCGCCTCAGAGGTGCCTACGCTCATCCATGGGCCCCATGTGATCGCACAGAGCATGGCCATCATCGAGTACTTAGATGAAGTGATGCCTTTCCCAAAGCTCTTCTCAGGCGATGCCATCCAAAGAGCGAAAATCCGGCAATTCTGCGAGACTATCAACTGTACGCACCCCTACCATAATTTAAAGACCACTCAATACCTCGAAGAAAAGCTCGCTGTCCCTAAAGAGCAGAGAGATCTCTGGATTCAGCATTGGATCTCCAGCTGTTTGAAGACCCTGGAATCACTCCTCCCCTCTCAAGCAACCACGTTTTGTTTTACTGAAGACCCCTCTGCAGCGGATTGCTTTTTGATCCCTCAGCTCTTCTCAGCCCAAAGATTCGGTGTGAAATTGGAGTCTTATCCTCGCCTCGCTCAAATCGAAAGAGCTTGCCTCGAACTCGATGCCTTTAAACAAGCACACCCCTATCGGCAACCAGATACGCCCTCCGACCTGAAACTCAGCTGATTGCTTTGTAAAACCAGGCACAGAAGTTTCAGGAATTTTTTTGAGCAAATGGGTGCTTACTGGATCGAATAACTTAGATTTAGTTACGGCCGATAAATAAAAAGTTCCATTTATCAATCACCGGAACGAATAGATAAACCAACATGCTGATGTTGGTCCACATGAAGAAGGCGAGCCATCGTTGCTCGCCTTTGCTTTTAAAATATCTGAAGAATTCCTGCATGACCTTAAATGACACAGGGACGACGAGCAGTAAATAAATCCAACTGGCGTGCACAAACCAGGGGGACCCTACAGCCACGGCCACGTATACAAAAGTCCAAATTCCCATATGAAACAGAGTTTTGTCGATCCCCAAAGCTACAGGCAATGTGGGTATACCACCTGCTTTGTAATCATCTTTGTAGCGCATGGCGAGAGCCCAAAAGTGCGGCATCTGCCAAAGGAACATAATTAAAAACAAGTAAACCGAGTCACTCTTGAAAATCTCGGGCGAGTTCGCAGCATAGCCAATAGTCACCGGCAGCGCCCCGGGGATTGCGCCTGGAATGGCTCCAAAAATCCATTTGGGTTTCCACCAATATGTGTAAACAAAATTATAAAGAACAACTGTGGCCCATCCTAAGTAAGCTGCCTCCGAGGATGCCCACCAGAGAAAAACTGAACCGAGCGCTAAACAAAGTGCTGCAATCACAAAGCCCATTTGAGGAGTAATCAGACCCGCCGCGATCGGGCGCTTGGCAGTTCTGGGCATTAATCGGTCCATTTTGTACTCTTGTGCTTGGTTCAGAGCCAATGAGCCGGAACTGAGGAAAAAGAGACCCAAAACCAGATTTACCATATGAGACCAAACAAAGGGGGTCTCAATAACAAAAGAGGTGGCATATCCTGCCACCCCTGCCATCACCACGAAAATCGTGATTCCTAACTTTGTGAGATCCGCAAATGCGCGAAACAAATCGACTCCCTAGAGAGTATTGGTCTGCAGGACCCGAGTAAATATATCAATGAAAACGATAATGAAGAGAAGCCCCAAGAAAGCAAAACCAGAAGCAAAAATAATTCGATTCGACTTCGTATCGTATTTCAAACCCATAAAGTGGGCCATGACCAAATAAGCTTTGGCAGCAGCGATTCCAAAGGCCACGAGAGGCGCTAAAGGTCCAAGGGCATGATGAATGACCGGAACTTTAGCTGTTACCACAGTCAGAACTGTGTAAAAACAAAGCCATAAGCACACATTCATCAAGGTCTTAAAGGGAATTACAAAGTGGTCGTGATTGTGATTTTGTCCCATATTCTCCTCCGAGCAACTCAGCCAACCAAGTAAAGTAATGGAAATAAGAAAATCCAGATCAAGTCAACGATATGCCAAAAAATTCCAACACCTTCGACGGGCGTAAAATAGTGGCTATCGAACTCGCCCCTCATGTTTCTAATGAGCACCCAAGTAATCAGAGCCATCCCAATCAACACGTGCGTTCCATGGAGTCCTGTCATACAGAAGTAAAAACCAAAATACATGGCCAAGTTCTGTGACACAGCTTCCGGGTAAGCAAAGAATTTTCCTGGCAACAACCCTAAGTGGATTTTATGAGTGTATTCAAAATATTTTACCACCATGAAAATGGCTCCGCAGGCCAACGTTGTAATTAAAGCCCAGCTGGCCGCTTTATTTTTTCCCACCTGAATATAGTGAATTCCCAAGGCCATTGTGAGCGAACTTCCAATCAGAACAAAAGTATTGAAAGCTCCCATTCTCCAATCCAAGAAGCTCGCACCTTCAGCAAACATTTCTGGATATTTCATGTGATAAATGAAGTATCCAACAAAGAGCCCACCAAACATCAAGATCTCGGTCACCATAAACAACCAGATGCCCTCTTTGGCAGAGATAAATTCATGCCAAGCATCTTTAAAATGATGTGCGTGATGATGCTTACCTGCAGTTGTTACGTGATTATCTGTACTCATATGGCCCCGCTGTTACCACTGGATCGTGATCAAAGTTGTGATGTGTTGGTGGTGATTGTACTGTCCACTCAAGGGTTTTAGAGCCCCATGGATTATCAGGAGCTTTGGCACCTTTGAGTAAAGAGTGAATCAAGTTGAACAGAACGATAAAGAAACCAATTCCAATCAACCAAGATCCCACGGTTGAGATCTTATTCAAAGATTCATAGGGAGCAATATAGTCGAAGTATCTTCGAGGCATTCCCATGGCTCCCAAAACGAATTGAGGGAAAAACGTCACGTTAAAACCAACAAAGATAAACACAAAAGAAAGTCTTGCGTATGTTTCACTGAACATCTTTCCGAACATCTTTGGCCACCAGTAATAGAAAGCGCCCACCAAAGCCATCAAGGTTCCACCCACCATCACGTAATGGAAGTGAGCAACCACAAAATAAGTGTCATGAAAGTGAACATCCAAACCCAAAGTCGCGAGCATGATTCCCGTCACGCCACCTATCGCAAACAAAAACATGAAACCCAAAGCGTAAAGCATCGGAGAATCAAACGTGATGGATCCTTTGTAAAGAGTCGCCAGCCAGTTAAACATCTTAATTGCTGTCGGCACGCCCACCAGCATGGTTAAAAATGAGAAAATCACTCCAGCGACTTCGGACTGCCCAGACACATACATGTGATGTCCCCAAACAAAGAAGGAAACCGCAGCAATCCCGATCGAAGAGTAAGCAATCGCTGTGTATCCAAAGATTGTTTTTTTAGAGTAAGTCGTGATCAGCTCAGATATAATTCCCATCGCTGGCAAAATCATGATGTAAACAGCTGGGTGCGAATAAAACCAAAAAAAGTGCTGGAACAAGACCGGATCGCCACCTAACGCCGGATCAAAAATTCCCACCCCGAAAATTCGCTCAGCCGCCAACAACAAAAGTGTGATTCCCAAAATTGGAGTGGCTAAAACCTGAAGAATGGCTGTTGAGTAGATCGCCCAAACAAACAATGGAATTCTCCCCATCGTCATGCCCGGTGCCCTGAGCTTGTGGGTTGTCACGATAAAATTAAGACCCGTGAGGATCGACGACATTCCCATAACAAAGGCTGCAAGTACCATTGTCACAACAGCAGTGCCTGTCTTAATCGAATAAGGAGTATAGAATGTCCATCCTGTATCAATCTTGCTTGTGAACATCGTAGAAACGGCCAAAGCCGCTCCGAACATGAAAACATACCAAGAAGCCAAATTCAGTCTTGGAAAGGCCACGTCCTTAGCTCCGATATGCAGCGGAAGAAAGAAGTTTCCAAAGATAGCTGGAATCCCCGGAATGATGACCATGAAAACCATGATCGCTCCGTGATAGGTGAGGACTTGGTTATAACTGTCGCCGGTCAGGAACTGGCCACCTGGTGAGAAAAGCTCTGCTCTGATCAGCAGCGCCATGATCCCACCCACTAAAAAGAAAGTGAGAACAGAGATCATATAAAGGATCGCAATCCGTTTGTGATCCAGACTTGTAAACCAGGATTTAAGCCCTGCAAATTCGTTGATATAGTTTTTTCCTGCAGCTGAGCCCATTGTTTACCTCTATTTGAGTGTCTTAATGTATTCAATCATCGCATTCAGTTGTTCTTCAGTCAGCTGGCCCTGGTAAGAAGGCATCGCTGCTGGATATCCCTTAACGATGTGTTTGTTTGGTTCTAAAATTGATTCTCGAATATAAGCTTCATCAACAAGTGCGGAGCCACCATCTACAAACTGATGAGTTGCTCCCCAGATCCCTTTCCAAGTCGGCCCCACCTTCACCGAACCGTCCACGGAGTGGCAAGCCACGCACCCTTTATCATTATGGAGCTTTGCACCTCGTTGAACAAGTGTGAGTCCTTCATCATTCTCTTGCAGCCAAGCCTCATAATCTGCCTGGGAAACCACTTTCATTCGGCCCAACATCAATGAGTGAGCCGCTCCACAGAACTCTGTACAGAAAACATGGAAATCCCCCAACTTCTCCGACTCAAACCAAAGCGCACTGTACTTTCCAGGAACCACGTCTTGCTTAATGCGCATGGAGGGAATGTAAAAGCTGTGAAGAACGTCTTTTGAAGTCATGATCAATTTGACGGGCGTATTCACAGGAACAACAAATTCATTGGTCGAAGCTTTTCCAGACTTATAAACAAATTCCCAAGCCCATTGTTTTCCATAAACGTGAACTTCAAGAGCTTCTTTTGGCATCGCACGCATCTGATGGTAAATGTACCAACCCCAGCCAAACACAAACAAGAAAATCACCAGAGGGATAAAACTCCAAAGAAATTCAAGAAAAGTATTATGGGTGATGTAGGCTGTTTTGTCGTTGGCAGACTTACGACGATACTTCATCGCAAAGAAAATCATCCCGCCAATCAAAATCACACAGGCAATCAAACTTGCCCAAAGCAAAAAGGCGTAAAGATTGTCCACTTGCCCCGCAATCTCCGTCGCTGCTGGAGGCATGAAGGACGTCTTGGTATTTGCTTGAGCAACACTTGCCCACACCATGCTGATAAAAGTCATCCACTTCATCTCAAATTTCTCCTAACCCATCTTTTCCCGATTCTGTTTTCGTGAACGAATCCAAAATGGAATCAAAAATAGTGCTAATAAAATAACAAAAATAGCGCCGCCAATTTGCACCAGGCGAAAGGCGGCGAGAGTGTACTTGCTGGCTTTTGGGTCGTACCGGAAGCAGTACCACATCAACTGATCGATCACTGATCCGATTTTACCCTCAGCCGCTTCATTGATCGCAAGCTTCAGATTCTTAGGTTCGAACATAATTCCGTGCAGGTATCTTGAAATCACGCCTGAAGGAGTGGTGAAAACTGCTGCCGAAGCATGCGCCCACTCATTGGCTTCTGCATTCCATTTGTAAGAGAACCCAATTTGCTCAGTGATTTGCTTTACAGTGGCCTCATCAGCAGTCAGGAAATGAAAACCTTTTTCAGTACCCGGACGGTCATAGAGCTTTACATAACTCGCCTTCTTTTTACCGGCCACATCGTAGGTTTCTTTAGAATCAAAACTAATCGCAAGGATTTGATACTGATTGCCAGCAGACCATTCAAGCTCTTTGAGGCCTTCAACAACTCCATTCAAATGAAAATTACAGAGCCCAGGGCATGAAAAATAAATCAATGAAATGATGACTGGATGTTTTCCGTCGAAGAAAGATCCTAGGGAAACTTTCTCTCCGGCTTCGTTGGTAAACATCAAATTCAGGTCTAATTTCTTAGAAAGATTTTCCTTAATCCCAATGCCCTCAAACTCTTTGGGCTTTTCGGAGGCCGAGAGAGCCATGGGTTCGCCGTCATATGCATGTGAAGCAGAGCCAAAACCGAGCGCTGACACCATCAGTGCCGTCGAGAGGAGTTTAAATAAATTCTTCCTCTGATTTCGCATCAATTACTTCACTGTCTTCGCAAACTCTGCAACTGCTTGAGGGTCATCATTCCCTTTTGCTTTAGTGATTGATTCAATAAAATGAACAAGAGCCCAACGATCAA
>JAJTIC010000096.1 GCA_021300175.1 Pseudomonadota bacterium
AGAAATCCAATTGGGATCCATCAAGCACTCCTTTTTAAAATTCAGCTTCGTAACTAAATCTTAAGAAGTTCTTGGGTTTGACTGGATCCCTTTTTCATCCCATCATGACAACATGCATTCCACTACGAACAGAGATGAGCCCTTGATCAATATAATTGTGTGAGCATCAAAAAATTAGGAAAGGGCTTTGTTCACTATTTTCTAGCTCCAAAGAGCATGTAGTTGTTCTACCAATCTCAATTTTTTCTTTAGCCCTAATTTCTGATTTTAATGGAAGAAGGTAAGAGCCTCTCTTAGTATCAAACCAAATCGAGGTCTGCCATTTGGTATTTCCAATTTTGCAAAAAGCTCTGAGTCGGCCCCATCCCTCTTCAGAAGAGAGATGGGACTTGCGAATTTTTGAGGACATAGCCTTCGGCACAGTTAAGAAGTACCAACCGTTTGGGCCTTGGTGCTTCCAAGGCCTCGCCTTAAAAACATAGACCAAGTCTTTGTCTCTTTTTAATTTATTTATCTTTTTTAACACCGCCAACTCGCTCGTAATGAGAAAAGATCATACTTTTTTCTTCCATCTTTGAGACTAGCGCTCCAGCAGCCGGGTCTATCATTATTTGTTCCGAGGCTTTTTTTGCCAATTTGACATCTGACCAAACTACAAAGTCGATCCATCTCCCGTTCTCGGAGCTATAATAGTAGTCTCTGGATTTAAATCCATCAAACTTTTTAACTATTCTATTGAGGTCCATCATGAGCTTCTTTTGCTCCTCTAAACTGACCCCTTCGTTGAACTTCAGTGAGACGACCTCAAAAGCATCACCCGCAGTTGCTAAATTAGAAAATAGCATGATTAAACCTCCTATGATTAATTGTTTCATCTTCGTTCTCCTTGTGAGGCCAGTATATTGATATATATGTCATTTTATGGCATATTTTATGTTATACTTCTAGATATGGCAAAAAATGATAGTAGGTCGGTGCAAAATAGAATCAGTCAACTTCTGGGGCTTCTGAGGTCCGATGATCATTGGACAACAATGGCTCTAGCAAATTCCCTTGCTGTGTCTCACCGAACACTAATGAGAGACCTAGAGGAGTTGAAATCACAAGGGTATCCCATTGAAGCTGATAGAGGTCGTGGTGGCGGGATAAGACTCAATGGTCGATGGGGTATTGACCGTCTCAATATCTCAAATCAAGAGGTCATCTCCCTGCTCATTTCTTTGTCTGTAACTGAGGCATTGAGTCCAGAAGGCAATGACCTTGGTGTAAAAGCACTTAAGCAAAAAATTGCCAATGCTTTTCCTGATTCTCAACGGAGAACTATCATTGATTTAAGAAAGAGGGTTCTAATTGGCCAACAAGCCTCTAACTCTGTTTTAAAGACTGTTGGTAGAACTTCTGAATTTGTTTGGAAAAGAGCTATGCAGGCTTTTTTTGAGTCAAAGTGTGTTGACTTAAGATATCAAGACGAAAAAGGCGAAATCACTCAACGGAAATTTGATCCTCATTTTCTGCTCTTGAACTGGCCTGTTTGGTATTTACTTGGCTGGGACTATTTGCGAAACGATGTCAGGGTGATGCGACTTGATAGAGTTAAGCATATATCAAGTTTAAGTGAGTCAATAGTACGAAGAACTCGATCTTTGTTTATTGAGAGCTATAGAGAGTTTTTTAAAGAGATATGATTTTCCAAAGAATAGAGAAGACCAACAAGCACGAAATTAGGTTTTATCAGTTTTCTTCTCAAAATTCTTTTTTGCTTGAGCGTAGGCTTCTTCGATATAAGGCCATATTTCCTTAATTTTTTGGGAACTCGGATTAATCACCATAGTCCAACCCATCCAGGCATAAACAGCATGCGGCATCCAAACATTTTCATCCGATAGATTAAAGTCTGACTCGATATGTTTTCCCTTAATTGGCCTTTTGGGTTTATCACCAAAAAACTTTTTATAGGTTGACGGTGAGGGCTTAAAAGATAAGCGATAAAAACCTTCTCTATTCAAATTTGAACTTTTATCATTAGGACCGTCTTGCTCTTTTATAGTACAAAAATAACTACCGCTCGGAAGTTTGCTGCCAGGATTGTAGAAAAATGTGGTCTCACCATAGGCATTTTTTGTAGCAACACCGTCGAATGTATTGATTATATATTGCAATAGTTTTTCTACCTTCACACAAATCGTCTCTCTTTTCTATAAATAGCGTTTATCTAAAATAAATCCGCGCTTTATTATCACCTTTTGCTTTGATCTTTTTATCATTAACAAGTGACTCAAGATCTCTTTGCACCGTTCTTCTTGGTACATCCGGGAGCAAATTCAAAATATCCTGCAGAGTAAATTCTTTTTTCTGCTTACTGAAAGAAATAATTTTCTCTCGCCTTGCCTGTGGCTTTCGATCGATACTTTTTTTAACAAGTTTTTTACCATCGGCAATAACCTGTTCCGCAGAAATTGCAAAACATTCGGCCAGATATTCAACTATCGGGTTTAGAGAACCAAGACTTTTACACTGCCTGATCGACGAATAGTAACGGTCCCTTGTTGCCATAATTGCAGTTTCGCTGGGAACAAACTTGGCAATCGATTCACCGTTTTTTAAAAGAAGTAAATGTTGCATCAGACGAACTGTGCGCCCGTTTCCATCTGCAAAGGGATGTATGGCCACTGCGAGATAATGAAACGCGAACGCTTTTACAAATGGATTAGTTTCCGAGTTCTCGTCTAACCATTCCCAAAGCTCCGAGAGGAGTTCTTTTAGGAAATGAGGTTCTGGAACTTCATCAATTTTTTTCCCAGTGTTTGCATCGGCTATTTCAACTTTTACAGTCCGGACATTGCCCCATTGGTTTTTATCAACCAATAAATCTTTGGTAATCAGTTTTTGAATATCACACATATCTGTAATTCGGAGTTTTGCTTTTTCTTCTGCCAAAACTTCAACGTATTCCAATGCATCACTGTAGTTCCTGACTTCGATGATGTCTTTGTCAGATGTTTTGCTTTTTTTACTTTCCAATATCTGCGTCACACCCCTGACTTCAAGTTTATTGCCTTCAATTTGATTTGAATAGGTGATCGCTAGTATCTTTGCCTGTCGTAACAGTTGAAGTTCTAAAGGTTGCCCTAAGTATTCTTCTAAATAAGGCTTGGTTTCTGCAATTCGCATCAGAAGTCTAACTAACTTGTCAGTGTACTCAAATTTGTAGGGTATCTTGTGTTGGTCTAATCTTGGGTATTGACGCATATTGAAAGTATGCGCCATTTATGCGCCAAATATAAAGTGGCGCATAGCAAACTAGGGCGAAGACTCGCCTAAGGTCAGTATTTCGGACCGTTTCGAGTCATTACACCCCATCCAAATTTCTGACCAGTTTTTTAATTAAAAGTTTATTTTGATCTTGTTCATGGAGGGGCCCGACTTCAATGAAAAAGTAGCATTTCTCTCCGGCTGGAGTCAGGACAGAAAGATCATCGATGTCGCTAGAGTGATTCATTCGATGTCGAGCAAATTTGGGGCCGAATTGCCGTGGTGGTAATTGAGTTGTGATAAACAATTCAATATTGGCGGCACCGTGGATTTCGCCAAACGAAGAACCGGTAATCCAGATAGCGTCGGGATGAAGCAGTTTAACAGCTTCGCTGCCGTTGCGTCGATCAACGCAATCAAGAAACCTCATTAATAGTAATCTTTTTGATCGACGAGCCGCATAGCTTGTGTGCAGCAATGAAAGGGCCTCTGGGGAGCCAGGCTCTCTTAGCAGTGAAGAATAGAGCTTTTGAACATCTGGATTCTCAGAAGAGCGACGCCGCAAAGCCATTTGATCTAGCTCATAGATTCCACGCATTCGATTTTCCAAGATGAGTGGGTCCATTGATTTGGGCTCACCGCCACCTCCTAAACAGCCGCCGACACAAGACATCACTTCTATCGCCACATACTCGTCTCGCCATTTTTCAGACTTCAGCATATTCTGAGCAGCCGCGATACCGTTACACACTGCGATTTTACCTAAGCCTTCAATTTGTGCGGTTTTTACACCTTCATTGATTCCTCGAAGAGGGTACCAATCTACAGGAAGGGATTCCTTATTACCCAAGGCAAGAGAAACAGTTCTCGCCATCGCCTCCATCACTCCCCCAGAAGCAGCAAAGATCTGGGCCGCCCCCGTGCTTTCTCCTAAGGGACTATCAAAAACACCGTCCTCTGACAGTGAGTGAAAAGCGATATTTCTTGCTCTGATCATTCGGGCAAGCTCGCGCGTTGTAAGGACTGAGTCGACATCTTCAGACTGCCCCGGTCGAGCCGCCTCGTCTTTTTTTGCGGTGCAGGGCATGATGCTCACGACATAGGGTTCATCTTTGCCGTCGAAAAATTCGGAACCTAGTCCTCTGGCGAATTGTCCTCGCTTCGTCAGGGCTCCGTGCATTTGCTGAGGCGACTTTGTGGTGCTGAGATGGGGTAAAAGATCAGGTCGATTCAGCTCCACCCAGTTCACCCAGGCGGGACAACAAGAAGTGAAAAGTGGGAGCCGAGATTTATTTTTGACTCGTCCTAAAAGCTCTGTTGACTCTTCCATAACTGTCAGGTCGGCTCCGAAATTAGTGTCGAAAACGTAATCAAAGCCCAGAGATCTCAGAGCATTAATCAATTTTCCCGTGCTCGCCTTTCCTGGCGTCATGCCAAACTCTTCACTGATAGCGACTCGTGATGCGGGAGCAACTTGCACGACGGTGACTCGCCTTCTCGCATCGAGAGTATGAAGGACTGTGTGCCAGTGAGGAGTTTCAATCAAAGCACCCACAGGACATACCAGCGTGCATTGCCCGCAGGAAATGCAATTGGTGTCTCCTAAAGGTTGCTGGAAAACAGTCAACGGAAGGTGCTCGGGTCGGGATTCACCAAAACCAATGATATACTGTTGCTGCCCATGCTCACCGCAGGCCTGGACACATAAACCGCATTCAATACACTTATTAAGATCAGTCCAGATGCTAGGGGAAGTGTGATCCTGAGATCTCGGTGGTGAAGGGGCTAAAGCATCGAGCTGAATCTTTGGCCATTGATCTTCCAACTGGTAATCGCTGATAAAGTTCTGAAATTTGCAAGAGCCATTCACTTCGCATCTTATACAGTCATTCGGGTGATGCGCGAGCAACCATTGAGCATTCGTCTTTCTGAACTCAATCAGCTCGGGGGAATCTGTATTGATAACATCGTTATCCTTAGCCAGAGTGACACAGGCCGGTTGTGGGGTCGATTGACCTCGAACATCGACAAGGCACATGCGACACACAGCTTGTGATGGAAGGCGAGGATAATAACAAAGCGTGGGAACATGCACCCCAGCGGCTCTAGCAGCATCGAGCAGAGTTGAGTTCTCTTTCACTTCAATACTTCGGTTGTTTATCTTGAGCTTGATCATTTATGAGAGCCTTGGTGGTGTTGATTGTTGATAAAAAATGATTGGTGCTTCCTTCACACAGAAAAAGCAAGAAAGCCAACTCTGCTTTTTCCCAGTTTAATAACATTCCCCTAGGACTATCAAATCATAAGACAGAATGGGAATTATTTTACACCTGAATTCACTGGCGACGGGCCCCAAGGTCGATCCTGAGGAGCGGTTCTCACCGAGCTTCTAGCTTCTCTTAACAAGCAAGAAATGACTTTCTTACAAGCTTCTCTCAAGCGTCGCTTCTCTGTAGGTGAGAACCCATTATTTCTAGAATACAAGATGGTGGGCTCCTGGTACCATGTCGTATCGAGATCAACATTCTCAAATCGAAGTCCTCGATCTGTTGGGTAGGGCAAATTCAATTGCACCCAAACATGACAAGCTTGATCATCGCAGCCCGATTTAGTGCTCACTGAGAAAGAATTTTCAGTCAGCTGCAAAGTCTTTTCTCCCGCCGGTCTCGCGACTTGCAATAGAGCCCAGTGCAAAAGGGCTTCGTGATGCCGACAAACCCCGCCCGTTCCCTTGGTCCTGGCTCTTGCTAAGATCACACTCGGACGAAGAGGTTGTAGCCATGATTCTAAAAAGTCTTCTTTGACAGTGAGCGCATCATCATAGGCTCCCATCGTTCTTGCGATCAACTCATAGACTCTTCTAATTCTTGTGTTGCGATTTTTTATTGTTTTGATCTCCTCAAGCTCTGCTTTGAAGTTTTTCTCAGTTTTAGAACCCTGCAGAGAAGAAAAGGCTCCTGAAACCCGCCCCAATAAGGGATTGGCATATGACTGACTCAAGAGATTGAGCGCATGCGTGGAGAGTGTGGGGGCATACTGAAAGTGTTTCTCTGGCCAAAGTATCTCTCTGCATGAATTTTGCGTGGCTCTGACCTGCAAGTCCATCTTCTCGGATGAACCTCCAGAAAAATCATGATAGAGATCCCCTTGCATTTTTAAAAATCGAGGAAGCCCTGGCTCAAGGAAACACGAACTTGTGGCTGTCGCAATCTGAGACAGCAGCAGAATAAAAAATAGTTCTAAATACATAATTCAGCCATCGGTATTTCTTTCTTTCTTCTTAAAATCTTTTTCGTAGCGAGCGATTGGAATACCCGGAACCAATCCTGACCTTTAGTACTGAGATCTTGTTCACTGTCTTAGGTCTGCATTATCTTCATCACCCAGCACAGTCACCAGGACACGATAACCTGAGTGATCGGCAATCGCTTCTACTTGTTGAGAAAGCAACTGATAACTGGTCTTCCGCTCCGAAAAAACCAGGGCCCGCAGAAAGACTTCTGCATTTTGGCTGTTGAATGCAAAAAGAGAAGGTAAAGCGTTGGCTACAATATCCAAGTTTTTGGTGCCCCTAGGATCTTCGCTAGGATTTATTTCGGCTTTTAAGCCGAAGAAAGGCAACGTGTAATAAGAGTAACTATTACAACCAGCCCAGTAGATTAGTTGGTAGTCGTTCGTCAGGGAGTATTTTTCGGGCTCGTCTCGCAACAGAGATCTAAATTGTGCCGCATCGAATCCGCTGCCCACTCTTGAGTGACCAAACCAGCCGAAGAAACCTTCGTGATCCACTGCAAAGCTTCGGGCAAAAAGATCCATTTGATCAATATCTGCAGCAGCTACAACTCGAATGCGCAAAGTGACTCCCTCTCTCGGACCACTCCACTCAAGGCCAATCACTCGATCACGGTAATCTCCGTAGAGCTTCGAACTTACGGGAGACTCCGTAAGTTTTAACTTCTTTGCAATTCCTCTGACTGTTGAAACAAAAGATCTGAATTGCATCATCCCATAATCAGCGCTTGTCATCGGATCTTGGTTCATTTCATCTTTGACAGGACCAAAGCCAAAAGTCATCGCGACTTCTTTCCCATGCACAGTTCCTCTCACCATACGGGAGTAACTGGGATAAGATTGCTGAGTTTCTACTTCGGACTTGATCAATTTTACATTCACTGTCTGAAAAGCATCACCTTCGCGATGATCACAGCCAACACGACTGGGCTCCCAAAAGTACCAAAAGAATGACCAAGTGGCATGATCTGCCTCAGATCGGTCCGTGCAATTCAACCACTCCTTAGTTTCAAGACTTTGTTCACTATAGGGAACGGGCATTTCAAAGCCCTCGTGTCCAACCACAGAATCGTGCAACAAGAGCTTCCCACGGACTTTGTACGGGAGAACCACAACGCCACTGAGTAACTTCGCTTGCGTCATCTGCAGTGAAATCTCAGCGCCTGTTTGAAGCCCGCCAAGACCGCGATAGACAAGGGGACCCACCAGATATTGCAAAACTTTCTGAATTTTCCATTGAAGACTTCCTGTGGACTCTTTTTGAAAATCAGAAATGCGGCTGTACTGAGTCCTATAGAGTGCTTCGTATTCAAAGCTCACTTCACTGCCTGCAGGCGAGTAAAGACGACTTTCCATACCACTTTTTGTTTCCATTCGAGAACCTGATCCGGAGATGGGGCTCCCACAGCCACAGAAAAGAACTGCCAAGGACAGAACAAAAAACAGTCTCACGCCTACAGAATTCATGAATCCCCCCAAAATGATGCACAAAAACCTTCTGCCTCTGCAAAATGCCGTGCCTCAGCAAATTCAGCTCTTGTGAAATTTAAACTGATCTCAGGAACCAGATGAGACAAACCGACTCAAACTGAGGCTCAATAAGGGGCTTTTTTGTCGCCATAGCACATTGCAGATTTACTCTGGCGTTCTCTTTAATGAAGATGATTTAAGGAGGCTCCATGCAAATCTCAGTTTCTCAACTCACGACTGACCAATTCATGACGTCCCTGACGGCACTCAAGGTTGTGCTCAAAAAAGCTTATGAGTATTCCACAAGCAAAAATTTCGATTTCTCTGTCTTTATGCAGACTCGACTAGCACCAGACCAGTTTCCTTTGGTTAGACAAGTTCAAATTGCAACTGATGTCGCAAAAGGTTGTGTGGCTCGATTAGGTCATCTTGAAAATCCTAAGTTTGAAGATACTGAAGCAACCTACGAGCAGCTGATGGCTCGTATTGATAAAACAATCGCTTTCTTAAAAACGGTAAAACCTGAAAGCTTTGTCGGGTATGAAGATCGAACTATTGAATTTCCCTGGATGCCCGGCCAGTACCTCACTGGAACCGATTTCCTCACTCAGCACGCGATACCTAACTTCTATTTTCATTTCACCACTATTTACTCTATTCTCCGAGCCAACGGAGTGCCCCTAGGCAAATCTGACTTTTTGGGTCAGCAGAACTGGCATAAGAGATAGTGTTCAAGTCAGGAGCAATTCTCATATTACTGAGTGGATCTTGGATCTGGGCTCAGTCTGATTGCTCGCGCTTGATGCCTGGGCTTGAGCGGGAACTCTGCCAGAACAAAGAGCTCTCACTCTTGAACCAAGAACGCTTGAAACTTGAGTCTGAGCATCTTTCGCAGTTAAAGCCTGGACAGCAAAAAATCTTTCGCAAAGATCAGTACTACTTTCAGCAGACCCTGCAGCAGTGTTTGCAAACGGGTCCCAGCTGGCAAAGCACCGCCTGCCTGAAGGCAGCCCTTGAAAAAAGGAAGGAGAAGTTCAGTCCTTCTCCTTCCTTATTAGAAGCTCAATCTTCGACGACGACAGTCAACTCGACAACAACTAGTCTCCCCGCAACACTTCCACCTGATTCCCCAGAATAGAAATCTTATTTCCATTCTCTTCTAAGAGGGCATCAAATAAAATTGAGGTTTCGCCAATTGGCCTGTACTGAATAGTCAGCTCGCAATTCGCCGAGGTTTTGAGCGAGTTGAGCTGACAAGCCATTCTGAGATCCTTGACCCCTCTTTCTCGTTCTTCGAACTCTCCGCCGAGCAACGATTGGAGACCGTCAATAATCAGAGCATTTGCCTCTTGGAGGATGTCTTTCAGTTTCTCATGACGGTGAACATCACCCACCATCTCGATCTTATCACTCGCTGCCAAAGTCACCAGCGTCTGATAAATCTTGCCGACAAGCTTTTCATCGGCTTTCTGGGATTGAGCTACGCCATGTGCGAAAGACGCATGGCTCACGAAGAGAACACCTACAATTAAAATCCACTTTCTCATGTTAACCTCCTAGATCATCGACAAAAAGTTAATCGAACAGGGTCCAACGCTGCAAATGGAAAACCGACGCCTTTAGAGCTTTAACTCATCAGTAACTGTCAAGGGCCTTGACAGTTACTGAGAACTGTCACTTCTTGAAATTTGCTCAAATGCCCGATTTCAGCTCAACCGATACAGGCTTGCGCTTAACTTCAACCGACTTTTGAAGACCGCCAGATAAGATCGTCACTTCAATGTCTTTGAGACCTTTGAACTGAGTAAAATCAAAAGTAACTTTGCTGCCGTCCACAGACTTCCGACAATTCACTGACAGATCGGCGACAAAGTCTGAATGAGTGCCGTCGATCACTTGCTCAATTTTTTCTTTTTTGAAGACACATCCCAGAGCCGGATCCATTTGAATCATTTTCCCAATGTCATTTTCAAAAGCAGCAATTGCAGAATCATGGATTTTCTTATGTTTCTCAGACTTGGGCGCATGTTCAAAACCAAGAACGCCTTCAGCGGCAGCTTTGAAGCTGACTTTGCCGTTAAGACCTTCAAAAGCCAGAGCTAGCTCGGCGGCGCCATGCTCATGAGCATGATGGTGATGTTTGTGCCCTTTTTTTGCGAAAGCAAGAGATCCTAAAAGTAAAAACAAAACAAATAAACTTGATTTCATTGTCCCTCCAACTTGAATAGCGTGCTTTCGGCTCATTGCTTCAAGCAAGTCCCACGATGTCATAGACAAAATCTATGTTTATCGTTTCCAATACTGATATGCAAAAATTTAGAACTCGCGCATCCCTGATTGTTCTTCATAATGAAAAACTCCTCGGTTTTTTGGGAAAAGATCCCCAATCCGGAAAAGAGTATTTCTTTCTTCCGGGAGGACAAGTGGAGCCTCATGAATCTGCTCCTGAATCTGCGGTGCGAGAGTGTCTTGAAGAAACTGGTTTCCAAGCGGAAGTGATACCCTCCCTTTGCGTGGACAAAGAGTATCCCTTTCATTGGAATGGCGAAGATTACGATTGCCTCACTCTTTTCTATGGCGGACGCCTGAAAAGCTTTTTGCAACACCCAAGACCTGAGGCTGAACCCAGATATAATTTAGGAGTGCAGTGGATTTCGCTTGAAGCAGTGCCTGAACGACTGAACTACTGTCAGGAAATTCTCGAAGCGACTCTTGAAATCATCGGAAAACTTAAAGCTTAGCAACTGATCCTCTTGAGGGTCCTCAGAGAGGATCAGTTTCTGACGATTTCGAGCATCGTTGTTTCCACTGCCAAGGGTTCATCTGACCAGAAACCAAGGGTCTTCAACATCGATCTCGAAACTTACTGGGATTGAGCCATAACATGGCCTATCCTTCCTGGCCTACTTTCTGCTTTATCGAACTATGTATGCGTCAATTGCAGATGGTCCCTATAAATCTAGCTAAAGTTTTGACAGTCGTAGGACTTTTTGCGCCTATCGGGACGACCTCCTTTGCACAAGAGTCTTGCAAACAAGTCCACCTGCAAATCACTGAAAGACCTCAGTTTGGTCCGCAATTTTTACTGCAAAGAGATCAAAACTTTCATCGAAGCCCCGAAGTTAGCAGAACATCCGCTCGTAATCTTCAAAGACCCGCAGACCGTGTTCAAACGTGGATAAATTATCTCACACGATTTATCGAAAGATCGCAGAGAAGCCCCAGATCCCTTGAGGTTCTTAAAAACTCGATCCATGAAAAGTATGTCATCAAACCCGAAGCTGTCCCCCAAAGCTATTTTGACTTTCAAGTCCGGTTGGCGCGCGAGCAGGGGCATGGCGATACTCAAATTAGGCCCGAACAAAAACAAGTTTTGATCGACACTTTGATCAAAGATCAAAAAGGCTCGATTGACCCATGGGTGGACTATTTAGTTTCAAGCGATACCAATACGTATCCGGTATGGCTGAAGTACTGGATGTTTAGTGGAATGACCAGGCTTTCTAAGTTTGATCCTGAAACGGGTGTCTTTGGCCGCAGGGACACAGGAACCGTCGCTCCGTTTGCAGAGCTGAACCGCGAGGCTTTAGCGAAAGTTGCGGACTTAGTGCTCACACATCTGAACAAGACAAGCCTTGATCAGTTGATGGACCCTAATGCTCAAGCCGTCGTTCAATCTTTGAATTTTGGACGCATCTATGGACAAATTTTGAAGGGATTAGGCGGTGCTGGATCTGGCCGATTTCACACCAATGAAGGTCAGTGGGTTAAATACCCCCAAGGCTCTGATCCTAATCCCCTGGTCAAATCCTTGGACGGAAAAAACACGGGCTGGTGCACCGCCGGCACAGCGACCGCAGCGAGCCAACTTTCCCAAGGAGATTTTTATGTTTACTACAGCAGAGATTTTAATGGTCAGCTGACAGTGCCGCGAGTCGCGATCCGCATGCGCGGCCAAGAGATCGCTGAAGTTCGCGGTGTTGATAAGTCACAAGAACTGGATCCGCAGATCTCTTCTTCAAATATTGTCTCTGCAAAAATGCAAGAGTTCGGTGATCGCGGAAAGGCTTACGTCAAAAAAAACGCCGATATGAAACGACTGACTGAGATCGCTCACAAAAATCAAGCTGCTGTTGAACTGTCTGTCGAGGATCTGAGATTTTTGTACGAATTGGATCGCAAAATTGAGGGATTCGGATACGACAGAGATCCAAGAATACATGAGATAATTAAAACGCGTATTGTAAAAAAGGATCTATCTAAAGTCTTTCCCCAATACAAAGAACATGAAATTTCCGTGAATCAGTCCGAAGTATCAAGTTCCCACCATTCTATTAAGTTGTTCTTTGGAGACCTCGATCTGAGTAGCCGGACATCCGCCCAGGGACTGAAACTCCCAGACACCATCCTTGGAAACCTCAATCTTAGGGGTTTGACATCCGCCCAGGGACTGAAACTCCCAGACACCATCAATGGAACCCTCAATCTGAGTGGGCTGAGATCCGCCCAGGGACTGAAACTCCCAGACACCATCAATGGAGGCCTCGATCTGAGTAGGCTGAAATCCGCCCGGGGACTGAAACTCCCAGACACCATCAATGGATACCTCGAT
>JAJTIC010000003.1 GCA_021300175.1 Pseudomonadota bacterium
ATGATAGAGAAAGTGCTCGCAAAAACACCAGGTCAAAAAAGAGCACCGAGCATCGATGAATATGCCGAGGCCTCTGTAACAGCATTTAGAGACACTTTAATTCGTGGCGGACTTGACCTTAGCAACGTTAGGCTCCAGGTTGAGCCCGGACGTGGCTTTTATGGAAATGCCGGCATTCATCTAACGCGCGTAAAGAAGTTCAAGCAGCAAACCAAACCGCTTAAAATGAACTGGATACTCACGGACACTACAAATTTTTTTCTGAGCGGGGGAGTTTATGAGTACAACCTTCATGAGTTTTGTGTCGCTAATAAGTTGAATCAGCCAGCAAAGCATATAGCTGATATTGTGGGACAGTCTTGTTATGCTGATCGTATTTTACCATTGGTGAATGTTCCTGAAGTTGAAGAAGGTGACGTTATCGCTCTTCTCGACATGGGTGCCTATCAAGAAGTTTCCGCATCGAATTTCAATGCGCTTCCACGGCCCGCGGTTGTTTTAGTTAACGGTGCTGAAGCAGAAGTTATCAAGGTTGCCGAAACGATAGAGGATGTTTATCGGCGAGATCGAATTCCAAACAGACTTTTAAAAAAAGTAGTAGATCAGCGACCGGTGCCAATTCCCAAAGGAGTTGTTTGTGGATAGTCGACTTTGGCGTTTAGTTATGATCGGCAACTTGGTTGTTGCAGGCCTGTTATTTCTGTTTTGGATCGGCTTTTATACTGAGGTGATTTTCCCATTTGAAACTCTTTCATCTCGTATTCTTCATTTTGAGGGTTACTATGCATGGGAAACCAGTTTCACTGTGCCAGACTTGTTTCTCGCTGCTGCGTTGTCATGGTCTGCAAGCAAGTTGCTTCGGAATTCAACAGATCCATTTGCCACCTTGGTATTGAGTTCAAGTGCCGGTGCATTGATTTTTCTTGGCGTACTTGATTTCACGTACGGTATTCGCCACGGTATGTATGAGCTAGGGCACTTCTTTTCATGGATACTTTTATCGATAGGATTAGGCTTACCGATTTGGGGACTTTTAAACATCTGGATTTTGCATAAGAGCGCAATATTAAAATCGAGAAACTTTTCTGGATAGAAAAACTATTTTTTAGAACACGCAAGCTAACTTTTTGAATTGCCAATTATGCGGAGGTGTTGAGATGAACGACTACGTCAATTTCAAGGTCAAGAACGGAGAATGGATAGATATAGCCTATTCTTCGAAGGATAACCTTTTGTCGCTGACGAAGAATATTCCTTTACCAGACAACATTATCGTAAGCACTCTTACTGATGATCTCTTGCCTCGATTGGATACCATTAATTCTGGAGTGTATTTGTGTTTGAGAATTATAGGGTCAGCAGTGACCCGTTCTAGCGTCACAGTTCAAGCTCTTACAAAAATTCCCAGCCTAATACGCTTCGCCATATCGGGGATATTACAACTTTAAGGCCCATCTTCCATTTGACGACCCGACAAAGGTCGAACGAGCCTGACTCTAAATTGGTAGAGCGCCACCCTTACAAGGTGGATGTCGCAGGTTCGAATCCTGTACTCCCTACCATCGATTCCTCGGTTCTTCGGTTCTGTATCCTAAAGACTCTGTAAGAAGTTTTTCAAATCTGAGAAAACTTTCTGTCGTCCAACATCATTGTAAATCTCGTGGCGACGCTCTCGATACTCAATCAAAGTAACGAGGTCGGGTGAAAGTTTTGAAACTAATTTTCGAGTCACTTCTGTTGAAACAACAGGATCACTTTCTGGAACTTGAACAAAACTGCGAGTCTGAAGCTTGCGAATATTCCGTTCGACATATTGTTGATACCTCAAGCTTCCCATGTACACTTCAGGCGAAATTTTGTTATGTCGAAAATGATCTAAAGGATATTCCTTCAGAACTTCGGGATCTTGACTGAGTTGTTCATCAGAAATTTCGTTAAACAGCGTGGTGTGTGGCATGATCTTACCCAGTAAAATAGCGCCAAGATCTTTGAAAAGTGGGACTTGTAGGCTGACTCCAAAGAACGGCGAAGAAAGTATGAGAGATTCAATTCCCTGAGGTTGGTGTTTGAGTAAATAAGACGTGGCAATCAAACCACCCATGGAGTGAGCAAGTAAGCTCAATTGTAGTTTTGGCAACTGAGATTGAGCAAACTGAACCACAGATCCAAGGTCTTCCAAAAAGAGGTCAAAGTTTTCAATGTATCCTCGCTTGCCTTGAGATTTTCCATGGCCTCGGAGATCCCATCCGAGGGCTGCGTATCCTGAATCTTGGAGAATCGGGTATAGGCGGTGGTAACTAGAAGAGTGCTCTCCATGCCCGTGAGTGACGATGATTAAACCTCTGGCTTTGGGCAAGTCATGATACTGAGCAAAGAGCTCAGCGCCATCACGAGATTTGATTTGGAATTCTTGAGCTGTGTGGACCATGGAATCAGTGTAATCCTTTTGCCTTAAGGGGTCTATGTTGCAAAAGGTCTGGGTCCACGCTAAGAACATAACATGGATATCAAATCACTTGTTGAAGTTCCTGAAGCACAACGAAACCAAGCTTGGGAGAATCAGTTTTTCCAAGCACTCTCACAGTCCAATTTGTCATTCTTGTCAATGGAGCCTCAGACTGGACCTGATGGTTGGCCGTACATGTTGATGAAGACTGAGGGTGAGAACCAGGAGTCCTTTCAAAAGTTGATGTTTTGGCTTTCGACGCGGGGAATAGGTTTAGCGATCAACCCTGGGAAAGAGTATCCCGACTATGTTTTCACATATGGAATGATCTGGCACTTTCGCGAGATGGGACTTTTTTTTAAACCAGTGCCTGAGCGCAATCATGGATTGGTTGAGTTTCACGCTCATGAGGTGGTGAATGCTGGGCCGCCGACTGAAAAGTATCTGCCGGGTTATGTGCGCCAGGTATTAAGAGACTTTTTTAGAGATCAGGGCATCCTCAGACCAAAAGTTTTGGTCATGAGCACGGATAACATCAACTACGATTTAGCTATTTCCTTAGAGAGCTTAAAGAACCCACCAGATCAGGAACATCAGGGGATTGCAGAAGCCATTGGCTGGTTCCTTCCCCCTCACTATTCAATTCTGCTGGTGAGCGAGACGGGATTGCCAACCTTTGGAGATCTTTAATAACTAGTGAGTGTCGAATTCACCAGGTGCGGGGAGTAAATCTAAAAGGCACTCTCTCCAGTATTCGGGAGCATCTTCGGAATAATCTACTCCAATTTCAAAACCCTTTTTCCCCACAAATCTCGTGCGCACAATAGTTCCCGAAATTTCAATATTCATTTGTGGAAGATGAATCAAAACTTTCGTACCGACCAGTTCATCTAAAGTCAGATTTCTTCTCAGCGAAACTGGGACTAAATCTTCACGTTTGATCATTATTAAGAATCCCGAGGTTGAAGCTTCAAGCACTTCGCCGCCTTTAGCGATTTTTGCTAAATTTTCTAAGCTCGACATGGAAGAGACTTCAAGAGGAGTAATGTCTCTTCTGGGGGCTACTCGGCGATTTGATTGCATACAG
>JAJTIC010000017.1 GCA_021300175.1 Pseudomonadota bacterium
AAAAGAGAAAGCGTTAAAAACCACTTGTTGTGGAAAGGTCTCGGCAGTTGGCCTTGTCCTTTTGGTAATACAGGTTTCATAAATCCTCCGTTTAGATAGGCAGCATCCCGCTGCAGTTTTTCATCTCACTGTTCAGAGAGGCAAACCGCGGGCCATGTCTCAAGATGGGAAACATTGATCTAAGCTACTGATTCTTGATTTATCTCTCACTGAGCGAAGTCATTTCCAGTGCCTACCTTAGCCAATCTCTGACAACTTTAGCGACATCCCAAAGAGAGACACTTTCTGGGTCAAAGTGAACACAAAATCTTCATGAAAACTTTAAGCGCCAATCCTAAAGCACCGAAAAGTATAGGTGATGAAGAAGATTCTGAGCTCTCTTGTTTTTAGTGTATTTTTGTTTGGCTGTGGTTCAGCCAAACAGAAGCCTGC
Organism: Pseudomonadota bacterium; assembly: GCA_021300175.1. Classification (GTDB taxonomy): domain Bacteria; phylum Bdellovibrionota; class Bdellovibrionia; order Bdellovibrionales; family Bdellovibrionaceae; genus JAJTIC01. The sequence continues at coordinate 433 of JAJTIC010000017.1, forward strand.
TGTGTCTGGTATTGATGCGAAAGTGGATGGCAGTAGAAGTGCTGTCACTGCTTCGGGGCCTGTTGCTGCTGATGGCACAACAGCTTTGAGTGTTTCTGTAGAGCTCAAAGATTCTGCGGGACTTGCAGTTGCCGGTGTTGTCCCTAAAATCTCTGTTTCAGGCAGCAATAACACGATTGGAACGTGCACAGTTTCCGATGCAAGTGGTCTGTCGACCTGCTCTGTAACCTCTACCAAAGCTGAAGCAAAAACTATTTCAATGAGCTACCCAGTCACATTGGCAGGGCCAAATATAGTCTTTACTTCGGGGGCCGCTTCAAAAATATGTGCTCAGACTCAGCCCGGATCAGGAGTGGCTGGAACAGCTCTTTCTGTTCAGCCGGTTTATTTTATTGGTGATGCGAACTGTAACTTAGTAGCGACAGCAACTGATCCTGTGACTGTAGCTGTAAGCTCTGGGACAGGATCTCTGAACGGAACAACCACGGTGGCTGCAAGTTCAGGTGTTGTAACTTTCACAAATCTTTCCATGACCGTCAGCGGAACCAAAGGAATAACGGCTTCAGCAGCAGGGCTGACATCTCTTCAATCCGCTGACTTTGTCATCAACGCTGCTGCGGCAAGTTCTTTAGCCTATGTCACACAGCCGGGTGGTGGCACGGCCTCAAGCAATTGGGCTCAGCAACCTGTGATCGAAGTGCGAGACACCTACGGTAACAGAGTCACTGGGAGCAGTGCAACAGTGGTTGTGGCTTTGACAACAGGGTCAGGAGCTTTGGCAGGAGCCACCTCGGTCAATGCTATTTCGGGCTTGGCAACTTTTACGAATTTAAGAATTAATCTTGTGGGCACAAACAAAGTGCTCACAGCCACTTCGGCAGGACTGTCCAGCGCCGTTTCAAACTCATTCGCGATCACGGCTGGGGCGCCCTCACAGCTTGTGTTTACAACACAGCCCGGAGGAGCCACCGCAGGATCCCCATTATCACCTCAGCCTGTTTTGGAAATACGAGACTTTGCTGGCAACGTCGTTCCGACCTTTGCATCGGTCACGCTTTCTTCAGCTGCGGGAGCTTTGTCAGGCACAACCACAGTGAGCGCTATCTCAGGAGTGGTGACTTTTGCAGGCCTGAGCCTCACACTGGCCGGATCAAACACATTGACCGCTTCATCCTTGGGTTTGAGCTCAGCCAATTCAAATTCATTCACAGTTAATCCCAGCAATCCGGTGCTTCCCGCTGAGGTCACAGCCGCTCCCTTGAGTGTGCAAGCTAACGGAACTGCTAAAGCCATCGTTCGAGTGGGTGTGAAAGACACTTACGGAAATTTGGCCTCAGGATTCACTGTTCAGGTAGTTTCCTCAAGAGGCGCTGCAGATACCATCACTGCGGTCAATGCAATCACTGATTCTTCAGGGGTCGCAGTTTTCGAGGTTCGCTCATCCACACCAGGTATTGCATCACTCACCCTCAGCGTTCCTTCAATTCCCCTGACACTGAGAAGTGGGTTAGAGGTGCAGTTTGTCGCAGTAGCTCCCTTAGCAGAGTACCGCGCTCATCTTGCCGAGAACTCAGCGGCAAGTGGTCTGATTGCTGGGAGTAATTCAACGACGACTTTAAGCTGGGTTGATCTTTTCAATTTAGGTCCCAATGACTTTTTTGTTTCAAATTTTGCTTTTGATGGATCAACATCGGGATGGTGTGGAAATGGCTCAGGCTCAGTCACCAATTGCACCAATGGAGCCTTTCGCTTATTGTTTGACGGAGCTAACGATTACGCAGAAAGTACAACTTTTCTGTCCTCTTCATCGGACAGAACCATGGATGTATGGCACCGACCCAATAACACAGCAGCACAGGGTCGTGTTGTCGTGGGTGATGAAGATTCTGCAGGCCGAGGGTTAAGTATCAAACAAAGCTGGGCTTCGGATCGTCGAATCGAAGTGAAAGCAGGTGCAGGTCGAAGTGTCCCTGAAGCAATTCGTGGTCTTTTGCCTTTTGCTTATTGGAAACTTGATGAAGCATCAGGGGTTGCCTCGGCAGTCGATGGTGGAGTCAATGGAGCACCGAGTGGTGCTCTGACATATGCTCAGACGGCAGCAACCAATGATGGTTTGACTTCCATTAACTTCAACGGAACAACGGGGCATTTCTCGATGGGGAATAACTTTGAGGGAACAAATGACTTTACTGTGAGCGCTTGGATTAGACCGACGAGCGTTACTGGAGTTCGCCCCATTGTCTCGAAAATGAATACGTGGTCGCCTTTTAATGGTTATAGCTTGGAACTTAATGGTGCAAACCTTCGCTTTCGATTGGTGAATAGTGCAAATACCACTCATCAAGCGGTGGGAGCGACGACATTGGCCATCAATACATGGTATCACGTTGTGGGTGTGCGAGATTCAGCGGCGGGCCGAGTTCGTGTTTACGTGAATGGAAGTTTAGATGGAATAGGAGTCTTAGCTGGGACTCCGTCGACAACTTCAGCTATTTTTTATTTGGGTCGGAATAACACAAGCTATTTTCAAGGAAGAATCGATGAAGTAGCTGTCTATAACTATGCTCTAACTGATCCTCAGGTTTTACAGATCAACAATTCTGCGACAACTCCGGTGTGCTTTAGCTCCACTCAAATGGTGAACGGAACATGGTATCATACGGCAGCAAGCTTCAACTCGATTGGCGATCAGTTGAAGCTCTATATGAATGGCACTCTTCAATGTACAAGAGCCGTTCCGGCCGCACTTAATATCTCTGGATCCACTGATGCGATGGCCCTTGGAGCCAACTTAAACTCTTCAAGTCTTCCAGAGCCGGGAACTTACTACAGTGGAGCCATTGCGGAAGTTCGCTTTTGGAATTCTGTGCTGTCAGATCCCCAAGTGACAGCAATTCGTGGCCTTTCGAGCGCAAAATATCCGTAAATTGACTTATCAGTGCCTCCAGGATAACTCTCGTCCTGTGAAGTTTAAATTTTTCCCAGCCCCAAAACCTAGTTCTGTCACCTCCGAGCAGTGGAATTCTTGGACTTGGCAGCTTCAAAAAAGTTTGAAAACTGAGCGACAATTCGCGGAAGTTTTTGACCTTACACAATCCGAGAGAATGTCTTTTCAACAAGGTTCTGAGGTTTTTAACATTCGCACCACACCTTATTACGCTTCGCTGTGCGGAGAGCATTCTGAAGATCCCATTCGCAAAATTCTGATGCCGCGAGAAGAAGAGCTTGCACCGGGATTACAGCAAATGCTCGATCCTTTGGGTGAAAAGAAGAACAATCCTGCCCCTCGAATTATCCATCGTTATCCAGACCGAGTTCTGTTTCTGGTCACAGATATTTGCAGTGTTTACTGCAGATATTGCACGAGAAAGCATTTCACTGGTCAAGATCAAGCTTTCATTCGGGAAAGTGATTACCAAGAGGCACTCCAATATTTGCAGTCTCATGCGGGCATTCGCGAAGTGATTCTCTCGGGCGGGGATCCGCTGACTTTGTCAGACACACAACTCGAAAGAGTGCTTTCGGATCTTCGCGAGATCGAACACTTGGAAATCATTCGCATTGGTACAAGAATTCCCGTGGTTTGTCCGATGCGAATCAATGATTCTTTTTCGAAAATGCTACGGAAGTACGCTCCTGTCTTCTTAATGACCCACTTTAATCATCCCAAGGAACTGACAGCAGAATCTACAGAAGCTCTCAGAAGTTTGGTGGATCATGGGGTTCCTGTTTTCAATCAAATGGTGCTTCTCAATGGAGTGAATAATCATCCAGCCATTGTTCAAGCACTCAGCCGTCGGCTGTTGTATTTGCGAGTCAAACCCTATTATATGTTCCAGTGTGATCCTTCCATCGGTACTGATCATTTAAGGACTTCACTCGAAGACTCTCTTGAAATTCAGAAAGAGCTTTGGGGGAATCTTTCAGGTCTTGCCATGCCAAATTTGTCTTTGGATATTCCAGACGGTGGAGGAAAGGCAGGTTACACTCCAAATTTCGAGATTGAAAGAACAGCAAAAAAGATATTCTTTCGAGGCTGGGACGGAGTCCTATCTGAGTACGTGAACCCTCAGCCTGAAACCATCGTGAAACCCATCGATGCAGCGGAGTATCTCCCTGAGTGGGAACAGCTCAAATCTGGGAAGCAAGGCCCATCATTTATCGAATGCGCTCCAAACGAGCGTATTTTGCCACAAATTTTTTAATGGTTTGGTCGGCAAAAAGCACGCTGACCTTTTGTTGCTCTCCGCTTCCCTCTGTTTGAAAGATTGATCCGACACCAAAAGTGGGATGACGAACTTTCATGCCCTTGGCAAAAGAATTCTCATCTTCATAGTCAGGAAATTCTTGAGTGCCATAGTCTTCGTCTTGGCTACGAACTTTGAACTGAAAACTTCCAGTATTGGGTGTGACTTTTCCAAAATTGGACTGACTCGCTAATCGACTGACAAAGCTATTTTGCTCAAGGGCTGTGGAAAAATCGGTGAACTGTTTGGGAATCTCTTTCAAAAATCGGCTGGGCTGATTGTACTGTTCTTGCCCCCAAACTTTTCTTGACCTTGCATAAGTAAGAGTCAGCTTTTGACGAGCGCGAGTCATTCCCACATAGGCGAGCCGGCGCTCCTCTTCAATCGAGTGATCGCCATCTTCGTCCTCTGCTGCCATTCCCGAGGGAAAAAGGTTTTCCTCGAGTCCTACAATCCAGACATAAGGATACTCGAGCCCTTTGGAAACATGCAAAGTCATCAGAGTCACAGAATTCACAGTTTCATCCAAAGAATCCACATCACTGACCAAGGCCATTTCTTCAAGGAAAGCTTGCAAGGAGTGATCGGGTCGCTCTTTCATGAACTGAGTCATAGCGTTGCTGAGTTCCTCTAAGTTCTCGATACGTGCATTTGCTTCAGGCGAGTCCTCGGTTTTGAGTTTCAAAGCATATTCACTGCGTTCAAGCACCAGAGTGTAAAAATCCACCAAGTTGTGGTTTTTGGAAAGGCCCCTTAAGTCTTCCATCAGATTTAGAAAAGTTCTGAGTTTGGAAGTTGTCCCTGAATTGAACAAGCGTTGATCAATGGCTTTTTCCGCAGCTTCGGTCATGGAAATTTTCTCTTGAACGGAAAGCTCTTCCAGTTTCTCGACGGTGGTTTTTCCGATGCCTCGAGCAGGAACATTGATCACTCTTTTGAAAGCCATGTCATCTTTTGAGTTAATCGTGAGCTTCAAGTAACCCAAGACATCTTTAATCTCGAGGCGTTCATAGAAACGAACTCCTCCCACAATTTTGTAGGGTAAACCAGAAGTTCTGAGCTGCTCTTCAAGCACGCGGGATTGGGCATTGGTTCGATAAAATATCGCCATTTCTTGGCAGTCTGCAGATCCTTGTGCGAGGAGCTCTCGAATCTTTCTAACGACAAATTTCGCTTCATCGTACTCGGTTTGCTCTTCACGGATAGTGATTTTTTCCCCATCTGAATTCGAAGTAAAAAGTGTTTTATCTTTTCTTTGGCTATTATTTTTGATCACCGCAGTGGCGGCTTTGACGATTGTGCCTGTGGAACGATAGTTCTCTTCCAGTTTGACCACTTTAGCTTCAGGAAAATCTTTTTCGAAATCCAAAATATTTTGAATGTCAGCACCCCGCCACGAATAGATGGATTGATCTTCATCACCCACCACACAGAGGTTTCTGGTTTTTTGAGCCAGCTGCTGCACCAGCAAGTATTGGATGTGATTCGTGTCTTGATACTCATCGACCATGATGTACTTGAACTTGTCTTGATATTGCTCCAGAATTTCCGGGTACATGCGGTAAAGTTCGTAAACTTTCATCAGCAGATCGCCAAAATCCACAGCATTGGCTTTCTTCATTTCAAACTCATAAGCTTTGTAAACTTCGATGGTCTTTTGATCGAAAAAAACTTTCGAAGACTTCTCAGCTTGCCCAGGATCAAGACCCAACATTTTGGCCGTGTTGATTCGATTGCGAAATGACTTCGCCGGATGAATTTTATCACTGATATTCAGAGTGTTCATCACTTTCTTAATTTGTGAAAGCTGATCTGAATCATCATAGATCGCAAAGTAAGGCTGGTAATCCAGAAGGTGAATATGTTGTCGCAACACGCGAACGCAAAAGCTATGGAATGTACTCACCCAAAGATTTTCACGCAGAGAAACACCCATGTCCGAAAGTATTTTAAAAATTCGGGCTTCCATTTCACGGGCAGCTTTATTGGTAAACGTCACAGCCAAAATCTCATCGGGAGCGGCATGACCTTGAGCAATCAGAGCTGCCATGCGGAACGTCAGCACTCTGGTTTTTCCGGAGCCTGCACCAGCAAGAATCAAAAGTGGCCCCTGAGAAGTGAGAACAGCTTCTCTTTGCGGAGGATTCAGCTGCTGTATGAGGGCCTCTAATCTATTGAAATCACGTTTTAAAGTCATGTAAATTCTCTCTGTCAAATCAGTGGGCATTGTGTCCCACAACAAGTTCCCGTACAACAGTGGGGCTCAAGAAGGTGAGGTTTCCCCGTGCCGAGGACCCTAACAAGAAGATCCCGAAAATTCATGCATTTTTTCTTGTTTGCAGGCCTTGCGACTTCCTTGCTCACGGCCTGCCAGCCCTCAGTTGAAGACTCTCGGGGGCAGGGCCCTCTGCGGGTTCAGGTTCCGATCACTAAAACTCAAACTGGTGAATACGAACTCCAGAATTTGACGCTCGATACTCTGTCAGATTTGAAGACTCTTTTTGGCAAAGCGGCGAGGTTCTTCCTTGAGCCTGGAATTTTCCAGGGAAAGCTGGTGGGAAAGTCACCTGCGATCCAATTCATGAGAAACTCTTCCGGGGTCTATATTGCCAAAGACGCTCTCAGTCTTCAGATGCTGACTTTGTACGCGCATTTTGAGCGCTTGATGAAGCAAGATCAAGCTTTAGGAATTGATTCTATTTTGAGTTGGCCCCGTCAAGTCGCTGTGGATGCTCAAGTAAAACCTGGGACTGGCTCTTTAGAGAACAATGCTTTGTACTCAGGAGAGAACGATATCTTCATCTTTGTACCTTATCGATTGGAAGGTCTGCCTCTGATGGTTAACGGGGGAGTGGTGGCCCATGAGCATTTTCATGCGTATTTCCAGAAGCTTTTTATTGACCCGATCAAAAACGAATATCCTTCGGTTGCTGGTTTGCAACCTCATAAGACCCAATTAGAAACAGCCACTTCAGATGAAGAAATTCCCAATGCGAAAGTAGATTTACCTGCAGCTTATCACAGTGTTCTACTTCGCGGGCTCAATGAAGGATTGGCGGATGTCTGGGGATGGCTCTACTCAGGGGATGTGAATTTCGTCAGAAAATCTTTGCCTCAAGAAAAATCCACTCGCAGGTTAGATCTTCCTGTGAACTCATTTGTCAGCTCTGATCAACTCGCAAAAATGGTGGAAGGCACTCAAGACAATAATCAAGTTGGGCTTTCATATGCCATCGGAAATCTCTATGCGCGATTGATCAAAGGCTTGATCGATCAACGAGTAAAAGAGATTTCCCTGCAAAAAGGCAAAGAGAAAGATCAAGTGTTTGCTGAAGTCCGTATCGAAGCACAAAAAGCACTCATTAAATCCTTGCCATTGATTCGCAGCGAATATCTTGCGGCATCAACACAAAAGAGCTTATTGGCTCCGTCTGAGTTCATTGAAATCTACTTGACCCAACTGCAGGGTCCGGTCACTCGAGCTGAGTGCGATGATCTTAAGAAGCGGGTGGGCGTTCTCAGTGAGAAGCGAAAAGAATTGCTATGCGGTTCTTCTTTTTAGTTTTCAGTCTTTTCTTTGCTTTCAGATCGCAGGCGAGTGACTATGCTCTTCGGTATACTCATGAAAATCGTCAATACGATTCCCAAGAGCGTCCTGAGGATTTTCAAAGTTTGGCTTCTTTCTCAGCAGGGCTTCGCTCCGGAAGTTTTTGGTTCTTCCTCGATTACCAAACCACTCAAATAGAATCCGGAAATGCCACACTTTTTGTGAAGCAAGATCACCAAGCTCTGTCGTTCCTCCCAGTGATGGAATTTCAAGACAACTTCTTCGCTGAGGTTTATTTGTTACCCTATTTGGGATTGATGGCGGGCTTCCATCGAGACGTTGTTACAACGACTTTGTTGGGAGTACCTAATTCAGAATCCGGTCGCTGGAAAGGTCATTTGGGGGCTGTCGGTGGGCTCCGGTTGAATATTCCTTGGGTTTGGGTTTCTTTAGAGGCTCGCGTACTGACTTCTGAGTCATGGACTCCGAGCCCAGCATCGTCTGTTTCCGCTCTCTTTGGCCTGACTTTTTGACACCACTTTGCTTGGCTTCGAGTTTGCAAAATCCTGTGCAAGCAGGAGGATTTATGTCTCTAACACGTTGTTTTTTATCTGTAATGGTTATTCTGATAGCCGAGTTAGCTCAGGCTCAGAATGCCCCTAGTTCCGCAGTCATTCAGAATGTTTCTTTAAGCGGGAGCGGATGTTCTGAGGCAACAGCGGCTGTCTCTTTGAGTACAGATCTGCAGGATCTTTCGATTCTCTTTGATAACTTTGTCCTAGAGGCAGATTCAGCTTCTATGAATCCACGGAACTTCACTGTCGAGAAAACCTGCACTGTCTCTTTTGATGTCGTGATTCCTGCGGGATGGGCTTTTTCCTTTCGAGGTGTGGACTACCGTGGCTTTGCAAATCTTCCCGCCCGGATTCAAGGTTACCAGCGCTTATTGTATCAAGCCCCCCAAAGTCCTATCACATCCATGCGAGATGCGAGCTTCATGGGGCCTTATCAAGGGAACTACACCTTTCAAGCAGCTCAGAAGCCTGGTCGCAACTCGTTTACTCCCTGTGGGATGCAAACTGTTCGCTTGAATATGAATGCCGTTTTGGGAGTTCGATTTCCCGGAAGGGGAGCTCATCCCGTCGCCATGATGGCTTTAGATTCTCAAGATTTGAGTATGAAGCAGACTTTACAGATGGAATGGAGAAGGTGTTTCTAATCACACCTTCTCTGCAGATCTCATTACTTTTCTGATGTTACTTTTTGAACAATGGCACTCGCGAATTTTTTGCGAGCCAGCAGATCATTGCGATAAGCAGTTGCTTCTTTTTGCGTGGTGAATAAACCAACGCTCACTCGGTACCATTTTTGACCTTTCACATCGGCGGTGACATAAAAAGCAGAGAAACCTTTCGATTTCAGGTCCGCTGCTAAGCTTTGAGCTTCTTTTTCATTATTATACGAGCCCACTTGAACAGTGAACTTGCCTAGTGCAGAGCCGGCCACTTCGGTTGGTAAAGAGGCTGGTAACCGAGGACCTTGATCTTTCTCGATCTCTTTTGAGGGAAGTTCATTTTGAGCTAATCGTTGAGCCGCCGAAGAAGCTTCTTGCTGAGGTTCAGAAGTCTTACCTTCAGCTTTTGCAGTTTCTGCCTTTGCAGGCTCAACTTTCACAGTTTCTTTTTTGGGTTTTTCGCTGTGATGAGCGGGGGCTTCATGTTGGGGCCCATGTCCTGGTGCAGGGTTTGGTGAAACAGATTCTACATCGTCGGTGACAAATTCTTCAGCGAGCTTTGCAATCTCATCATCAGTCAAAGCTTCACCGGGTTTCACCTCCATTGAGTCAGGGGAAATCGAAGCGATTTCCCGTTCAGCAGAGTTGCCATGATCAGCGTGATTTTCTTCAGCAACCGCAGTGCCCTCTTGGCTTTGAGTTGGTTCAAACTCAGCGAGTTTGTGCTGATTATCACTAAACTTTTTGCCGACAAAAGTTCCGATCGAAAATGAAAGCAACGCAATGAAGAAAACCAGAACTAACTTCACAACGACATCCGTTTTGGATACGTATCTTTCAACTGCCATGATATCCCCTCTTTTTAAACCCTGTACTTAATGCTATCTTTACCACCATCCCGGGTCAATGCGACAGGAGCCAGCATGGAAAATTTAGATCGATTAACGCTTTATGACGCTTTGAAAGCCGCGCGCTTAGGTCGAGAAGTCCTACTTCACTACTTTGGTCGTATAGAAAATATTTCAGAAAAGCATTTGGCGGGGCTTGTGAGCGAAGCTGATCGCGAGTCAGAGCAAGTCATTTTCGAGTATTTGAGAAAGCGTTTTCCGGAAGATGACTTTTTGGGCGAAGAAGGCAGCGTTCAAGGCTATAAAGTCGAAAGGAAGCCAGGAACTCGCGGTCGATGGATTGTAGATCCCTTAGATGGAACAACAAATTATATTCATCGGTTCCCGATCTTTACGGTGAGTATTGGATATGAGTTGCATGGCAAGATTCAAGTCGCTGTCGTCGATGCCCCTAAAATGAATGAAGTCTATGCTGCCGTTCGTGGTGGAGGCGCTTTTCTCAATGGCGAGCCACTGACTGTTTCAAAAACTCCAACTCTCAGAGAGTCCCTTTTGGCGACTGGTTTCTTCGGTGACCATGAAGATGCTCTACAAGAACAGTTGAAAATTTTTTCTTCCGTGGTCAGAAAATGCCGAGGAATTCGCAGAGCAGGTGCTGCTTCCTACGATCTTGCTCAAGTGGCTCGGGGAACTTTCGATGCCTATTGGGAGAAAAACTTATCGCCTTGGGACACAGCTGCAGGTAGCTTGCTTGTTGAAGAAGCTGGGGGAAAAGTTTCAACTTACAAAACTAACGGATATCATGTTTATCAGCGCACGATTCTGTCGAGTAACGGGATGATGCATAATGAAATTCAGAACGCTCTTTTGCCCCACTTAGATGAGTCGTCTGACTAAAGTCCTTACGTCAATTCCCTGACGAAACCTTCATGGGTCTTTGTCAAACATTTAACAAGACCTGCCACAAAGCTCATTTCAAATCACATTATTCGCAGCTCTGGCAGACTCCTCGATGAAAGTCTTGTTGGCATTGGTGTTGCTCCAACTTCAGTGAGGCAGAAGTCTGCTTTCATCAAGGAGGATGAAGTGGCTGAAGAAAATGCAGCAAAAGAACAGGCCCCCGCGGCCCCGGCACCCATTCAGAGTAAAGCACCTTTGCTTCTCATTGTGCTTGCCGTAGTAAACATGTTGGTCGTTGGTGGCGTCGGCTATATGCTGTATGCCGGTAAAAAGAAAGAAGCCGCCGAACCGAAGCTTGAGCACGTCATTAAAGGAGAAGCTGATCAGCAGCACGAGGATGCCAGTACCGAAAAAGCTATCATGGGAACAGTGGTTCCTTTAGAGACCTTTATCGTTAATTTATCGGGGTCCAAGGGTCGTAGAATTGCAAGTGTCTCCATGGAGATCGAGCTCAATAAGTCGGATGTGGCGAAAGAGATCGAGACTCGTAAGGCGCAGGTTCGCGACATCATCATCATTCTTCTCAGCGGCAAGACCTATGACGAAGTGGCAACGCCTGATGGGAAACAAAAGCTTCGCGATGAAATCAAAGACACTGTGAATGCTTTTTTGACCAAAGGTAAAATCACCAACGTTTACTTCACTGAGTTCATTTACAACTAGGAGAAAGTCATGAATCAGGTGCTTTCACAATCAGAAGTTGATGCGCTCTTGCAAGCTGTTTCTGAGGGAGAGGTCGCGGGCAGTGGCGGGGACGGCGGTGGTAATGGGGGTGGTGGAAACGTTTCCGCTAGCGGTGGTGGTGGTGGAAAAGAAGAAAAGGTGGTCGTTACATACGATCTCACCAGCCAAGATCGCATCATTCGAGGTCGTCTTCCTCAGTTAGAAGTCATTTACGAAAAGTTTATGAGGTCATTTCGAGTTTCGTTGTCCTCAGCTCTCCGAAAAATTGCTTCACTCACCCTGGCAAGTACCGACTTTTTGAAGTTTGGGGAGTTCATAAATACTTTACCAATGCCGACATGCATGACAGTTCTTCGTTTTGCTAACTTACGTGGTTCTGCATTGTTTGTGATTGAGAGTAAGCTTGCCTATGCTCTTGTCGATAGTTTTTTCGGGGGAGCTGATCGTCCTTACACTAAAATTGAAGGAAAAGACTTTACCCAAATTGAACTTTCTATCGTCAAAAAAGTAGTGGATTTAGCAATTGATGATATGGAAGCCGCTTGGTCCTCAGTTGAAAAAATTGGATGTTCTTTTGTGAGAACGGAAGTGAACCCTCAGTTCGTGGGGATCGTGCCACCCACAGATGTAGTGATCGCCTCAACTTTTGACGTCGAGCTTGAAAATGCGAATGGCACCATAACCATCGTAATTCCTTATGCGACTATCGAGCCTATCAAGCAGAAACTTCAGTCAGGCTTCCAAGTTGAAAGTGACCAGACTGATAAGAAACTTTGGACAACTATCATTAAAGACCAACTTTTAGCGACTGATGTAAATGTTAAAGTCGAACTTGGCCAAACAGAGATTAAGCTTGAAGACCTTATGAAGATGAAGGTTGGCGATGTGATCCCGTTGAATCAGGACTCTAATGGCGAATTTAACATCGACGTTGAAGGTGTCAGTAAGTTCAAAGGTTTCTATGGTGTTCACCATGGAACTGTAGCAATGCAAGTGACTCGACCAGTGAAGGGTTAAGGGGGAGAACCATGGCAGATAATTTAGACAATCTAGCAGAGAAGCTCGTTACAGAAGCTGAGGCCGCTGGAGGAGGAACCGGGAGTGGCTCTGGTGGAGAGGGCGGAGGGGGCGGAAGTGGATCAGGTGGAACCCCAGATGGCGATCCAGCTTCTGATCGAAATTTACAGCTGATTTTGGATATTCCCCTGCGAGTCACAGTCGAGCTTGGTCGTACAAAAATGCCTGTCAGCGAGCTTTTGAATCTTGGTCAGGGAAGTGTGATTGAACTGAATAAGTTGGCAGGGGAGCCGATGGAGGTTCTTGTCAACGATAAGCTTATTGCTCGCGGTGAAGCCGTTGTTGTGAATGAAAAGTTTGGTGTTCGTCTCACCGATATCATTTCAACAAAAGAACGAGTGGAACAACTCAAGTAGGAGAGACCATGCTGAACGTACTTTTAAGTCTTTTCTTAGTTTTCGGAAGTGGAGTGTCCTTCGCCACAGAAACATCAGAAATGACTGCTGCTTCACAGGGTGAATCCGTCACGGTATCTCCTTCAGTATCTGCAGTGAAAGTTTCTGAGAGTCAAATCCCAGTTATTCTTGAAAACACAAAAAAGAGTGCGGGGGCAGAAGGCACGATATTTAAGTCAATCATGACAATCTCGATCTTAGGAATTCTCCTCTTTGGAGTCTACTTTTTCAGCAAAAAGTATCTCGCGAAAGCACAAAGAAACAACCAAGCCACGGACATCAAAGTTCTGACCCAGCATTACTTGGGCCCTAAAAAAAGCTTAGCCATCATTCGAGTGGCAGGTGAAAGCATTCTGATCGGAGTCACAGAGCAGAACATTTCTCTCATCAAGCCATTGTCTCTTTTAGATGAAGAGGTACCCACGGAAAATCCTACTAACTTTAGAAAAGTAATGGATGATAATCACGAAGATTTCTCCATTTCAGGGATCAAGGATTTTGTTTCTGACCGTTTAAAGAACATGAGGTCAATCCAATGAAGAAGCATTGGTGGGGGCTCTTAGGATTGGCATTTTTCTTTGCAGTGCCCGCCATGGCACAAGTGACTTTGCCAACATTCAATATGGGATTTAAAACAACGGAGAATCCCACAGAGGTCGTGAATGCGATCAAGATCATTCTTATTCTGACAGTTTTAACTTTAGCCCCGGCAATTTTGATCATGATGACTTCCTTCACCCGAATCATCATTGTTTTCTCATTTTTACGCCAGGCCATGGGTATTCAGACCATGCCACCCAATCAGATGCTGGTGGGCTTATCCTTGTTCCTCACGTTCTTTGTAATGGGTCCCGCATTTAAGGAAATGAATACGAATGGTATTGAGCCTTACTTAGCCAACAAGATATCACAGGATGAGGCAATTACTCAGACGCTCGCTCCTCTAAGAAAATTCATGTTTAACCAGACGCGTCCGCAAGACTTATCTTTGTTCGTTCAGCTTTCAAAGATGGAAAAACCAAAGACTTTGGCGGATGTTCCCACCGTCGTTTTGGTTCCGGCATTTATCATTAGTGAACTAAAAACCGCTTTCCAAATTGGATTCATTATCTTCTTGCCGTTTCTCATCATTGACATGGTGGCCGCGAGTATCTTGATGGCCATGGGGATGATGATGTTGCCACCGGTCGTAGTCTCTTTGCCTTTGAAAATTATGCTGTTTGTTTTGATTGATGGATGGACGCTTCTTATCGGCTCAATGGTGAAGAGCTTCGGGTAGGTTTATGACAGAAGATATGATTATCAATTTGGGAACTGAAGCTTTGAAGACAACTGGATTAGTTGCAGGTCCGATTCTTATCACGACTCTGGTTGTCGGTCTCTTGGTCAGTATCTTTCAAGCCTTAACTCAGATCAACGAAGCCACACTGACCTTTATTCCAAAAATGTTAGTAGTCGCTTTAGTCATTATTCTTGCAGGACCTTGGATGCTGGATGTGATGAAGAGCTACACTGTTAACTTATTTGAAAACATTGCAACTATTGTGAGGGATTAAGTTTGCAAGCACTGTATCAGTTTCCAGAAGGACAAATCGTCGCTTTCGCACTAGTTTTTCTGCGATTGATAGCTTTTGTCGTGGCCTGGCCAGTGTTTGGATCCACGAGCGTTCCAGTCTATACCAAAATTTTACTGGCTCTTGTGATGTCCATGGTTGTCTTTCCCACGCTCACATTTCCAAATGGGGCCTGGATGGTGATGGGTCAAGAAGTGATCGCTTTTGCAGCTCGTGAGATCCTGATCGGATTATTTCTGGGCTTTCTCATGAGGATGTTTTTTTTCGCTGTCAGTGTGTCAGGGGAAATCATGTCCATGTCGATCGGGATAGCGTCGGCTCAGCTGTACAATCCTGCCATGGGTTCAACAAGTAACGTGGTTGAACAGTTTCAAATTTGGCTTGCTATGTTGTTCTTTTTAGCTATGGATGGGCATCATATTTTTATTTCAGGTCTTGTAAAAAGCTATGAAGTAGTTCCACTGGCCGCAGAGATGGTGAACTCAGCAGGATTTGCGACAGTGGCAACCTCCATCCAAGTCGTGCTTGTTATGGGACTCAAAATGTCAGCTCCCATTCTGTTAGCGATTTTCTTGGCGAATCTTGCCATGGGGATTTTGGGAAGAGCGGTACCTCAGATCAATGTGCTGATGACTTCCTTGTCTGTCACGATCTCAGTTGGTTTTGTTGTGATGATTCTAGCAATGCCCATGTTTATTGGTCAGATGTCGGGACTCCTCGATATCATGGCTCAAGAATTTTTTAAAGCGATGAAGGTGCTCTAGTGGCTGGTGAAGATCAGGACCAAGAGAAAACAGAAGAAGCAACGGACACCCGGCGGGAAGAGTTCCGGAAAAAAGGTCAAGTTGTTCAAAGCCGTGAGCTCGCTAGCGCTCTGTTTCTCCTCTTTGGGGCTGGAGCAATCTACATGATGGGCCAATTTTTTTTCTCTCAATTGTTTGAACTCTTTCAATTCACCATGGGGCCTGACATGGTTCAAGCGGTCCGCGGTGGCGGGGATATGTTTCCCGCTCTGAAGCTTGCGGGGCTTAAGTTCGTTTATTTGATTGCGCCCGTGTTGGGTGTCGGTTTGATTCTTGGTGTGGCTTCGACCGTTCTACAAATTGGCTTTTTGCAAGTGGAAGATGCTCTCGAGCCTAAGATTGATAAGATTAATCCCTTAGAGGGTTTCAAGAGGATTTTTTCTCTCCGCAATGCCATCGAGGGTATTAAGTCCCTGATCAAGCTCGCAATTGTGGGCTATGTGACTTATTTGCTTTTGAAGACTGAACTCAACAACATTCCCACGCTGATTCAGCTCTCTGTTTCTGAATTGATGAAGTACACAGGCACCGTCACAGCAAAACTTTTGGGTGGTGTGGGACTTGCGATGGTGGGGCTGACTGTCGCAGATTATTTTTTCCAACGCTGGGATAACGAAAAGAAAATGATGATGACCAAGCAAGAGGTCAAAGAAGAGAACAAGCAGAGAGAAGGGGATCCGCTGATTAAAGCACGAATTCGTCGGGTGCAGAGAGAGCTGGCCAATCGACGAATGATGGATAAAGTTCCTAAAGCTACAGTCATCATCACGAACCCCACTCACATCGCCGTAGCGCTTCGTTATGATGATAATGTTCCAGCTCCTCAGCTGGTGGCCAAAGGGGCCGATCTTGTGGCTGAAAAAATTAAAGAGATTGCGCGCCAGAACAATATACCGATCATCGAAAACAAGCCATTAGCGCGAACGATCTTCAAGACTATGAAGCTGGGGCAGGTCATTCCGCGCGAGCTCTATGTCGCGGTTGCGGAAGTTTTATCTTTTGTTTTCAGACTTAAAAGAAAAGCAGGGAAGAAGTCATGAATCAGTTGTTTCTGTTTTTAAAACGGTTTGAGAAATTTACCAAGAATGTTGATCTCATGGTGGCCGTAGGATTGATTGGAATTCTTGCGGTGATGATTATCCCATTGCCAGCCATTCTGATTGATTTGTCTCTGACCTTCTCGTTAGCCATCAGTATCATGATTTTATTGGTGTCTATGTACATCACCAAAGCTCTTGAGCTTAGTGTATTCCCCTCATTGCTCTTGATCACAACTCTTTTTCGTTTAGCCTTGAACGTTGCGACCACTCGTCAAATCCTGTCCCATGGACATCAAGGGCCTGACTCCGCCGGGGAAGTGATCCAAGCTTTCGGGAACTTTGTTGTTGGAAACAATTATGTTATTGGGACCGTGATCTTCGTGATTTTGGTCATTATCAACTTCGTCGTCATCACCAAAGGTTCTGGTCGTGTGTCCGAGGTCGCTGCTCGGTTTACCTTGGACGCGATGCCTGGGAAGCAAATGTCTATTGACGCTGATCTTAACGCAGGTCTCATCAACGAGCAAGAAGCTCGCCGTCGACGCCAAGAGATTGAACGAGAAGCAGATTTCTACGGAGCAATGGATGGTGCCAGTAAATTCGTGCGTGGTGACGCCATCGCAGGGATTATTATCACATTGGTGAACATCATCGGCGGTTTACTCATTGGAACTCTTCAACACGGCCTATCTTTGGGGACGGCCGCTCAATACTACACGATGCTGACAATCGGAGATGGTCTTCTGTCTCAGATTCCAGCACTGATTATTTCAACAGCGGCTGGTATCGTCGTCACGCGAAGTGCGAAAACTGATGACAATATTGGTACTGAGATCGCCAGTCAGCTTTTTGTCAACCCCCGCGCTGTCGCTGTTTCTGCTGCAGTGATCGGATTTTTAGGACTAGTTCCCGGTCTCCCTAAAATTCCCTTCTTCTTGATGGCGGGTGGTTTGGGGCTCACGGCCTGGGTGATAACAAAGTATCGTCAAGAGGATGAAGAACGAGCCCGCAAGACAGCCGAAGAAGAAGCTTCGGCACCCCAAAAAGAGAATATCGAATCGATGCTTCCTTTGGATCTTCTCGAGCTTGAAGTGGGCTATGGTCTCATCAATGTGGTTGATTCCGACAGCAGTGGAGATTTGCTCGAACGAATCGTTTCTATTCGCAAACAGTTTGCCTTGGATTTGGGAATCGTGATTCCCAGTGTTCATATTCGCGATAATCTTCAACTTGCCTCAGGGGAATACCGATTGATGATTAAAGGAAACAAAGTGGGTGGCGGAGTTCTGCGACCAGATGCACTCATGGCCATGGATCCAGGAAACGTCATGGACCCTATTGATGGCATTCCAACAAAGGAACCTGCTTTTGGGTTAGATGCTCTGTGGATTAATCCCCCGTTGAGAGAACAGGCTGAGATGGCAGGTTATACCGTGGTTGACCTTCCAACTGTCATGGCAACTCACTTGACCGAGATTATTAGAGCCCATGCCCACGAACTCTTGGGTCGCCAAGAAGCTTCTCAATTGATTGAAAACTTTAAGAAAACTCATCCCAAAGTAGTCGAGGATCTGATCCCGGATACATTGAATCTCGGCAGTGTGGTTCGTGTTCTTCAAGCTTTGCTGAAAGAGCAAGTGTCTGTTAGAGATCTGCGAACCATCTTCGAAACTTTGGCAGATGAGTCCAGCCGCACGAAAGATGTGGAAGTGCTCACTGAATCAGTCAGAAAAGCTCTCTCCAGATCAATCACTGTCAAGTACACCACTGAACTAGGCAATATTCCAGTCATGACTCTTCATCCTTTTGTCGAAGAAACAATTGCGAATTCTTTAATCCAAACAGAGCAGGGTGTGCAATTAGTGATGGATCCAACGTCAGCGCAAAAGCTAATCACCAATATCGCAAGGACTGTAGAGTCTCACCCCGAAATCGCAAGCCAGCCGATTCTTTTAACGAGCCCTACTGCACGTCGCCACTTATACAAATTGACGAGCCGGTTTATTCCCCAGCTCGTTGTTCTTTCCCACAGTGAGTTGACTGCCGATGCGAATGTTAAATCCGTAGGAACAGTGGAGATGAGTCATGCAAGTTAAAAAGTTTGAAGCGCGCTCAATGAAAGAAGCTCTGGAAATGGTCAAAGCTCAATTGGGCCCCGACGCCATCATTCTTTCTGCGAGAGACAACAAAAAGTCCTATGGCCTGATGGGGCAAGGTTCTGTCGAGATTACGGCTGCAGTCTCTGAAGAGACTCTTCAGAAAAAGAAATTTGCCGAGAGTCGCTTAAGAAACGAAGACCGCGAGAAGCTTGTGCAGTCTCCAGCGAAAGTTCAAAAACAAATCATCGACAAAATGGTGACTAAGTACATTCAAGAGAATCAAAAATCTGAACTTCAGCAGAAACCAGTGACTCAACAGCGTTACATTGATATTGATGATCCAGCTGAAGTAGGCCTTCCGTCCAACTCTGAGTTGGCGGGAGAGAGAATTAAAACAGCGGCCCAAGCAGCTTGGAACGCAATGCAAACAGTGCAAGTGAAAGATTCCGCAGAAATTTCTGTACTCAAAAACGAGATTGAGTCGTTAAAGCAGGTCATCGCAGGCTTTCAGAAGGTTCCACAAACAATGTCGGCCAGTCATCCTGGAGCTGAGTACGGACTCACCTATGATGTGTCTCACATGTTTCAAAAACTCACAGAAAGCGGGATTGCTCCTGAAATTGCAGCTGATTTACTCACTCAAGCTCAGGAATCAATGCCAGCCATTAAACTCAAGAACAAAGCACTTGTGGATGGATGGATCGCAAAAAAAATCCTCGATACAACGCAAGTTGTGTCAGGTCATGAAGCTGCAAAGTATCACTTTTTCGCCGGGCCCTCTGGCTCAGGAAAGACATCTTCTCTCGTTAAGTATGCGAGCCATCTCATGATTAAAGACAATAAGAAAATCGCTCTTTTGACTTTAGATACATGGAAAGTAGGAGCGACGGATCAGCTGAAGATTTACGCTCAGATTCTTAATGTCCCTTTTGCAGTTGTGCGCAATAAGCAAGAGTTCGATCGACTGAAACAAGCTTTGGCTGACTATGATCATATCCTGATCGATTGCCCTGGATTTAGCTTGAAAAATCTGGAAGAGATTTCATTTCTCCGAAGTGTGATTCCCAGTGGCGATAAAATGAGTGCTGTTCATTTAGTATTATCGTGTTTAGCTAAAGACTCTGATCTGAGTGAAATTGGAAAAAGGTACAAAGTGATCCAGTTTACTGATTTGATTTTCACTTCCATCGATGAGTCGATTCAGCATGGGAATATTTATAATTTTATGAGACGGCACGATGTTCCACTCCATTCTTTCGGAATCGGCTCTCGGGTTCCCGAGGACTTGGAATCTTCGACTAAAGAGAGAATGCTCGATTTGATCTTTAAAATTACGAAAATGAAGAAGGAGCAAACAGCATGAGCTCACGATTCTATTCTCAAAAGACCAAGACGCTTGCCATCACTTCGGGAAAAGGTGGGGTCGGCAAGACAACGTTGACCGCAAATCTTGCGCAGGCATTAGCGCAACAGGGGCAGCGAGTGCTGATTTTTGATGGTGATCTCGGTATGGCAAATGTCGACATCATGTTTGGAGTTAAACCCGAAGGAAATATCCTTGATGTGATTCGCGGGGAAAAAGAAATCTCAGAAGTTGTCACTCAAGTGTCGCCGCTGATCGCTTTGATTTCAGGTGGTTCGGGTATTGTTGAATTGAACCGCTTGAATCCTTTTGAGCGAAGAGCTCTGGTGGATTCTGTCAGCCAACTGGAACACGCATATGATTACATGCTGATAGATACGGCTCCAGGGATCTCTGATAATGTGCTCTACCTCAATGCTGCAGCTCAGATGTCGGCAGTGATTATCAATCCGGACCCAGCTTCTTTGGCTGATTCCTATGCGTTGATTAAGGTCTTGAATCGTGAATACAAAGAAACTCGATTTTCGATCATTTGCAATCAAGTGCGCGATGAAGTGGAAGGTCTTGCGCTCTTCAATCGATTTTCTGAAGTAGTGAATCGTTTCCTTTCGATCGGTCTTGATTATTGGGGTTCTGTGCCACAGGATAACTTGCTAAAGAGATCCACACTCCAACAGCGTCTCATTGTGAGACACGAGCCGCAGGCAGAATCTGCCCGTGCTATTCAAGCGATAAGTTTAAGAATGCAGCAAAGTGTACAAAAGTCTGACACCAAAGCTGGACTCCAGTTCTTCTGGGAACAGGTCGTCGGTGTAGCTTAAAGATTTGGTCTTTGAGTCAGAAGCGAGTTTTGCTAAAATTAGGACAGGGTGAGGGTAAAATGTCGAAAAATTCAGCCGCCATTAAAAAGTACGAGAGTAAAGACGTCAAAAAGGTTTCGGCCAATGACAAAGATAAGCTCATTTTAGAGTATTCATCTCTCATCAAGTTTATTGCGCAGAAAATTGCAGTAAGACTTCCTTCTAATATCGAGTTGGATGATTTGATCTCTGCCGGTGTTATTGGGTTGATGGATGCCATCGACAAGTATGATCCCACTCGTGATAATAAGTTTAAGACTTACGCTGAATTCCGTATTCGTGGCGCTATTCTCGATGAATTGCGTGCGCAAGACTGGGTTCCTCGTTCGATTCGTGATAAGGCGAAGCTTTTGGAAAGAACCATGGTTCAGCTGGAAGCGGACTTTGGCAGATCGCCCACGGATGAAGAAGTGGCCGCAGCACTCAAAATCAATATGGATGAGTTCTATGATTTGATAAACCAAGTCCGCCCGGTGAGTTTGTTGTCTATTGATGATCAGCAGACTTTCAGTAATGTGGATAAAAAATCTATTTTGAATATTCTCGAAGGCTGTAAGCTCAACAATCCTTTCAATCAATTAAATATAAAAACAGTCAAAGATTGTGTGACTCAAGCCATAGAAGAGCTTCCTGAGCGACAACGACTGGTGCTATCCTTGTATTACTACGAGGACCTCAATTTGAAAGAGATCGGCAAAGTTCTTCGAGTGACTGAGTCTCGAGTGTCGCAGTTGCATGCGCAAGCGGTGGTGAAGCTCAGAGCAAAGCTCGCCGCTACTTTAAACATGGGCGAACTCGACGTCGCTTAGTCCTGGGACTGGGACTCGATCTCTGCAAATTTATCTTTGATCTTCTTTAGTAGGCGAGCTTCCATTTGGCGAACAGCTTCTCGGGTTGTTCCGTATTTCTCACCAATTTCCTGGAGTGTGAGAGGCTCATCATTCAAAATTCGCTCTTTTAGAATGATGAGCTCTTTTTCATTGAGAGTAGGTCTAAGGGCTTCGATAGCTTCATTTAGATGCAGTAAGTTTTCGCTCTTAGCGAGAGTCTCATCAGGTGCTTCCGTGTCTGCTCGCTGAAAGCCAAGCAAAGAAGTGCCGCCATCGTCGGTGGGTTTATCTAAGCTCACATCTCGGCCCGAAAGTCTTTGTACCATGGTCAGAACTTCATCTTCAGGAATATCTAACTTTTTCGCCAGTTCTTTAAGATTGCCACTTTCGATTAATTTATCAATCTGCTCTTTCTCTCGCTGGAGCTGATAGAAAAGTTTTTTCTGGTTTTGAGTGGTTCCAATTTTGACCAATG
>JAJTIC010000028.1 GCA_021300175.1 Pseudomonadota bacterium
CACAACATCTGCTTCTAAGGAAAGAAGCTTTTGGCGCTCTTGCGAATAGGCATTGTCGGACTTCTGCTTTTTCTCCGAGAAAATTTCCTCGAGCTCCGCAATGTGCTCTTCCGTTTTCAGAAGCTCGCGCTCTTCTTTGGTCCAAAGTTCCAGCTCGATCTCTTGCACTTGCTCTTTGTGTTCGAGTTCTTGTAGTTCGAGTTCAGCTTTGGCATCGCCGACGATTTCCGTCGCTTCTTCTTCAGCCGTATTGCGGATCCAATTTCGATAAAGGCGATAGGCTAAAAAACCTAAAGCAGATCCTATCAATAAACTGACTAACAGTGCGAGACTCCAGTGAAAATTCATGCTTCAAGAGTATTTCATTTCAGAATGCAGTTTGTCACCGGCTTTATGAATTTCAAGGCTCTTGAGTGACGCTGCGCTATTTCTGAATTAGCATTTTGCTATGGGTTATTTTCTGCCTCATGTTTTTGCAATTCTGACAGCTTTTGGAGTGCTCAGTGGGGGCTGGCTGGCGTGGCTTGGAGTGCTAATTACTTTCGCTCTGCATCCAATGCTGGATTATGCTTTTAAAAGCATTGAGCCCAAGTTTCAGGATCGGCCCACGCAGGTGCTCGCAGAAATTTCTCTTCACAGCGGAGTTCCTGTGCTCTTGTTTCTGCTGGTTTGCACTTTTCAGTCGACGATTTTTGGAAGCGCTCAAAGTGCCCTGGAAGTCGCTGGCAGTCTTCTCTCCTGCGGGATGATGATGGGGGTCGTCGGCATCAATTCGGCTCATGAGCTGATTCACCGAGAATCAAAGTGGTCTCGGGCAGAAGGCATTTTCCTTCTCAGCCTCGTGAATTTTTCTTATTGGCGCATCAATCATGTGGAAGTTCACCACCGATGGGTGGCGACACTCAAAGATCCTGCCACCTCCAGAAAAGGCGAAAGTCTCTATCGGTATTGGGTTCGTGCGTACTTGGGGGCATGGGTGAAGAGTTTTGAATTTGAAACCCAGAGAGTCAAAGCCGAGAAGCTTTCTTGGGTTCATCACCGTTTTGTGCATTATGCGGGGATCATGGTTTGCTGGACGGTTTTGATTTTCAGCTTCTTTGGAAGCGTCGGACTTCTCTATTGGCTGACGATCAGTGGAGTTGCTATTTTGATGCTTCAGACGGTGGACTATGTTGAACATTACGGACTGCTGAGGAAAGAGCTCAAAGAGGGCGTCTATGAAGTCGTCAAACCCCAACATTCTTGGGACAGTTATCATCTATGGACCAATTGGACTTTGTTCAACTTAGGTTTTCATTCCCATCATCATCAAAGATCGAACTTGGAGTTTACCGGGCTCACAAAAAAAGAAGACTCACAAAAAATGCCTTACGGTTATTCGTTGATGTTTTTGTTGGCCTTGTGGCCCAAACTTTGGCGGCGTACAATGGATGAAAGGATTCCGACATGAAGTCCGAAATCAAATGGACCGACAAAATGCATTTTTCAGCGAAGATTCGTCATCATGAGCACGGCATGGATGCAAAAGCTGAATTCGGTGGCGAGGATTCAGCACCATCCCCAAAAGAGCTCCTTCTTTCCTCGATTGCGGGATGCACGGCGATGGATGTGGTGTCTTTGATGAAAAAAATGCGAGTGGATTTTAAAACATTCCGAGTTTCAGCAGAAGCTGATACCACTGAATCCCATCCCAGGGTTTTTAAAGTTGTCCACCTCAAATTTTATGTGGATGGGGAAAATCCAGATCTCGAAAAAATCAAAAAGTCTGTGGAGATGTCGCTGACGAAGTATTGCGGAGTGAGCGCGATGGTTTCTAAAGTGTCACCTCTGGACTATGAAATTCTCATTAATAATCAGGTGGCGGCTACAGGGAAAGCCAAATTTGAAATATGAACATGATCGATAAGAAAGAACCTTTTGAAAAAATAAGATCACTCATTGAACGACGAAAACTTTTTGAAGATCTTGCGCAGATCCGCGGAGAGATTCTTTGCAAAGGTGAAGACGATTCTTTGTTTCATTTTCGTCCTGAGAAGATAACTTCTCAAAAAAACACTCAAGGCCAAGAGATTTGCTTTGCCCGTGGGCGGGTCACTCCTGTGGATCGCTTGCCGGAAGCTTCGACTGGGGTCATTGGAAACTTTTCGATCGATCAAGATCGGTTCTTTTTTATGGCGCTCATGGATTTTGACGGCCAAGACGGTCAATTTAAAGTCGATTTCGATATTTTTAAACTGCAGCGAAGAACCAACTTTCGAATCAATGTTCCTACCAGTGTGCCCATGTACTGCAATATTGTGGGGATTGCGGAAGAGTCAGTCTTTCACGAAGCTAAAGTGGCAGACTTAAGTGCCGGAGGCATCCGTCTTTATTTTGAAGGAGTGGGGCCTCATCTCACACCCGGTCTCAATATCAAGCTGAGTCTTCATCCGCCGAGTGGAAAATCTTTGGACCTTAAAGGGATAGTTAGACACGTGCAAAGTGTGGTGCTGAATAACTCAATCACTCCTCAGTATGGAATTGAGTTTCAAGAGCTCTCAGGCCTTCAGAAAAATCGTCTGACGAGTATGACTCTCGAGCTCCAAAAACGTGTGATTTTAGGAATTTCTTAGGACTAATACTGACTGCGAATCTGACGGATCAGCATGATGGCGCTCAGAGTGAAGGCAGCGGCCATAATTCCCACGTGGCCGTAACCTAGTATTTGCCCGGTCTGACTTTTTGTAATGATCAGGCCTGCAATAAAACTCGCAGCGGCTGAGCTAAACTGCTGAGTGGAAGAGACCACGCTCATGTAGCTACCGCGCCGATGTGGTGGCACCGTGCCCGTGATCATCGCCATGGCGGGAATCATCCGGCCCCCCATGGCGATAAAAAAAAGTCCCACCACAAACAGTAAAATGGGCACTGGAGTGGGGCCTAAATGAGTAAGAATCAGGATCGGTAAGATGGAAAAAAGTGCTGCAATAACAAAAACCCGCGCTTTTCCCACGCGGTCACTGATCCTTCCAATCAAAGGTCCTGAGGCGATGCTGCAAATCCCACCAACTAAATAAATCAATGGGAGCTGATTTTCCAGTAGGCCCGCATTAGCGACAAAAGAGGGGGACAAGAAAGGAATCACAGAGAACTGTCCAAAAATAAGAAGAACCATAAAAATAAGGGGAATAACATAGATTTTCTGAGAACAATACTCTTTGAGTACTTCCAGTGGGTTCTCGCGCTCGTGTTTGAGGTGACTGCTCATTTGAGGCACGGCTTTATAAATCAATCCTAATAACAGAAGACTGAGTCCTCCCAAAAACAAAAAGGGCGCATGCCAATCAAAATGGTTTGCTAAATAAAGTGCAAAGGGCACTCCGACCACAGATGCAAAAGAAAAAGCTGACATCACAAGGCCCGTCGCTGTGCCCCGTTTATGAGTCTCAATTGAGTCCCCAATGATTGACAAGATTTGAGAGCCGAGCACGCCTCCAAAGGCCCCTGTGAAAATTCGGCAAAGCATGAGAATTTCATAGCTTGGAGCAAAAGCACAGGCGAGAGTTCCTAAAGAAAAACCTAAGTAAAAAAACAGCAATGATTTTTTGCGATCAAAACGATCCAAGAAAAGGGCCGAAATCAGTCCGGTGGTACCCCCA
This sequence comes from Pseudomonadota bacterium, assembly GCA_021300175.1. GTDB lineage: Bacteria > Bdellovibrionota > Bdellovibrionia > Bdellovibrionales > Bdellovibrionaceae > JAJTIC01. The sequence goes on from JAJTIC010000028.1 coordinate 3,639, forward strand.
GAAAATGTGTAAGCTGAAACCAGCAGTCCAAACTGAGTGGGGGTGATTTCAAAGGTCCGCATGAGGCTCGGGCCCAAAGGCATTAAAATCATGAAATCAACGATGTGTGAAAACTGAATAAACGCCAGAGCAAACAACAAGAGCTTTTCAGCGCGAGTGAACATAAAACTTACACCTTCATCAGCCAAGAAAAGCGATCAGGGCTCAATCCATGTTGAATTGAACTGATGTCTTTGAACAGCTTTTGGGAAATACTGTTTTCTGAGGGTTCTGTAAATTTCCAAGCGATCTTTTGAGAGGAAATTTCCTCAATCGGAGTAATCACAGCAGCGGTGCCAGTTCCAAAAGCTTCTTTCAGCTGACGATTCTCGTAAGCTTGCTGCAAATCTGCGAGAGCCACATCTCTTTCATGGACAATTACACCGTAGGACTTAAGAAGTTGAATCACGCACGCTCGAGTCCCGCCTTCGAGAATAGAGCCATTCAAGCGCGGGGTCCAAACTTCGTCGCCCACTCGAAAGAAAATATTCATAGTTCCCACTTCTTCAACAAATCTGCGGGACGTATCGAGCCAGAGAACTTGGGCGTAACCATGGTGTTTTGCTTTCAGCGCCGCTCGCAAAGAAGCAGCGTAGTTCGCTGCCGCTTTGGTGTTTCCGAGCCCCCCAGGGGCGGCCCGAAGGTCTTCTTCCTCGATGAAAATCTTCACCGCTTTTGATGAATTGGAATAATATTGACCCACCGGAGAGAGAATCACAAAAAAGCGAAAATGATTTGAAGGCCTGACGCCAAGAAATCCTTCAGTTCCAATCAGAGTGGGGCGAATATAAATAGATTTTCCAACACCCTCTGGCATCCACCGAGCATCCACTTTGAGGAGCTCTCTGATACCTTCAATGAACAAATCTGTCGGGGGGGCCTGCATGCTCAGTCGCTCAGCACCTTTTTGCATTCTTTCAGCGTTGAACTTTGGCCGAAACAGATACATCTCATGGTTGGGATGCTTAAATGCTTTCATCCCTTCAAAAAGAGCTTGGCCATAATGCAGAACACTGGCCGCTGGATCTAATTGAAAGTTTTGGTAAGGAATAATCTCTCCCGAAGTCCAAGAGCCATTGGCAAAATCAGCAAAAAAAAGATGATCTGTAAAATATTGACCGAATCCCAGCTGATCTGCTGGCGGCAAAGGCTGAGGTGAGGAGGTTCGAGTGATGCGTAGACTCACGCTTCCACCCTAGGCCTCCATGGATTTAGGGTCAAACTATTCTAAGGTGTAGACTTTGTTTTCTTCAGCAATGATGCATTTCATCTCAAGTTCTGTTCGGAACAGATAGCCCAGGGTTTCTGAAGCATTCTTTTCGCCGTGGTTAATGAACGTCAGTCCAGGTCTTTTCTTCATCGCTCCCACCCACTTTAGCAAATCGTCGGCATCGGCATGCGCCGAAAGCTGTTCAATACTAAATATTTCGGCTTCAACACTGACTTTCTGTTGATGAATGCGAATGTCTTTCCAACCACTCTTTAAAAGGAGGCCTTTTGTTCCCACACCCTGATAGCCAACAAAGAGTACCCCTGACTTTTCATCCGGAAGTTTCGCTTTTAAGTGATGGAGGACTCGCCCCCCTGTCAGCATTCCCGCCGCTGAAATCACAATTTTAGGCTCAGTGCTCATGCAAAGGAGCATGGACTGATCAGAATCCCGGATTTCTCGAAACACCACTCCGGTGAGGTGCGCTTGAAGGTACCCATCTTGAATATCGCTTTTCAGTTCTTCAGCGTGCTTTCTATAAATGTCGGTTGCCGTCTGAGCCATGGGACTATCGAGGTAAATTGGAACACTCGGGATTTTGCCGTCTCGAATCAGTCGGGACATAATATAGAGAAGTTCTTGAGTTCGCCCTACAGAGAATGCAGGAACAATCAGAGTGCCACCACGACCAATCACTTTGCTCACGATCTGAGAGACTTGCTGAAAGATATCTTCGCGAGGTTGGACGCGATCACCATAAGTGCTTTCGCAGACTAGGAAATCGCTTTCAATCACGGGATCTGGATCTCTGAGAATAAACGATCGCGAATTTCCTAAGTCGCCGGTGAAGGTCAAAATCTTCATCCCAGCTGGGGACATAAAACTGATCTGAAGAACGGCAGAGCCAAGAATATGTCCCGCTCTCAAAAAGCGAAAGCTGAGATTCGGGGCTAACTGTTTCCACTCATAAAACGGCACAGAGTGAAATTGCTGAAGAATTTTCTCAGCGTCTTTGGCCGTGTAGAGGGGGAGTGCTGGAGAATTAGAGGAGTACTTTTTTTGATTAGCAAAACGTGCATCTTCTTCTTGAAGATAAGCAGCATCGATCAGCATGATTTTGCAGAGATCGTAGGTTCCCACGGTTGAGTAGACAGGGCCCGTGTAGCCGAGAGAGCTCATTCTGGGGAGGTAGCCAGAATGATCAATATGGGCATGGGTCAAGACAATGGCGGAGAGATTTTTTAGTTCAGGAGAGTCTTCCCAGTTTTTCTGTCGAATTTCTTTGGGACCTTGAAAAAGGCCACAGTCAATCAAGTATTTCTTTCCATCATAAGTGAGAAGGGTCTTAGATCCTGTCACTGTTTGAGCGGCGCCGAAAAACTGCAATTGGAGTTGATATGACATTCTGCCATTCTACCCAAGGCTCGCGGCGAGGGTAGCTCATTTTGAAAATGAGACGAAATGCCTCAAGCTGAGGAAATACACGTCCCAATTCGTCCCAGGACTCTGAAATTCTATAAAATAAGCTTGTAGACTGGTTTTATCTTAAGAAGGAGGACTTTATGTCAGCAGTCGTTGTTTGGATGGATTCAGAGCATGCAAAGCTTTTTCATGTCACTACAGCAGGGGTAAAAAAAACTGAGCTGAAGAAACACGGAGCCAAGCACTCTAACAGCCATCAAGAAGGTCATAGTCATAAACAGGAAGAGCAGTTTTTTCACGAGGTGGCGCAAGCTGCAGGTGCGCCCGAGGAATTTCTTGTGTTTGGTCCAGGAATGGCAAAAACACATTTTAAAACTCACTTGGAAAAGCACAATCACAAAAACTTGATGGGTCATCTTGTTGGGATCGAGACGCTTGAGGCAATGACAGATAACCAGATTTTGGACGCGGCTCGTAGGTACTTCAAAAAGTACAATCAGTTCAACACATAGTTTGAATTAAGGACCTTCTCTAGGGATAATTAAATTTCAAGGAGGTCCTTATGCCAAAACCAGTCAGAAATAAATCAGCACGCAAGACAGCCGCTCGTATCAAGCGCAAGAAGCGCATGCTGAATGTAAAGAAACGAAAGTAGTCAATAAAAGCGACGATCAGTACAGCAAACAGTTGTACGTAGAGGTGCCACCACCTTTGTCGTCGTAAGAAATCCCTGGGCCATAGTTTTCTTCGTCAAATGTGGCTTCGAAAACCAGCTCGGGGAGCTGCGAGGGGAAATCAAGCACAAAAACCGCACAAAGGTGCAAGAAAAGATCGAATAAAATGAGAAAGAACGTAAATGAGCTATTGACCTTCACTCCTAGGCCCGCCTATATTACCACCTCAATCTGACGCGGGGTGGAGCAGTCTGGTAGCTCGTCGGGCTCATAACCCGAAGGTCGTAGGTTCAAATCCTGCCCCCGCAACCATTCTCTCAAACTTACTAAACCCTCGCAATTACGAGGGTTTTTTATTTTCTGGGGTTCAAGGTTTTTCATCGCAGTGTCCTCATTTTTAGTGAAAAGGGTCAACGGAGGGTCAACCATTTTCATAAGCCATTACAAATCACTCCCACTCAACACAAATTCCACGCGAGTTTTTTCATCCCCGCAGATCCATTTTTGGATCATTTTATGAGTACGAGTTTTTGCTCTGACTCCTCCTTTCTTGGTCCAATGACAAAGATCTCTGACAGCTTTTCAACAGATCCCGCAACCAAATGAACGTAGTTCATCGTTGTTGCGATGTCGGCATGGCCGCAGACTTCTTTCACAGTTTTAATGTCGATTCCTTGCGAGATCATCAATGTGGTCGCCGTGTGCCTTAGATCATGAAAACGAATTCTGCGTCCGCCCCAGGATTTTAAATCTTTCCCAAATTGACGATCAGAAAAGTTGTCATGGCAAATCGGCCGTCCTTGTTCGTTTCTAAAAATTGTCTCATCGGGCTTTATGCTTTTTTTCGCAATCCACCTTTTAAGTTCTTCAAAAACAAATTTTGGACACGGAACGTGTCTGGCTTTTTTTCCCTTGGTGGGTCCAAAATCCATTGTGACACGGTTAAACTGTCGTCTGATCCAAAGGCTTTTGCCATCTTGAGAAATATCCATGGGTTTAAGTCCCCAAATCTCTCCCGCCCGCAATCCGGCATTCAGGGCCAGAACGTAAGCGACGTAGACCCAGCGCTTTTCATGCGTCAGGGGATAGATCTCATCAATGTGAGCTAAAAAGCTCAGGGCCTCAGCCTTATTCCAGAAAGACATTTCTTTAGAATCCTTGCGAAGCTTGGAAAATCCTTTTGCGGGATTAAAAGGAATTCTTCGGTGCTTTGTGGAGCAGTTCAGAATTGCCATGATAATCTCGGTTTTTCGATTCACAGTCGAATTCGAAAGTCCTTTGGCTTTTTCAGCTTGTTGATACCTAGCAAGAAATTCTGGAGTAAATCGATCCATGGTCAAATGACCAAACTTTGGAAAGATCTCTTTGAGAACTCCTCGAGACCGAATCAAATGGCCTTTGGAAAAACGAAGTTCTCCGTCTTTCAGCCAGTACTCGGCTTCCTCAGAAAAATACCTACTTTCAAAGTTACAATCCTTGAAAGGGTTTTTTGCTCGGACCTCGAGTTCTTTTTTAAGATCAAAGAGAAACATTTCCGCCTCGACTTTTTTGTCGAAGACTCGTTTTATTCTTTTTGATCCGCGTCCGTTCTCATGAACTCGAACTTCCCACTTGATGTCGCCATTAGAACGACTAATTTTTTTGATGCTCATAGAGCCTCCTTAAAAATTCATCGGGACTGTGCCTTCAGAATTCTGAGAAGATATCCAGAGCCTTAATACTTCAGTGCGTATGAAGAGCCTTCTATTAAACTTTACAAAGAGCCCGTCCGGAACACCTGCAAGTTTTCCTCTGTTTTTCCAATGATAGATTGTCCAGATTGAATAACCGAAAGTTTCCGAAACTTCTTGTGGGCTCATCCACCCTTTTAAGTTGTCAAAGAACGCATCCGGATTAAAGCCAGACGGAATTGCTATGTTTTTCATTCTATACTCCTGTGTTTAGTTTTTTAAGTGAATCGTGACCTTCGGGTTCAAGTTGACCCTTGTGTCATCAATGGTTAGTCACGGAAATCTCGCCTTTCAGCAGCTTTCCGATGAATTGATCTAAGCTGATCTTGCCGTTCTGTTTGACGAACTCCTCATGAGCCATAAGGAGCCGATCCTTCTCACTGAGAGTGGCCTCCTGGAGCTCTTCAAGGTGAGTGGGCTCAATCAGTGTCAACGCTTTAGCGATAATTTCAGTGTCTCTGATTTTGCGGCCGAAATTTTTCTTATTTGCCTTCTCTTTAAGAGCTAAAAGGGTTTTTGCGGTCTCGGGATCAAGCTTTTTAAGGAAGGTTTTTCGTTTAGATGTGTTAACCTTTTTCTCTTGTGCTTTTTCATGGGGTTTGGTTTCTTCCATTTTTCCTCCTGTTTTTAGGTAGTTAACTGTTTAAATTGCAGTATTGCGGTAATACGGTAATACGGGTATAATGAATCAAGGAGATCTGGTTTATGGGTGCTCGAAGAAAAGCTACTTTTTACGTTGATGAAAGTATTCACAAAGCTTTGCGGCTGAAAGCTGCCAATGACGATGTGTCTCCCTCGGATCTTTTGAATGAACTTTTGGCGCAAGATCTCATCGAGTATCTCGAAGACATTCAAGATATAAAAGCGGTGAAAGCTAGGGCGAAAGAACGGGGAAAAGGAATGCCTCTTCATCAGTTTGCGAAAAAACTGAAAGCTCATGGCTAAATATTCAGTCTTTATCCTTCCATCGGCCCAAAAAGAAATCCTTGCTCTGCCAAAGCCCTCAAGAGAGCGAGTGATGAGGGCTATTTCTTCCCTAGTGTTAAATGCTCGACCTAATGGCTGTAAAAAGCTCATCGGCACAGACGCCTGGCGAATCCGAGTGGGGGAGTACCGAATTGTGTACTCCATCGAGGACGCTGTCTTAAGAATTGAAGTGGTGCGAGTGGCCCATCGAAAAGAAGTGTACCGGTAAATCATTTTAAACCTCCAATGGCAGGTTCAAGAATTAATATTTTAATTTTGAAAGGACCTTGGATTTCAGAGAACTCTGGTACCTTTTTAAGTTTCTCTTTAAACCTTTCAGCGGTGCTAAGGGCTCCACTTGAAAGTCCTTTTTTAACTGCGGCATCCACGGATGTATCAGCTTCCACTTGACCAAAAACGTTCGTTCTTCGTGGCACAAGACCGTCAAAGTACCCAGCAGCAAAGCTTGCGATAAAATCACCTGTGAAATATTCAGCCTCGCGAGAGTGGTAAACACCAGTAAGTCCTGGTTGTCCCACTTCGGAAACAGCGACCCCTGAGAGTCGGTAAATGGCCGGGCCTAAGACTAAGCGATGAAAATTGATAAATATTCTACGGCTATTCTGCTCTAAATAAGAGTCTCCAAGGAATCTCGCACCTCTAAAGCTTCCGCTCTCCACAATCCCTAGCACTGGTGCTTTTTCATCAGGAAAACCAATCACAGAGTGATTCACTGTGAGTTCTAGAACATCACCCACTCTGATGGCGCTGAGGGTTTCTGTGATTCCGTTTCGAGGGAGGATGAGCTCAGATTGAGTGGACTGCCTTCCTGTGGTTTTAGAGTACGCAGTAGGTAAATTTGAACTCTCTATAATTGATTGTGAGGGCTTTCTTGGTTTGAGTGGTTTTGGGGTTTCTACTGTGGGAGTCACCCGCGTGGGGGCTTCCCAAAGTGGTTCACCAGGGAGTTCTGAGGCATTTAGTAAAGTCGAATAAAGAAGAAGTGTCATCATCATAAATGGGCCTCGTTGATGATGGTTGGCTCTTTGAGTACTACGGGGTTTCTTTTCTTCTTTTTTGGAATTTCAGTAAGCTCCTCAGATTTTGGTCTTCCGAAGCTTGATCTTATCTCAACGAGGTCTTGGTGTTTTGATTTTTGAGGGATGATATCAAAAACGAAAGTACTTTTTTCCTTTTCACACCGAACGATCAGGTTTGTAGGAAGTGAGGTGTTGAGCTTTAAGTTTAAAAATAAAACTTTTTTATCATTGGGCGAAACTTGTGCTTTTAGGTCTTCAGCCCTTCCCACAAACGCCTCTTCGATCCCACAGGGGAAAGTGAGCATCGAGCCAAGCCCTGGGGCTAAATAGATGGTTTGCACTTCACTTTTATCAAACCTGAGCGATTTGATTCGTTCAACGCCTGCGATACTTAAGAGGGGAATGAGTAAGCTAGTGAGTAATAAGAGATTCTTCATAGGATTCGACCTCCAAGCCAAATGGGTTTTGAGTAGTTCTAGGAACTGCCTTTAAGGAAATAGTCACTTGCAATAAGTGCTCAGTAACATTGAGCCTACTTGTCTCTTTCAGCTTGAGCTGTCCGTGGAACTTTCCGTCTTCCGTTCTTGTGAGTTTTTGTAGTTCAGAACTGACTTCAATGCTGTCACGGCTCACTTTGTCTTTAAGTGCTAGAATTTCCTGTTCTTTCTTTTTCCAAAGCTCCTCGGTCATAAGGGTCGTAATAAAGCCCACACGTTTAAAGAAGTTTTCCTGGTTAAAGTTATAAGCACTAAAAAAGAACTGCTGAATAAAAGCGATAGCTTCAGTTTTAAAGATCGGGTCTTCTTGAGTGGTGACAAGTCTTGTGCCATTAGGATCAATGGCGATGATTTTTAAGTCTCTCTTGTCACTCATTGATGTAAAAACAAAAATAATCGTGATGACATTTAACAGTGCTAGCAGAATAAACGTGATGAACTGAAAGTGCCTTTTAAACATTTCTTGAGCGTGGATTTTCATTTTTTAGATCTCCTTTCTTCTTTGATTCAGTTGATCGTTCTTGAATGATCTTTGGCTTTGAGGTCTGTTTAAAAGATTTCTGACTTCGCTCATGGGTATGACTGGTTGATTTAGAGAAGCTTGTGTTATTTTTTGAGCTAGCACTGATGCTTTGAGTGGATTTCATATACATCCACCGGCTGGCAGCCACGCCTTGTTGGGTAAGGCCTGTGATCACACGTCCCGGAGGACTTTTGATGGCGACTGCGGCAAAAGCGACGGGCGATAGTCCCTTTAAGACGGTGATGAGAAGTTCTAAGCATTTTACTCCAAACTCATCAATTTGAAGCGAAGCTAGGTTCTGATGAACTTGGTCAAAGCCGTACCAAATAAGTGGCCAAGAACTTCCAGCAAGCAGTAAGCCCATAAAAACTTCGATCCCAAGGCCAAAGCCTAAAAGAGTGCTGCTTAAGAACACGATGGGAGCCATGGAGCACATCATGATCATAAAAAAGATATGCACGTAATAAACAACCCAGTAGAGAAGAGCGAGGATGACCTCAAGCACTCTGTCCACAGAGTAGGGGATGAGATGGCTTCCCATTTCTTGGGGGGCTTCTTGGGTGATTACGCCCACTGGATTCATCTGTGGCAAGTAAGTCTCAGGAATGGAGAAGAGAATCTCAATAATCAGTGGGAAAGCGAGAATAAGGGAAAAATAGATGATCACACCTTTTAAGAAGGTGAAAACCTTGGCACCTTCGGCAAGGAGATTAGCAAAGACAATTCTTAGCATGAATACAGGTAAAACAAAGATCGTTGTGGTTTTAGACACAACTTCAAAGACCTGGACGCAAAGCTGATGAATTGAGCTATAGCTTTCCACTCGTGGCCTCATTTTTTCTAAAAGAGCGTTGGTTTTTTGAAAACCTGTCCCATCTCTCAGCCTCTTCTTTTTCTTTCTCAATTGCTCGCAACTGCTCATCAGCATTTTGTAGGATTAACGCTTGTTGATTCTTTTGGATTTCATTAAGAGCAAAGTTTGTTTCAGTCGTGTTCAGAGCTACCACGCCATCGGTGCCAAGGGCTGCTACTCGAACGAGCATTCTTTTTACTCGGCGGATATAATCAGTGGTGCTTTTAATATTTGTATCTAATCTTTTTGAAGACCAATCTGGACCTTTAAGTACATTTTGTGCTGAGCGCGAAAGCCCCCTGATTTCCGAGGAACTTGATCTTATGGCTTCAGATCTTTTCTTTACGTCCTTAGCCCCAGCTTTTAGGTCTTCATCAGGAGAGATTTCTGTTAGGAGTTCTGTTGCAGCATCAGCGTAAGCAGCAACTTCCACCGCTTTTTTTGATTGTTCTCCTACGAAATCAAGGAAGGCATAAGCCGTTTGAGGTGAAGAGAGAACTAAGATAAAGCTAAGCATCTTGTAATCTCCTCTGTTGTTAAGTTTGGACAAGCTAACTTTAATTCTTGAAACTTTTGGCGATCTTCATCTTTTGAAGTAAAGGCCCAGTACTCTTCTGGGCTTAAACGAATTCTAATCACCCTTTCGCCAAAGTTATCTTTGAGAAGGCACTCTGAAAACTCACCTTGTTTACGCTTAAGTTCCTTAATGACTTCAAGAGATTCTTTTGTGAGTTGATTTCTACTAATGAAGGAGTCTTCGTCTCCGTCATGGGAGAAGTAGATTCTATTTGGCGAGTTATCAAGAATCCCGGTGTCGCCATCGACTACAACATGTGATGATTTTTGAGCAATGGTGATAAATCCATGCCCCTCTTTTCTGACATTAGCGATCGAGAGATTAAAGAAAGAGAAACACTTTTTGATAAAAAACGGAGTTTCGTCAGCGATGAACACTATCTTCTTTTTATCTTTCGATTTTTTAAGCATTTCTAAATTAAACTGCGCCATCACTGCGGCAAGCCCACCTTGAGCGTAGTCGGGGTCTAGCGCTTGAGAGATTTTTGAAAAGTTGTAGTAGAACAGTCTGGAAGACCGGAGGTCTGACAGTGAAGCAGAGATGTCTAGCCCGCGTGTCTGGGGCCCGCTAGGCTTTTCCGCCAAAGGCGCAAACGCATTCCCATAAACACCTCGGCCGACCCAGCGCTGGAGAAGCTCTTTTCTAGGTAAATCTTGCGAGACTGAGTAAAAGTGCTCTAAAGACATATTTTCAAAGCCAAGCTCTGAATAGAGTTGAAGTTTTCTTTCAAGCTCTGATTTTAAAGTTTTAGAAAGTTTTGTTTCACCTTCTTCGAGAATGAGGACCTCTAAAAATGAAGCTAAGATCTGTAGAGCTTCTTTGGTGGGACCAAGTTCCTTTAAAACATGAAACGGATTTATCCCTGTGGGTTCATTGAGTGAGAGAACTTTCTCTACTCCACCTAAAGACTCAGTCTCACGACTGTGGCTGCCGCCCACGTCAATTTTTATCACTTTAATTTGTGGGTCATTAATCAGCGCTCTTGTAATCGCATTGGTAATCACTGACTTTCCAGTGCCGGGTCTTCCGAAGATGCACCAGGAGTAGCTCTCATATTTTGGATTAAACACATCAATGAAACATAATGTTTCATCTTTCCTGTGAAGTGAGAGGGATTTTTGAGTGATGGACTTTTCTGAGCGCGCATCGCCACGGGAGATCAGCGGCATATAGCTGCAAAGAGTTTGGTCTTTCTCGATGAGAGTAAAGTGCGGTGAAGTTCCAGGAAAAAAGCTTTTAAGGCTCTGAAGTGCGCCCACACTTTCAATGTACATTTCACCTAATGGCTCAAGCTTTCTTCTGATCTCTTCCCGGTCATGACGAAGCTCTGATTCTTGATTCCTTGTGACCAAGCACTGCCATTCAAATTTAAAGAGCTTTACACCGTTAAGACTTATATCTTCGAGGTCACTTTGAGCTTCTGTGTGCACTCTTACTTCTTTTTGATCAGCCATCAGGGACGTTTGTTTAAAGCGTCTTCTAAGGAAAGCTTCTGATTCCGCTTGGCTCATCGCTTGGATGCTGCAGCAGATGGTGTAGGGGAGAGGGAGGCTATCTTTAATGTGACTTAAAGTAGATAAATCAATCCCAAACTCTGTTTGTTTTGTAAGCCTGATAAGGCTTAAGACTTCAGCTCCTAGGTCAATTGTTTGAAAAGAGTGGTTAATCTCGTCTTTCATGTCTGGAAAGAGGGACTCAATTTGGTTTTTATTCAGTGGTGAGACCTTGATGCCTTTTTCTTTAAGACTTAAGAATTCAAGAGTGGGGTTCTCTTTTTTGGGTCTTAAGATATTTTTAAAATTTATATCAACAGGCTTTTCTAAAAATATGAATGCTCTATTTTTCACAAATCCCACTTCAGAGAGGGCTTTGCTCCTTGAAATGTCTGGAATAGATTCAGTGGAGTATTGGGACTTTAAATAAATCCTAAGTGTCCTTCCAAGCGGTAAGTCTTTAATAAGGCTTCTCAGCATCGCTTGAGTCTTTTCTAGTCCAAAGAGCTCTTCATCAAAGATATCAACCTCAAAGCCTGCAATCAGAGCTCCGCTCTCAAGGGTGTGAATGGTGAGATCTTGAAATTCATTTGTTTCGATTATTTTTTGAAACATGAACTACTCCATGATTTAAAAAGTAAAATAGTGAGTCCCTGATAATCTTTCTTCGAAAGCCAAGTCTCAGAGGAATGAGAACAACGAGAAATGCTCCGCAAAATAAAAGAGCCCAGAGCATGTTCTGAATTCCTAAAGCTTTCAAAAGACAAATTATTCCTAATAGCAGTGCCCCCACTCCTGAGATGTCTGAGTACGAAAGTCCTAGGAAGTAGGATTCATCATTAAGCACGCGTGAAGTTTTATGCCCTTTCATCTAAAGATCTCCTTCACCACATCAATAATGGCGGGACCTCCGAAGGTCGCTGCAGCCCCAATCATTCCACTCATTAAAACCATGCGGCCAATATTGGCCATGCCAATAGAAAGTGCGATTCCTCCAAGGACTACTCCGATCACGGCTGTGATCTGGCCGATGGAGATCACAATGCTTTGTCCTCTCATGGCAGCTTCTTCTAAGCGATTAGCAAAGCTTGGATGACTCATGAGTAAGAGAAGGCTTACGAGTGTTAGCTGATATAAATTAATTAGACGTTTCATCTTTATTCCTTTCTATTTGGCTGTGGGTGGTGTGATTTCAAACATCTCTACTTGCCGGTACCAAGTGTTGGGCTGAGTTGGGTCTTGGACCCATTGATCTAACTTATAGCGTTTCCACTCGCCGGGCTCGACAAGCGAAGTGACTTCCTTAGGTAATGGCGTAGCAAAGAGGCCTTGGCCTTGATCAAAAAGTTTTGGCTTTTGTTGCGCTTCAAGTTCTTGAGCTTTCTTTTCAAAGTATTGAGCTGATTTTTGAGTTTTCTCGAGCTCTTTGATTCTTGTAGCTCCGCTAACTACTCCTGCGGCCGCAGCACCGAGGCCCCCATACATAAGTGCGTAAGCTTCTCTGTTATTGGATTTTCCTGAAGCGACGGCGACACCTACTAGAGCGCCAAGAGCCATGTCTCTCACAAAAGTGTCCTTTTGTGATTGTGAGGCGCAGCCTGAAAGAAGAAACATAAGACTTGGTACAAGTAATTTAGAAGCAGTCATTTTTTCCCTCCGATGCAATGAAAATACAAATCTGTCCTTTTTTACCGAGTTCACCTTTTTCTCCGTCTGCTCCTCTGGGGCCAGGTGGGCCATCTTTACCTGGCGCGCCTGAACAAGCTGTATTTGATTGAGGTGCAATTCCTCCGGCTTGGCCATTTCCACCAGGAGTGATTTTTCCAGGAAGTCCGGGAACACTTTCAGTTGTGAGTAAAAAAGCTGTGCCGTCAGTGATTTCAACTTTGAGCGTACCTGTAGCTCCGCCGTCTCCGGCTTTTCCGCCTGGGAATCCGGCTAATCCCGGTTGACCGTTAGTCCCTGCTTCGCCGATGGATTCACAAGAGCAGTGAATTCTAAGAGGCGTGAGGATGCTATCGCAGCTTACGCATTCACAGGTTCTAATTCCCGGGCCGGGAGCTTTTCCGTCTTGGGCTCTAGTTAAGTGTTCTTTTGCAGGAATTCCGTCGCCGCCATTTTGTCCTCGCGTGATGATGTGGAGAGTACCGGTCGCAAGTTTTGCTTGGATGTTTAAGTTTCCAGCAGCCTTTCCGTTTTCTCCAATACTCGCGGTTGAGTCTTTAGGGAATGTTTCTATGAATCCGCGCTCAGAGATAAGTTCATTTGTGATAATGGATACTTCATGTCCTTGAGTGATGAGCGGCTTTTGAGAAATGAAGAAACGATTAACGAATATCTTTTTGTTTTCAGTGATGACGTTTTGACCCTCTCTCACCACAAAGTCTTTTGGAATGACGATGAGTTTTGAAAAGAATCTTTCAACGGATCCGTTGGGTGTGAGTACTTCAAAAATATAAGAGAGACTCTGGTCGTGATCGACTTCGTGGGAGAAGTTCAGTTGATCTGAATTTAGGACAGCAAGAGTTTGTTGCTGTCTGATACGCATCCGGTAGGATTGTCCGAGTTTCGGCCATGACCAGTAGACCATGTATCTTTCTGGTTTGGCTGTTGGTTCAATCTTTACTTTTATCTGATCGTTAAATGCATTGACCGATACCAGGGCATCATCTGGTGAGGATTCATCTGAATCTTTGAAGTCGGCACAGCCTGTGCTGAGCAAAAGGCAAAGCAATGCCATTACGGCAAAAGTTTGTCGCATTCGGTTCTCCTTCGGTTTTCAGTGCAATTAAACCTCAATGAGATCCGTAAAAAGTGACTCACTGAGATCCGCATGAATTGCGTAGAGAACTACTTGGCGTTATGAATGAAGTAAAGATGAAAAAGTAAATAATAACAGGTATTTACACGACACGTACTTAGTAATTTAGATAAATAATTATTGAATTCGATAATTTTCTATTGAAACGGGAGTGCATGAAGATTAAGCAGTGGACATCAATTCGAGGGGATATGGGTATTAAGAAGAAGCACTTAGGGGATAAGCTTTCTCTTTTGTCGAAGTCGTTGGGCTTAAGCCAGACAGAACTCGCAGATAGAGTTGGTATTCCGTCATCACAAGTGAATAGATATTTTCGGGGTCACAGTGAGGTGTACAGCTCTGTCTTGATCGACATTCTGAAAGAGCTTGGCTTTGATATTGAAGAAATGATCACAAAGAGACTTAAAAGTGTTTCTGAGATCGAAGTCGTTGATACCAAGAATCCTGAAGAAACTTTGAGTTTTCTTTTCAACGAACTCGATGATCTTGGAAAGCAGACCTATCTTTCTCAGCTTTTGTGGGCTGCGAAAGTTTCAAAGGGTTCTGCATTTCCAAAAAAGTTAGAAGAACAGATTAAAAAAGAGATCTCATTAATTTAGGGGGATTGGTGGAAATTCAAACTGAAAAATCATCTACTGTGTCTCAGGCGGATTGGGAACAGTGGCTCGGTAACTGGATATGGAGAGCAACTCAGTGTCTCGTAGAGGCACCTGATTTCAATCCTTCTCCTAAATGGATCGCAAATCGCCTTAATATCACAATTGAGAAAGCTGTGGAGGCTATTGAAGGCTTAGAAAGACTTGGATGCATAAAGCGCAAAGGCATCTCATTTGAGGTAGTGAATGACTGGATGCAGTTAACTCCTGATGAGCTTAGCAGAGAAAGATTGCTTGCTGCACAATCCAGAATTGCACCACAGTTAATTTCTAAGCTCGACCAAAATGACGCTTTCACTTCTCAATTCTTCCTTGGCAATAAGGAAATGTTAGCTAAGTATACTCCAAAGTTTATGGAGCTCTTTCGCCAGATGAACGAGGAAGCTCAACGGTCAGGACATACAGATGTATTAGCTGCTCAGATTTCATTTGTGCAGCTAACAGCAGCTCAGCAAGGAGGCCAGTAATGAAAAATCTTATTTTATCTCTAATCTTAATCTCTTCATCATTCGCTATCGCTGGTAACGGCGGTGGAACTATGAAAGCAGCACGAGGTGCTGACTTTGTTGATTTCAAATCTCTGGGTACTTCCAATGACTATGTCTTCTCCCTGGGTAATGATGGTGAGTTCGAGCATATCGTTCTTGGTTCTTGGGCTGAAGGGGAGTGGGTTGTAAGACAACTCGAACTATCAAACTCTGAGAAAATAAATCCAAAGTTTCAGTCGGCGATTGAGGCGTCTAAGATTAAAGGTTCTTGGGTTGAGGTTAACTAGTTTATGAGTTTTCTCAGCGCCAATAGTATTTTACGTTTATAGCGGTTACTTGCGTCTGCCACGAAAAAAATACCAATCCCACAAGCAAATGGAAGACCTACATGTAATGAGCCTAAAGCAAGCATTCCAATCAATAGTGTTAGTAGTAGTGCCGAAACTAGCCTTGTGTATATTTTATTAGCTTTTAGGTATGCCTCATAGGACTCAAATCCAAAGTTATCGCTTAGAAATGCCAACAGGTTATAGGCAGAGGCTGGATTGTTGTTAATACGGGAGTAAATTTTTGGATCAGTCCAATCTTGTCCTAATTCTGGTTCAAGATAGCTAATAAATTTATTGAGTAAATTATCAACTTCTTCAGGTTTGACATTAAATGCTTTTGAAACTCCATCGATTATTCTTTCCTCGGATAGCCGCTGTACAAGTTCTCGATTGTCAACATCCTGAAGAATTGTTTGATAAGATTTAATCGACCACAGAATCAATTCAATCTTACCCTCTAGCGTTGGTGGGATTCCTTTTTTAGGGTCTACAGAAAATTTTACCTCGGACATTTAGCGCTCCTCTGTTTGGAGTTTATTAAGCCGATTAACGACATTGAGCCAATTCTTCAGCTGTAAAGTGCCAGACTCTGTTAGGGAATATGTTCTATTTTTCTGAACTTCCTCTACTAATTTGTTCTTTCGTAATGTTTCTACAATGTTGTAGATAACAGAGTAATGCGCTTGAAAATAGTCTCCAATTTCTCTTCGGTCCAAATAGACAAGCTCACTTTCATCAAAAATTCCATTTACTTCTGTTTCTGCTAATTCGCGAATCTGAGAAATTGTGAGATTGACACGATTTGAGTTCTGTTTAATTACCCTTAGAACAATAACAGGTAGGATGCTTCTTTGTAAGCCCCTGATATCTAATGAAAATTTTGGATCCATCATATTTCTATATTCCCCAATTGACGCAGCATGTAAGATAGGTTATCATCATGGTTATATTTTAAATATAAATATCTGATAGGCAAATAAAAAATAAAAGGAGCTCTATAATGAGACTATTTCAGAGGATTTTAAGTGATTACGGGGATAGCTGCTATTTCCTGAGTTTTGACGACTTGGCTGATGAGTACGGCACTACGCCAAGAGCGATAGGAAGGGCGATCCAGGCCCTTCGTCGCAGGCGAGCGTTCTGTGGCTCGCTTGAATATGCCAATGGCGATGTCGTTGAAATCAAGATGAACTCAAAAAAAAAGAAGACCAAAAAAAGAAGAGCCAATTCTTGTGGCTGCGGGCACTAGGAAATTTTATGCAAATACATTTCAGAAAAATGAAAA
>JAJTIC010000004.1 GCA_021300175.1 Pseudomonadota bacterium
CTGAAGGGTTTAACAATCTCGCAAAACTGTTGCAGAAAAGGGCTTTCGGATTTAAAAGCTTTAAAAACTACAGACTTCGTCTGCTAAGTTTATGATTTTTTTGGGATTTGGACAAAGTTCCACCATCGAGTGAGTAGAACCGTAGAACCGTAGAACCGTAGAACCGTAGAACCTGATCAAGTCCTATTGGACCGTAGAACCCAAGCCTCTACCGCGACTTCACTAAATTTTTTAGGTCTAAATTTTTTGGGAGGAAAAATGGATGGGGTAGCAGGACTTGAACCTACGAATGTCAGAATCAAAATCTGATGCCTTACCAACTTGGCGATACCCCATCAGAGACTCTGTAAATTAAGGAATTCTCGGGTCTTAGGCAAGTCTCCTTCTTGGTCGACATGATGCGAAAGTGCAAATGATATTCAATAAATGAATAAATACATAATAATTATGTATTTATAGATTATTGGTTTTCTAGTCTATAAGCGGCTCATTCAAAAGGAGTCGCCGATGAAATTCAGGTCTCTATCTCTTATTCTCAGTCTCTGCTTTGTCGCCCAGGGCGCGTTCGCTCGCAATTTGCTTCAGTACAGTGGAGTGATCAATGTCAGTGATTACAAAGGACAAACCTTTTTGTCTCTGATGCAAACCGTGATCAAGCCAGAGCTTGATTCAAAAGCGACAGAGGGATTTCGCGTGGCTGCTGGTAAAGATGTGGTGGCAAGATTAAAACTGGTGGATTCAAAAATTTCTCGCCGAGTGATGTCGGCGGCTGGCAGTTTAGAAAATTTGAAAGCTTTAGCTGATCAGCTAAGAAAAGACCATGCAAGCATCACGTTCTATGATCTTCCCCAGGCTATTGCAGATGCGGGGTATGGTCGCGGTCGATTTGACTTAAGTATTTATCTCGCCATGGTGAGCAGCGGTGGAGTGGCTGTTGCTCTTGATGAAAACAATATCACTTACAATGTGAATTACGGCACTGGAAGTGTGGCTAATGATGAACGAACGGGTCGTAGCTATGCCGAATCCCATGACCGATTGGCTTTGGATGCAAGTTACAAGCATTACCTCTCAATTTTAGAGGACTATGTTACTTCTGAGCCAGAGGACATCAGTGATTTCTATCGTTGGGTGCTGTTAACACTTTTGAACAGTGACAGCTCAGGAGTGAAGAAGATTTCTAAACCAGGTCAAGCCGTGGCTGCTGACTTTTTAGCTGTATATATCGCAGAACAAAACCGCCATTTGATGTCGAACATGACTCGCCACAACTGGGATGAAGCTCATTTAGAAGTCACATTACTGGGAGCTTTTCACTCTGGCCAAGAGAGGACTCATGTGATGTTCGGCGGTGAGCTCACGGATAAAACTTTAGAACAAGTGGATGGCTGTGAAGCAGGCACAAGTGAACGATCTCAAAAAGAAGCTTCAATGGTCGACTACTGGCAGTTTAGCTCAAGCTCAAATCCTGAGCACTGTAAGCGCAGCGGGATCAATATCACTCGTAAGGACTTCCGCGCCCTGGGCGCATTGATCACAGAGCGTGTTCGAGAAACTCATCCAAACGTGGTGAAAGCAGTTGAGAAAAGATTAGGTATTTCTCATTCAAAGAACTTGTTCGCAGATTTGACCGAGTACATAACAAACAACAAAACACCTAAAAAAATGACAAGAGGAAATTTGAATCTTGTCGAAGAGTACGTGGCTTTTTTGCTCGCGGTTCAAGAAACTGCCAATGAAGTGACTTTGAGTGCTCGAGTTCAATAACTCCTCTGAGGTTATTCAAGTTGAGCAGAAAAATAAAAGCCCGGGGGTTGCAATCCCGGGCTTCGAAGTCTCCAAGGGGAAGATGGATACGAAGAAGGTTGCGTACAAAGTTTTTGGTGAGCAGGCTTTGTTTAAAATCTTCTTTTAGTAATCATCCTCACCGAAACTTGATGGCGCTTTTTGGCGCTTCAAACTGGTGAGGCTATCTCCCATGGATTTCAGTTCTTTTTCAAAAGCATCGAAAACAGCGTTTTCGATCATGTCCCGAGTTTCCTGATTCAGTGGGTGAGCAATGTCTCGGAATTGCCCATCTTTGCGCTTTTTACTGGGCATGGCCACAAAAAGTCCTGTGTTGCCCTGTATTACTTTCAGGTCACGAACGACAAAAGCATCGTCAATAGTGATTGAGACATAGGCTTTGAGACGATCTTCGTTCACTGGAAAGATTTTAACTTCAGTGATTTTCATAAGATGCTCCTTCTCTGCGGTGCTGCCGGATGTCGTCCTTCAGTATATCGGAGCAGAGCTTCAAAACTAAAGACCTTCGTCGAGGTGTCTCAAGATGAAACAAAAAAGGCCCCGCGAGGGGCCTTTTTTAGAGAACTAAAATGCGGACCATATTGCCGCGGAGGACGCGGAGGGTGTTGGTGCCTTGCTTGAGCTTGCGGATCACATCGCGGGAGTTCTTCACTTCAGAGCGATTCACATCGAGGATCACATCCCCGGGAGCAAGGCCTACGTTGGCCGCACGACTTCGGGGAGTCACTTCGATCACTAAGGCACCGGCCGAGAGTTCAGGGTTCAGGTTAAACTCTTTCACATTCTCAGCACTGACATCGATCATCGAAAAGCCGAGTTCGAACGGAGCTTTGTTTCCCTGAAGGCGCTCCGCATTTTTCTTTTCTGCTTGGCGAAAATCAGGACGCTCACCGATGTTGATCGTGAGCTCCAATAGCTTGCCCTCGCGAATGACTTTTGCCTTAATTCCTTTCCCGACGGGGGTGTCTGCCACAGTGTTCACAAGATCTGTAGCGCTTTGAATTTTCTTTCCGTTCAGTTCAACGATGACGTCATAAATTTTCATTCCTGCTTTGGCCGCAGGACCATTCTTCTCCATACCTAAAACAATCGCCCCGTCTAAATCCTTCAAACCGAGTTGTTGGGCAGCATTGGGATCCAAATCTCCAGGATTAATTCCCAAATAGCCTTTGCGAATGCGGCCTGATTGTTCCAGCTGTGGGAGTATTGATTTCACTTCATCAATAGGAATCACAAAGCCAATCCCTTGAGCCCGAGGATCAATCGCCGCATTCACTCCAATGACTTGACCGCGCAAGTTAACGAGCGGGCCTCCTGAGTTGCCTGGATTGATCGGAGTGTCTGTTTGAATGAGAGGAAAGCGATTGATCTCGTTAATGTCTCGACCCTTGGCAGAAATAATTCCTTTAGTCATCGTATGACCTTGACCGAAAGGATTTCCGAAAGCGGCCACCCATTCGCCCACTTGCAGATCAGTAGAGCTACCCATAGCCAGAGCCGGCAACTTTTTCTTCGCATCGATTTTGATCAAGGCGATGTCGGTGCGATCATCGCTTCCTACGAGGCGCGCTTCATAAAATGTCTTATCATCTTCAGCGAGCTGCACTTGAATGACATCAGCCCCAGCGATCACGTGGTTATTCGTCACGATCAACCCATCTTCGCGAATGATAAAACCAGTTCCTAAAGATTGCTGCGGTCTTTGCTGTTGAGGCATCATTTGAAATCCAAAAAATTGTTCGAGCATATCGAAGTAAGGATCTCTTCGCCCGCCAAAGCCACCAGAACCTCCTCGCCCTCCGCGGGGAAGGGTACTCGTTGAAATATTCACAACTCCAGGATTGATGGCTTTAGCAAGTTCTACAAAAGCGTTTGCAGGAAGTGAATCGCCAAACTTCAAAGCGGGTGGATTTGTGTTGTAACCAGAATTTTTGGGGACTTCTGTTTTTTGCGCCTCGGAGTTTTGACTGGCAAACGTGCATCCGATTAAGACCCCAACAATCGTTGAGATGATTAATTTTTTCATCTTATGCCTCTCTTATTCTTTCACGAATTTCAATTGAAGATCAGTAATGACAGTTTCTAAAAATTTTTGCTCATCAGAGCTGAGATTGCCTTTGGTTTTTTCTTTCAGCATCACCAGAAGATCAATATTAAACTTTGCCATATTTTTATCTTTTTCAGTTTTACCTGTTTGGGGGTCTGGAGCCAAGCCGAGTGCCATGGCGGCACTCGAGGCTAATGACATTGTCAGGACAGAAAAGTTTGCTTCCATATTTCTTCCTTTCTTTTAAAGAGGAAAATATCCGATCAATCTTTTAATTCTTTTTTCCAAAGGCGGATGAGTGAGATAAAACCAATTCTTCTCGAGATGTCCCAAGGGGTTTACCATAAATAGATGGGCTGTGCAGGCGG
Organism: Pseudomonadota bacterium; assembly: GCA_021300175.1. Taxonomy (GTDB): domain Bacteria; phylum Bdellovibrionota; class Bdellovibrionia; order Bdellovibrionales; family Bdellovibrionaceae; genus JAJTIC01. Next base: position 4,222 of record JAJTIC010000004.1, read on the forward strand.
GCAATCGTAAAGGCTTTGCTTTCGCAGCGTTTTCAAGCTTCCAAAGAGTCTCCGCCAGAGTTTTACGGTCATGCAAAAAACTCGCTGCCAAGTCATCATTCTCGAAATAATTTTTTTCAGAAACTGTCGTGCGAATCACGAGCCAGGCCAGTGGCGATAGCAGGCTAGAAAAAATTTTTAATTTAGGAATCGCAAAGTCAAGCCAGCGACCCAGGCCCACGAAGCTATTGGCGATGGTGCTGGTCACTCCGAACGCAAAAGTATCCAATCGCTGGATGTGGCACACTTGATGGGCGAGAAGAGCTTCAAGTTCTTTGTCATTGAGTTTTTCAAGCGCTCCGGTGGAAATACAAATGGCTGATTTTCTCCAAGGTTGCCCGATGGAAAATGCGGTCGCTGAAGCATTTGTCATGACGTACACTTCAGGTGCTGGGATACCCATGTGTTCGGAAAACTTTTCGACACGCTCAATGAGATTCCATGCATCCTGCCCTCGCAGCAAGCGCGCTCCCGTATATTTCAGAAGATGAACTTCGCCGAAGAAGAAAACTGACAAATTAAAGAGCACAGCAAGAAAGAATCCCAACAGCAGTCCAGCGCGATCTCCGACTTGATAGCCGATGAACAGGTGAGCAAGACTTACAATAAGGAGAAATATCCAGACTTTTGTCGTGTTTTTCATGGCTCTCTCATCAGAACTTAAAAGCTCTCAAACATCAAGCTTGTTTCTGCCTTGCGTAAGTCAGTGTAACGAGCAACAAATCAAAGCAAAATCAGAGAGTTAGACAATGGAGGTCAACAGTGACAGTGGACATCATGGCACTCAATGCGGCGATTCAACAAGAAAGTCAGTTCGTCGACAAAATGATTCTGGAGGTCGGCAAAGTCGTCGTCGGTCAAAAAGAAATGGTCGAAGGAATTCTCATGGGTCTGCTCACCGGGGGGCATGTTCTACTCGAGGGAGTCCCGGGGCTTGCAAAAACTCTGACAATTTCTTCTGTTTCAAAATCCATTTCTCTGGATTTTCAAAGGATTCAGTTCACTCCGGATCTTTTGCCGACGGACCTGATTGGAACAATGATTTTCAATCCCAAATCTGGGGAGTTCGCTCCGAAAAAAGGACCGATTTTCACTAACATTGTGTTGGCCGACGAGATCAACCGCGCTCCTGCGAAAGTTCAATCAGCTTTGCTTGAAGCCATGGCTGAAAAACAAGTCACAATTGGCGAGCAGTCTTACAAACTGGAAGCTCCTTTTCTGGTTCTTGCGACTCAGAATCCTTTGGAGCAAGAAGGTACTTACCCACTTCCCGAAGCGCAGATGGATCGTTTCATGTTTAAGATCAATGTGGGTTATCCGACAAAAGCTGACGAGCTGGAGATCGTGAACAGAATGGGTGTGAACGAAAAACCTCAGATTCAGTCAGTGATCACCAAAGAGGTCCTACTTCGAGCCTCTCAGCGAGTGGATGAAATCTATGTTGATCAAAAAGTGAAAAACTACATCGTCGAACTTGTCATGGCGACACGCAAGCCCACGGACTATGGCTTGGGACAGATTGCGGGCCTTCTTGCTGTGGGCGGGTCGCCGCGAGCAAGTATCAGTTTGATTCGTGCGGCGAAAGCTCACGCTTTCTTGCGAGGGCGTGGTTATGTCACGGCTGAAGATGTGAAAGCGATCGCCTACAATGTGCTTCGCCATCGGTTGATTCTGACTTATGAAGCCGAAGCCGAGAATGTTAAATCAGACGAAGTGATCAAGGAAATTCTCTCAAACATCGAGGTGCCTTAAATTTCATGAGCATTCCTGATGAAGTTCTCAAAAAAGTAAAACTCCTCGAGATCTCGACGCGAAAGCTTGTGAATAACACTTTTGCAGGTGAGTACCACACGGCTTTCAAGGGCCAAGGGATGACTTTTGCTGATTTTAGGGAATATGTGCCTGGGGATGATGTTCGAACAATTTCTTGGGCGCTCACGGCGCGTGCTGGAAAACCTTACATCAAAAAATTTGACGAAGAACGAGAGATGTCTGTGATCTTGGCAGTCGACGTGAGTGGTTCTTCTGATTTTGGATCGAAAGATTACTTCAAAGGTGAAGTGCTCACGCACTTAGCGGCGCTCATCGCTTTTAGTGCTGTGAAAAATAAAGACCAAGTGGGATTGTTGCTGTTTTCAGACCAAGTGGAGCACTATGTTCCCCCTGGAAAAGGACGTGGTCACATTCACCGTCTCTTGCGAGATTTGCTGTATCATAAGCCAAAATCAAGAATGACTAAAATGTCTGTGGCTTTTCAATATCTGCAGAGCGTTCAGAAAAAACGAGCTTTGATTTTTATCCTGAGTGATTTTGCTGACGAGGGCTTTGAATCTTCATTGCGTTTGCTAGGAAAAAAACACGAAGTTCTCGCTCTTCAGATTACCGATCCTCTCGAGAAATCTTGGCCACAGTTGGGACTTATTGAAGTTCAAGATGCAGAAACGGGAGAACTGGCTTTGCTCGATACGGATTCTTTAGAGTTTCGAAAAGCTTATCAAGCAGAAATGAAAAAACAGAATGATCTTCGAGAGAAGTGGTTGCGCGCTTCCGGGGTCGCCAAAATTTCTATTTCGACAGCTGGCGACTATGTGGTGCCTCTCATTCAGTATTTTAAGTCGAGGAGATCTCGATGAAGGCCTTGCAGTGCCAACTGGATCTGCCAGAAGCCATCACTGTGGGCGAGCGAATCGAATTTGTCTGTGAAAATCCAGAGAAACTGAATTTCGAGTCTGCCATGCTCAAAACCAGCAAGGCCCCTGCGGCCAAGTATCAGCTGAAGCTGTTAAAAGTCGAAAACAAAGGGGAATCCTCAGTCCATTTGTTCTTTACTTCTTACAAAGTGGGTTCTCATCAATTTCCTGAAGTGGTTCTACTGAAAGATGGCGAAGAGTTTTCACTGGGGCCACTCAATTTGAATGTTGCTTCTGTCATTCGTCCCGAAGAACCACCCCAGGGACCGCTTGGGCCTCTCCCCGCGTTGTCCCTGAGTTATCCTTTATGGTTGTGGGCAAGCACTTTGGCATTGATCCTGATGTTTCTTGGGATTGCGTTTCAGGGAATTCGTCGTAGACGTCAGCGCAAGCTTTGGATGCAAGAACTCCATGATCACGAGCAAGCACTTTCGCCCATTCAGGCTTTCCATGCAGATGTCAGAAAGCTGGTCCGTATTCATCCTGCTTTCTTGGGACAAACAATGAGCTCTCAAGATTTACAAGGGAGCTTTCAACAATTAGAGAGCTTGTACCGAATGTACTTGGCTCGCCAGCTTGATCTGCCGATTCATCGCTGGGCCATGGGTGTTTCGCTCAAAGAAATCAAAAGAAAATTTTCAAAAGATTTTTCTGAGTTTGGTGAAGATCTGCAAAGAAATTTGCAAGAACTTCAGCAAAGTCAAAAAAGTCAGAAAGAACTTAAAGCTCAAGATTTTCAGCAGATGGTGGATTTCACACGCAGATCGGCAGATGCCATTGAGGAAATTTTGAGAGCGCGGAGGAAGAAGTGAGCTTCCAGTCGCCTCTTTACTTTTGGCTTTTCATTCCACTTTTGATCGCTTTTATGATTGTTTTCTTTTTGCAGAGAAAACGAGAAGCGGCTCTGCAGCTGGGATCTGTGGCGGCTCTCAAAGCTCTTCCAAAAACTTGGCGCACTCGTTGGAAAGGTTTTCCACTTTTTCTCAAGTTCATGGCTCTGGGGTTTCTCATTGTTGCTTTGGCAAGGCCGCAAAAGTCAGACACTCAAGTGCGAAAAAATGTTGAAGGCATTGATATCATGATTGTGTTAGACGTCTCTGACTCCATGTTGATCGAGGACATGAAGCCTCTGAATCGAATGGAAGCTGCGAAGCAAGTGATCAAAGACTTTGTTCAAAAGCGAGTGAGCGATCGAATCGGGGTCATTGTTTTTGCTGGGGAGAGTTTTACACTTGTTCCGCTCACTTTAGATTATCAACTGCTGGTGGATCGTATTAGTGAGATCACGACTGCTCAGCAAGCCAGAATTAAAGATGGGACAGCGCTGGGTGTGGCCATGGCAAACGGAGCTGGTCGTCTCAGAGATTCGACGGCAAAATCTCGAGTCATGATTTTCCTCACAGATGGGGAGAATAACTCAGGAACGATTGATCCGCTCACAGGACTCGAGATTGCCAAAGGTTATGGAATTAAAGTTTACTCCATCGGTCTTGGGAAAGATGGTCCAACTAGGATTCCTGTTTTTCAAAGGGACGTTTTTGGGAATAAAGTCAAGAGCTATCAGCCATTTGAGAGCACAGTGAACGAAGACCTCCTGGGAAAAATGGCTAGTGAAACTGGTGGAAAGTTTTTTCGAGCCACTCGCGAGGATGGACTTGCTCGTGTTTTCCAAGAAATTGATCAACTTGAGAAAACTAAAATTGATGTTAATAAATTCACGCGTTACACGGAGCTTTATAAAAACTATCTTTTGTGGGCTTTGATTTGCTACGTCTTTGCTTGGCTTCTCCAAATCACACTTTTCCGGAGGGGGCCATAATGAGATTTGAGAGTCCAGATCAGCTTCAGCATCTTTTTTGGATCCTTTTGTTGCTCGTGCTCTCGCTTTTTTTACAAAAACGACAAAGTCGCAAGCTTCAATCCGTGATTAGCCCCAAGTTAATCCCGTTTTTAACTTCTTCAGTTTCCCCATCAAAAAGAAAGTGGAAGCTTGCTTTGCAGTTTTTCACTTTGGTTCTGATGATGCTTGCTTGGGCTCGGCCTCAAGGGGGCGCTAGCAAACAAGAAGTGAAGTCTGAGGGGATTGAACTTGTGTTTGCAGTGGATGTTTCTGAAAGTATGTTGGCGGAAGACGTCAGGCCGAATCGTTTGGAGCAAGCTAAAGCCGAAGTTTCCCGATTGATGGATTTGATGCCTGGAAATAAAATGGGTTTGATTGCTTTTGCTGGATCTGCCCAAGTGCTGTCACCTCTCACTTCGGATCCTGGGGCACTCAAGCTGTATGTGGACTCATTAAGTCCACTGTCCGTTTCAAGTCAGGGAACTCATGTGGCTGATGCACTTCAAGCAGCCGTAGAGTCTTTCAAGCGAGGCGGAGCCGAAAAGGACGAATCCACACAAGTGACACGAGTGATTTTGATTCTGAGTGATGGTGAAGATCATGAGCAAGGAGCCTTAGATCAGGCTGAGAAATTAGTTAAAGAAGAAAATATTCGCATTTTCACGATTGCTTATGGGACAGAAAAAGGGGCACCTATCCCCGAGCGTGATGCGATGGGATTTTTAAGAGGCTACAAAAAAGATGAGTCAGGGCAAACAGTGCTTTCAACTGTCAAAGGTGATTTTTTGCGAAAACTTGCTGAGATGGGAAAAGGATCTTTCTATTTTAGTGCATTTGCAGGCCCTCACTTGAATCAAATCAAAGAAGATGTGGATCAACTCGAGAAGACGCTCTTTGATTCCGAAATGGCCACTCAGTATGAAGAGAGGTTTCAGATATTTTTATTTGCAGCTTTCGTTTTGGGATTGATTGAAATTCTTTTGACGGAGCGTCGCTCGCAATTGAAGCTTTGGAAAGGTCGATTTGAGGTGCCCCCCGCATGATCGCCATTTTCTTTTCTTTCTTTATTTTTGCCCAAAGCCCCGAAGCTGTTTTCGAAAATAACAGAGGTGTGAGAGACTTCAGCCAAGGGGCTGTATTGCCTGCACAAAATCTCTTTCTCAAAGCCATGGAAGGGGCTCCTTCAAAAGCCGAGGTGCATGTGAACTTAGGGCTCACTTTTTTGGCCCTCGAGCAATTTGAAAAAGCAGAGAAGAGCTTTCGGACAGCTCTCCAATATGGAGGATCTTCAGAAGCTCTGTTTTCGGCGCATTTTCATTTAGGATTTCTGTATCAGAAACAACAAAAGAAAGATGAAGCCCTCGAGCAGTACGAGAGAGCTCTTGAATACAGTCCCGAGTCCATTGAGACGAAAACAAATATTGAACTGCTGCTTCAGGATCAGAATCAAGGTTCCGGCGGGGGAGAAGGGGATCAGAACTCCAAGGATCAAGAGCAAAAAGGGGATGGATCATCTCAAGATCAGCAAGGAAAAGATCCTAAAAATGATCAAGGAAAAGAACAGCAAAAACAAGATTCTTCGGGTCAGTATCGAAAAAATCAGCCACAGAAATTCAAATCCCAAGAGTTAACTCCAGGGGATGTGAACAAGATTCTTGGTGAGATCCGTCAGCAAGAAGGAAAAATTCGCTCTGAATTCAATAAGAGAGAAACCAAGGAGAGCCCACGTGGAAAAGATTGGTAAAGCTTTCAGGTTCGTTATTCTTAGTTCTCTTTTTCCCACGGCACTTTTGTGGGCTAGCGGACAAACTCTCAGGGTCCAATCTCAGGTCGATCGCAACGAGATCGCCATGGGAGAAACTTTTGAACTCAGTGTGACTGTTTCCTCCAATGAAGAAGTTGAAGTTCAAGAGCCTCGGGTGCCTAATCTGGATGGTTTTGATCTTTTAAATTCAGGCCAATCCCAGCAAACCGCGAATCAGCTGGTGCAGACCCCTCAGGGCATGGAGTTTCAATCTCGCACCACCACCGAATTTGTGTATGTACTAACACCCACGCGAACAGGAAGACTGAATATTCCTGCTTTCGAAGTCGTTGCCAATGGCCAGAGATACTTGACGAAACCAATTGTCATAACGGTGGGCGAACCCCAAGCAGGAGGTCCTCGGGGGCGAAGACTTCAGCCGCCCACTCAAAACCCCATTCAAGAGGATCCTCTCGCCGAAGCGGATGAGATGTTTAATCAGCTGTTACAGCGTCGGGGAATGATGCCGGATCCTGCGTATAGGAATTTGCCAAAAAATCCCAATGAAGCTTTTTTTATTCAACTGGAGCTCGATAAAACTGAAGTTTTCGAAGGTGAGCAAATCGTGGCTCATTGGTATATCTACACAAGAGGTAATATTGTGGCTTTGGATCGCTTAAAGTTTCCAGAGCTGAAAGGATTTTGGAAAGAGATTATCGAAGAGGTTCCAGCGCTGAATTTTGTTCAGGAAGTGCTCAATGGAATTCCTTACCGAAAAGCACTTTTGGCGAGTCATGCTTTGTTTCCAATTAAGCCAGGCACTTCGGTCATTGATGAGTACAAAGTCAAAGCTTCAGTGGCGCTGCCGACCAGCCCCTTTGGAAGTTTTGGGATGGGGCGAGCTTATTCCTACACGAGAGCTTCTGAGAGAGTGAAAATCAAAGTGAATCCACTGCCTCTTGAGGGGAAACCCCAAGATTTTTCGGGAGCTGTCGGACAATATGAGGTGAGAGCCACTGTGGATCAGAGCAGTTATCCAGTGAACCAACCCTTCAGTTTGAAGATTCGGTTTGAAGGTTCAGGAAATGCGAAGATGATTGAATTACCAGCGCTTAATTTACCTTCGACCTTGGAGGTTTATGACACCAAATCAGAAAGCAAGTTCTTTAAAAACGGAAGATCCTATAAAGAATTTGAAGTTTTGGTGATTCCTCGAGCTGAGGGGGAACTTGTTATTCCTGCGTTGAGTTTTTCCATGTTCGATCCCGTGCAAAAAAAATATGTCTCTCAAAAAACAGAAGCCATCAAAGTGACTGTGACTCCGGGGCTTGGCGTTGCAGGTGAGTCTCAGAGAGTTAAAACCGAAAATTCAACAAAGCCTGTGACTTCAGCGCCCGTCCTGCCAGATTTAATGTTGACCTATGATTCCCGCAAAAACTTGTTTGATCGTATCGGTTGGTTGGGCTGGGTCAGTGTGTATGTTGTGATTCTCTTAGGTCTTTTGATCAAAGCACGTCGTGAGCTCTTTCAAACGGCTCAGGGGAGAAATCTGAAGAAAGAATTAGCTTTGCGAATGAAGCACATTCAAAAACTCGTCGCCAAGGGCGACTGGAGGAAGGCTGCTACAGAAGTGACAAATACTCTCTACTCGGTCCTGGGTGCGTTGGGCGGCTCAGGAGGAGCTCATCGTGAGCTGAGAAAACTTCTCGAAGAAGCTCCTCCAAGCTTGCGCCGTGAGCTCGGGAAAGAAGTTTTAGAGATGGGCGATGTCTTTCAGTCTTTAGCGTTTGCGCCTGAAGAAATGTTAGGTTCCTTGAAGGAACCTCTAGTGCTTAAAGAAAATATCAAAAAAGTAGAGGTTATTCTGAGAAAAGCTATCGAACTCAGTGAGCAGCGCGAAGAAAGTAGTTAGAACGCGTTTCTCAAAAACTCTTTCAGCAGAGGGATTCTTTCACTGGAAGTGAATCGAACTGGCAGATCGACTTCTTGGACAGAGAAATTTTCTAGGGGAAGTCTCTTGAGCAAGTCCAAAGTGTAAAACCATTGTTTTGATTGAAAGTTTCCTAGTTTTTCAGTCAGTGATTTTTTCTTGATCGCCCAATAAGGGCAAGTTGGATCTTTGAACTGAGGATACCGATTCTTTGCTTTTTCAAAAACAATCATTTCAAGAACATGGTGCCACCTTGTACGAGTGCCTGTGGTTTTTTTCTTCGCTGAGAAGCGGTTTCCCAAAAATAGATCCACTTCAGGATTGGCGATGGCTTCTTGGATAAACTTAAACATTTCTCCGAGGGACAGAGCCCAGTCGGCGGAAGTCAAAATGAGCAAATCGCCTGTTGCGATTTGGAGGCCATGGCTGACAGAAGCTCCTCGACCCAAGAATTTTGAATTTTGGTGAGCTCTGAGTTTAATCTTTTTAAATTCAAATTCTGAGAGAACTTTCCAAGTGGCGTCCTCTGGATTTCGAGCGTCCACCACAGCCACAAGTTCCACTTCGATGGGGAAAGCTTTAAAAAAAGTATCTAGATCTTGGAGTCTTAAAGTCCAGTCAGCCCGAGCTGGTGAAGTGGAAATTTCTGAAAAAAGAGGACAGATCAAGCTGACTTTCATGGGCTCAACTTATAGAATTTTGAGGTCTGTGACAATGCTTTAAAGGAGTCTCTCGTGATTTTTCGATCTTTGCTCATCAGCTTATCTCTACTGATTACTTGTCAAACTTGGGCGATAGTGAGCGTGGCCCACCTCGAGGCTTTGCCCGTGATGACAAAAGCCCCTCTGGTTTCCGTAGAGTCACTGAAGAGAGTCAAACAATTTAAAAATTCTCGAGACTGGGAAAAATGCGCAAAAACCAGCGAAACTGTTTACAGTCAAGTGAGCTCTCTTCAGCCATGGGTGTTGACCGCTTGGCTTCAATGTGCAAACCGTATCAAAGGGGTCGCCCAAAGCTCGAGGCTGAAGCTCGCAGCAATGGCGCAGGTGGAAAAGAGAAGTGAGTGGCTCCGTCAGGGACCTTGGAAAGAGGAACTTCAGCAAGAAGTCACTGAGAGTACTTCGCAACTTTTAGCTTTGCCATTGGTGATTTCTCGAGAGCAGTCGCAAAAAGTTCTGAATTTTGCCTTTCAAAATGAAGATGTGCTCGGTGCTCAAGCTCTTCATGATTCCTACTTGACCTTGGCTGACCAGATGCAGAGCCTGGGGCGTTTATCCGAGGCCTTGCAAGTGGCTAATACGGCTTTGAAATTGCGTGAAACCTCACGCAGCCGGGAAAAAGTGGCCTCTTTGGAACTCGCTTTGCAACTGCAAAGTTCCTTCATTCCATCTGCTCAAGTGCCCTTAGTTCCTTTATCCGACGAAGAAAAGAAGTTCGAGCAAAGGTTTGAGTCCTCACAAAAAAATAAAGATTGGATGAGTTTTCTCGAGGACCTTGTGAGTTATTTGAATCGTTTTCCGGGGGGTGTAAAGGCGAACTTCGCTTGGGAAAAGATTCAGGAAATATTCTCTGCGATCTCTTCGGCAAAAGATGAAAAATCTCAAAACCTGAAAGACAGAGCTTTGCAAATTTTAGGTCATCTCGACGAGCAGCGGGGGTTAGATTTTGTCCGCTGGCTGCATCGTCGCAGTGATTACGCAGCAGTGGTCTCACTTGCTCAGAAATTTTTAAAAGAGGATTCAAAATCACCTCAATCGGGAACCCTGCTCTTTTTAGCGGGAAGGTCTGCCCAGTTCACCGGAGACTATAAAAAAGCAAAATATTTTTTTGAAGAATATCTTGCGAAACACGGAGGGGCTGAAGATTTGGTGGAAGTCACCTTTCGGTTGGGTCTCGTTCATATGCGCCAACAACAGAATTCATCGGCTATTGCACAGTTTGAGCGAGTGCTCGCACTGCCCAAGAACGAGCGCTATGAACTGAATGCTCGGTATTGGTTGGTCAGAGCTCTTCAGTGGAGTCAGAATGCTCGAGCTGACGAAGAAATTGATTTCATTTTAACAAAGTTTCCATTTTCGTATTATGGTCTTCGATTGCTTTCTGAGAAGCAGAATGGATCTCTCGAGTGGCCGGCCGGTTTGAAATTGGATAAGAGTCCCCAAGGGAATTGGGTGCTCACGCCGCCACAGAAGAAAGCTTTGGACCGAATGAGAGTCTTGGGCGCTGCCAACTGGCTCGGCGAAGCGACCCAAGAAGCACAAAATTTACCTTGGCCGCAGAGTGCTGAACTGAAAGTTTTGGTGGCTCAAGACTTGGCTCGCAGCCAAGTCATCCCGCCCGTTGTGAAACTCGTGAATGAAGCGACTGATTTGAATCCTGCTTTCCGAAGTATGGATGTTTTTCAAGTGGCTTATCCCGATCTCTTCGAAAAAGAAATTTCACAAGAAGCCACGAAGCAAAAACTGAGCCCTGTATTGGTGAAAAGCTTGATCCGTCAAGAAAGTGCTTTTGGTATTTTTGCTCAAAGTACATCGAATGCGATTGGTTTGATGCAGTTGATTCCTCCCACGGCCAAAGAAGTGGCCAGTGAAGTGAGATTGAAAGAAATTGAAGTTCCGGAGGATGTCTATTTACCTCCGGTGAATGTTCAAATGGGAACATACTATTTGGCGAAAATGCTGAAAACTTACTCAGGTTCAGTTCCCCTGGCCTTGGCTGCTTATAATGCAGGACCAACGAGAATGACTTTATTTCTAGAAGCACGTCCAGAGACTCAGCAAGTGATTGGATTACAAAGTTCTGATCCACGAGTGGAGATGTGGTTTGATGAGGTGCCTTGGGCTGAAACAAGTTTTTACGTCAAAGCCATTTTACGAAATACAATTCTGTATCGATTGATTTCAAAGGCAGGCGCTTCGGACCTCGACAAACGGAGAGTGGATCTTGGAACTGTCCTTTGGTCTGATCTAGTTTCTTTAGACAAATAGCGAAGAGATCACCATCTTTATCTTGAGTAAAGTTTGCGTGGGTTCATACCCTTTGATAGACTTTTTTAGATACGGAGGCGCGATGAAATTAGTCAAGACCACGCGGTGGACCTGTTCTCTTTTTGCTGTTGTGATTTTAACCTCTTGTGCATCAAGACAGGGTCTCAATGAGCAGGATGATGTCGTTCAAGATTCTGAAACTCCTTTTGTTCAGATCAACGACAATATTACTTCTTACCGCGCGAGTGAGCCAAACCCACCACAAGTTGTAAATGAGGAATTGGAAACGATTCCTGTGGAAATGAATCCTCTCGTTGAGAAATGGGTTAATTACTTCCAAGGCCGTGGTCGCCCTCATATGGAGCGCTATTTGGCGAGATCAAATCGCTATATCGGGCTCATGAAAAAGATTTTACGCCAAAATGGCCTACCGGAAGATCTGATTTATATCGCTTTGATTGAATCTGGATTTAGCTCAAAGGCCACCAGTCGAGCGGCCGCCGTTGGGTATTGGCAGTTTATTCGACCTACAGGCAAGCGTTATGGTTTGGAGATCAATTCCTTGGTGGATGAAAGGCGTGATCCCGTTCTTTCAACTCAAGCCGCCGCAGAATATTTTAAAGGTCTCTACAGTGTATTTGGTTCTTGGTACTTGGCCATGGCTTCCTACAACGTGGGCGAAAACCGGGTGAAGAGAGAAGTCATGAATCACTACACTCGTGACTTCTGGGAGCTCGCTCGGAAGAAGAGATTTCCTAAAGAGACGATCAACTATGTTCCCAAGTACATTGCAGCTAAATTGATTGGGAAGAATCCTGCTCAATATGGATTCACGGATGTGGATTATCTCCCTCCCATCGAGTTTGATCAAATTCATGTCGAGCGCCCCGTCAACTTGAAGCAGATGGCAGATCGTATGGGAGTTGAGTATGACGATCTAAAGCAGCTCAATCCAAAGTTCAAAGGCGAAATTGCTCCCATGAAAGGAACTGCTTTGATGCTCCGAGTTCCTCCGGGAAAATCTGATATTGGATTGCAGGCAGCAAGAAGTTCTTTTGTTGAAAAAGTGGAGTATGTTGCTGATGCCGGTGAAACTCAAATCCATCGAGTCAAGTCAGGGGAAAGTCTTTACACCATTGCAAAGAAATATCGGACCACTGTCGCTTGGCTACGCGATGCCAATGAGTTAAAGGCAGGAAGAAAATTGAGAATTGGCCAAAGACTGCAAGTTCCAGATCGAACAGTCGCTTCCAGCAGAAAGACAAAGCCTGTAAAAGTGGAAGTCGCTCAAGTTGAGAAGAAAGAAGACACTGAAAAAGCGAATGTGAATCCTGAAATCGTGACGGCTCAAGGTGTGTTTTACATTGTCCAGCCAGGAGACACTTTGAGCGCGATTGCTGATGATTATGATTCTTCAGTTTTGGAACTCAGAAAAATGAATAAAATGAAGCGTGGTTCTGTTCTTCGAGCCGGCATGAGACTGAAAGTTCCCAAAGATGATGGCTTGCCATCCTTGCCAGATGGGAGGGTAGCCAGTCGGGGGAGACTCAATGAACCCACCACCGGAATCCGAGAGCGAAGCCCCAGCTCCGCCGCCAGCCAAAGAGTAGTTCATGTTGTTCGTAAAGGAGAGAATCTTACGACCATTGCAAAGCGACATGGCGTCAGTGTTCATGCCATCAAGCAAGCTAATAATTTGAATAGCCGGGCGGTGATTCGAGTGGGCTCAAAGCTGGTCATTCCTAAATCAAGCCCTTCTCAATCGCAAAAAGCACCCGTGAAAGTGCATGTGGTTCGTCGCGGGGAAAATTTGACAACGATTGCCGAGAAATACAATGTTTCTGTCCGCGAACTTCAAGAGAAAAATGAAATCAAACGGGGCGAGCATGTTCTGATCGGCTCTCGCCTGCAGGTTCCTTTAGACTAGTAAAATCTAATATTGAGGATTCAAGGATGAAGATTCAAAATTTCAAAGTGGTTGCTTCTATTTTTTTATTGAGCAGTGTGTTCGCTCTTTCATGCATGCATAAAGAAAAGCCGGCAGCCAAGGAGCAGCCATTGCAAAAAGGTGTCCACACTGTAAGCATGTCAACATCGGTTGCTCATCCTTAGAGAAAAAATTTGCAAGATTAGATCTTGCCCTACATCAACGGCAAGAACTTCCTGAGTTCATAGATAGGATTGTCAAAATGGTACGGCCATCACCTTCAGAGGTCGTTCGCTGCCTCAACATCGATTACTTTGAATATTGAGTTGTCTCGTCTTGAGAAATCTTGTCACTCAAGCTCAAGGTCTAGGCCCGCCGATAAGTCCTTGTGGCAAAGCTGACATTTAATTTCATTCTGCTGGGAGTGGCTCTTTTGGGAGCTGTTGCGTGCACAAATGCAGTGCCTGAAATTTCATCCGAGAGCAGTCAAGGCGCAGATATTCAGGTACTGGATCCTGTCAGTCAGGCGGCGATCACTTCAAAGGTTTTAGAAGGTTTACCCTCTGAAACGATTCAGGGCTCCTGTTCGACAAATGTGAATCAATTTTTTCTCAAATCCAAAGAGACAGGTAATAAGTGGATTTCGGTTTCCCAAATTCCTGGTAGTCATGATCTGGATTGCGGTGATGGTAATTTTTCGATCTCGTGGAGTACCTCTTCAGGGCCACTGGCAATGGACCTGAACTCGGGGTTTGCCACGGATCTTGTGATCCGTGGAGTGACTTTAACCAACAAAGCTTCCGATTGGCCGATGAAGCTTGAGTATTTCGGGGTCACGCCGGTGCTCATCCAAGAGTATGCGGTTTCAAGTGTTCACGAAGGGGTGATCAATTCTGTGAACTTGCGACTGAGCAAAATGACCACGGAAACTGTGCAGTTTGATTACGAGCTGATTGATGTATTGACGGGTGAAGTGGTCTCCACATCCGTGGCTTCCGTCGGGGGATCAAGTTCGAGCTTTGCTCCTTCCACCATGGGCTCTCAAAACTTTAACATTTCCACAGTTGATATGCCGGGGAGTGTTTGTGATGACAAAGTACTGCGGCTCAGAATTAAAAACCTGGTGGGTGCAAAGTTAGGAACACAAAATTCTTTTTCCATCAACGATGGGCGCCCCTCTGTATCGCTGAAACTCAATGGTCCGAGCACAAATTACCAGTTCAGCGAAGGCCTTTCTCAGCCATCATTTCCAATTGAATTGAGTGCCAACTGTCAATTGCCGATCCGCATTCCCATGTCAGCGGTGTCAACCACACCGACCTTTAACCCCTTTTCGGATGTGGTATCTTCGATCAGTTTTGGTCAAATCTTTGTGGTTACTATTCCCCCAAATTCCGGAACTCTGTATGAATGGTCACTGCCAATTCAAATCATTGATGATGCCGTGGATGAGCCTTCTGAATCGATCAACTGGAGTTTTGCCGGAACTATCGAAAACGCGACGATCGGTTCAAATGTATTTTTAAGTTCAGAAATTGTGGACAATGATATAGATCCTACAATGACTTTGACTCAGGTCGCCCAGTACAAAGAAAACGACTTGTACCTTTTGATTCAGGCTTCGCTGGATCGACCCACAGAAAAAATAGCTACACCCAGCTTCCTAGCATCTGTTGGAGGGCCCGCGCCCCAAGCCACTACGCCCGGAGACTTTACGGCCACTGTAAACTTTTATGATGTTAACGCTAGCACTTTGGGCCTTTCTCGGCAGAGTTTTTATATCTACGCAAATCTAGTTGATGATGATGTCTGGGAAGCTGACACGAAGTACTTTATCGTGGCGACTTCGGTAGATCCCAGCAATTATGGATTTCAGAGTTCGAGTGGTCCCTTGCAGTTGGTGGCTCAGATTTCTGAAAACGAACTTCCGCCGACCCTGTCGTTAGTTGCGCCCACAGCTATTTTGTCCGGCGGGCCGATCAACATGAAATTTGAGCTCAGTGGAAAAATTGATACTGATATTGTCATCAATTACCGATATCTGAATTCTGATTTGGGAGCATTGACTCCAATACTAGATAGTGAGCTTTCCTGCGGCGCCACCTGTTTTAGCTCGACAAGTGACATTTCCATTGGGGCGGGAACTTTGACGGGTTCATTTGTCGTGAATAGTAGTGTTATCTCGACCAATAAAGCCTTTGCAATCAAAGCTGAAAATGTTTCTGGTGTCTCCCGAGCGGTGGGTCTTATGCCGCAGCCGGCAAGTCGCATTGTGGAAGTGCTTCCTTTCACGGCCGATGCGTTTTCTATTACTGGCGTCGGTCGGGGTGGGCTTGATGTGATCTACGACGATGTTCTGAATTACTTCAATGAAGATGAAATTCCGTCAACTAGTGATGACACCATCACAATCACTTGGACGGTTTCGGCGGGGGCGAGCAGCTACAACATTGAGGTGGTTGATTTAAACAGTGAAGGTGTTTGTGAGATGCTTGTGGGGGTTGCCGTTACCACGGCCACATTGGGGAATTGTGTATTTTCAAAGGGCGGAACTTATCGAGTTCGAGTGAGTACAAACACATCTGTACTTGCTTCCAATAATGATTTCTCATTTTATGTGAACCGCCCTCCGAGTGTTGGACGAACTCAGTTTTTTATGAAAGCTGATAACGTTTTCCGCAGCATAGCCATCCAGGGCGGGGGCGCCAGTCTTCAGGCCACAGATCCAGACTCCGATCTTGTCAGTTTCAAAACTGCTTTCATCCCAGAGATCATCAGTCCCATTGTCTCTGTGCAGGTTGGAACTCTTCTTGGGAATTCCCTTCAAATTCGATCATTTCTGGTCTCTGATGGACCTGTGATGATCCCCGAGAGATCTCAGTTGTTGGTGAAGATAGTGGACAGTAGAGGGTATGAAAAGTCTGTCAATTTGGACTTTATCGGGATGATAGAAAACTCAACCTGGGTCGGTGGGGGAGGCAATTCCAACTATGATAATCCTGCCAACTGGTGCGGAACTGTGAAGACAGATTTAACAGGATGTAACTCTCCTGCCTTCGCACCCATGGGTTGGGATGGGGGAAGCATTTTCTTCAATGGTCAACTGATTGATACTCCTGCAAACAAAAATGCGACTGTTAATATTCCCGTGTCTCACACAGGGAACATCAATATCGTCGTTAAGTCTGCGACTCTGACCATAGCCCAGTCCCTGCAAACTTCGAATGTGGTGATTCTGGGTAGCGGTATCGTTGATGTACAAGCTGCTGAAGTTTCATTCGGCACAGTGCGGGTCGAAGGTGCCGCTGGAGCTACAGCTCAATTCTTGGGGGCTATCACGGGGCTAGTGCGGTTAAGTCATTTGTCACTGAAAGACGACAATTCAACTTTTATCCCTCGTTCAGGAACTATTTCGTTTGAGTCGACCAGTGCTTATTCGGTAGGGGGAGTGAGTAAAGATTCGGGAGTGGCCTCAATTGATTTTGGAAAGGTGCGGCTGAGATTAGGTTCCCAGGGAAGCTATGTTTGGAATCCTTGGTACAATAATGCAGTTTCTCATCTGCTCGTGAGAATTAACGGTGAGCTGAGCATTGAAGGTCATTCCAATATTTCTCTCTCAGGAAATATCAATGCTTACGGTGATATTGTTGCAGATCAAGTGGGGACTTCATTCTCGAGCAATGGCAAAATTGTCTATCGGGGAACAACTCCCAAAAATATTCGGGCTCAAACATCTGGTGGATTCGCGACATTCACAAGATTGCAGATCGCGGCCAATGCACCTCTGACTCAGAGTAATTCAGATGATCGCATCCTGATTCTGAGGGAATTTACCCACGATCAAGACAGTAACAACCCTATAGTCACTCTCCATCGGCTTTGGTTGATGTCACCACGAGATTCTGAAACTGTGGAGGTCTCCCCGAATACAAAGTCTAATGTTAGCTACAAAACAGTCGTTCTTGTCGGACCTGAACTTGATATCCCGGGTATCGAAAGAACTTCAGGAAATTTCATGAAGAGATTTTCAGTGATCAACCGAAATTTCAATGTCGAAGACCTCCAGTTGAATGTTTTGGGATCCTGCGCTATCCAGGGGACTCACCGAATTCAATTCTCGAGAGACCTTTTGGTGGCGTCAGATGGCTGCCAAAGGTCAACTCTCCCTCTAACATATGTTGGCACTAGCACAAGGAACATCGACAAAGTTTCATCCACAAGTCCCCTATCGCCGGCGATTCCCAACCTCGAAATTCAAGGATCTGGAACTCTCAGACTCAGAACTGACGTAACACTCACTCAAAGTTTAAAAGCCCCCAGCACACCCCAGTTGGACTTTCTTTCTGATCAGAAGATTGTCAGTATTTTGCCTCAAGGAAATTCGGGTTTTGTTCACGACATGAATGGAAGCTTGAAAGTTTTCAACCTCAGAATAGGGAACTCCTCAGCTGTGCCTTTCACTGTTTCAAGCTCTCATGCTCTTGCTGGTTTTTGGGTGAAGGGTAGCCTTGAACTTGGACCAGATGTTGGATCCCAACTGGTTTTCTCTTTTCCTTCGAACGCCAATATCATCCAAATGAATAATGATTCTGATCAAAGGATGAGACTTAAGAACCTAATTAATTCTACGGTGCCGTGGGGAATGAAGTTTGAAGGCTCTGGAGACATCCAAGTTTTGGCACAGGCGGCAGACTTTGAAAACTTCAATGTGATAGATGCCTCAACAGGGGGAGTGTTTAATTTGTTGGGAACACTGAACCTAGAAAAATGGAATCAAGTTCAAACTGAATTTCAAAAGCAAGTGAAAGTGGTGGGCACAACTGGCTATGGTGGGCTCTTGAGCTCATTGGTGATGCAACAGGCGCCTTTTTGTACCGCACCGGTAACTATCTTTGAAGTGACAACGTCTGGTGATATTGAACCCGCCAATTACAGGGATTATGCTTCGCTCTTTAGCCAAGGAGCGGAAGTGGACCCACCCACAGGACCCCCCTCGGGAATTGGCTTCCCCTCGGCTTCACCATGCAGAGCCAAGCGCACCCATTCTGCATCATCGATCCCAGAATTTCCACCGCTCAGCCCATTTTGATGACTTTTTAAAGCCGAGTGTATTCTAAAGTTCAAAGTGGTGCTCTTGCCCTTGAGTATCTTCAATATAGATGAGGTTCAGACTTCGGTTCCACCAGCCTTTGGCAATATTAATAGTTTTTTGTTTCAGCTGTGAATTTTGGGTAAGGGCTTTGCCTCCAGAAAACTCAAA
>JAJTIC010000019.1 GCA_021300175.1 Pseudomonadota bacterium
TTGGCTTCGGCTTTCGCCTCTTTCTTCGGCTGCTTTTTCGCTTCCTTAGCTGGTTTCTTTGCCATAAGCTTGAACTTCTCCAATGCTGTTATTTCATTGAATTTCTTATATGAAATCGCATAAGTTGACAGCATAAACTTATGAATATTTTCGCGGAGCGGCAGCATGATGATCTCAGCTCAAAGAATTCACGACCTCAAAAGCCCCTATATTCGTTATGTTTCTGGCCCTCTCACTCTATCAGCAAAAAAGCCTTTGCCTCCGGAAGTTTGGGAAAGTGGATCTCTTGCGTTTGTCTCCACTCAGTCTGACCTTGATCGCCTCATTTCTTTGCAAGCACCGATCCTCATTGCGAGTAGCAAACTGAAACTTCCCCCAGAGACCAAGAAGACTTGCTTCTTCCAGACAGAGTCTGTCAGTGCGGCCATGGCCACTTTGCTCCCGTTTTTTGATTTGAAAATGAGCCGAGTTGCTGCCGGCATTCATCCAACTGCTGTGATTGCATCCACAGCTCAAGTTGCTTCGACAGCCAAAATAGGTCCTTACTGTGTTGTTGGCGAAGGGGCCTCCATCGGAGAACACGCGGTCCTCAGTGCTCATGTAGTTGTGGAGAATCAGGCTCTGGTGGGATCAAAAACTTTTCTTCATCCTCACGTCGTGATCGGAGCTTTTTGTGAAATCGGTCATCAGGTAGAAATTCATTCTCACACGACGATTGGCTCTGATGGCTATGGATATGTTTCTGATCCGCAAGACCAGCACCATAAAATTCCTCAAATTGGAAAAGTGGTGATTGAAGACCGCGTAGAGATTGGCGCATCTTGTGCCATTGATCGCGCGACTTTGCACGAAACGAGAATTGGCTCTGGCACAAAGCTCGATAATTTAGTTCACGTGGCTCACAACTGCAAGATCGGCAAAAACTGCCTCATCACGGCCGGATTCTTTATTGCGGGATCTTCAACCATTGGTGACAACTGTGTCACAGGTGGGAATGTCGCCATCGCTGATCATGTGCATGTGACGTCCAAGGTTCAGCTCGGGGGCAGATCCACTGTGACTAAAGACATCACTGAGCCAGGAGTTTATACGGGTTATCCCGTTGAATCTCTCAAAGATGGCTTGAGAACGATCGCAAGTCTGCCGCACTTAACAACCCTAAGGAAACAAGTCGCTGAAATCAGAAAAAAACTCAACTTGGAGGACTAATGCTTCCCTACGAATTTTACAAAGTTATGCACATCCTTGGAATCATGTTGCTCTTTTTGGGCTTGGGTGGAGTTTTGTTTAGCTTCGCACTCACTTCCAACGTCAAAGGCAAAATAAAGTTTTTTGGCTTTCTCACTCACGGCCTTGGATTGCTGCTGATTCTTACAGGGGGATTCGGAATGGCCGCTCGCTTGGGGCTTGTTCAAGGTCTCCCCAATTGGATTTATGCGAAACTCGTCATCTGGGGACTTTTAGGACTCTCAATTTCCGTTGCAAAACGCAAAGCCTCGCACATGCTCTTGGTGATCAGCAGCTTCATTCTTCTGGGCTTTGCAGGAACTTACCTTGCCGTTTACAAGCCTTTTTAAGCAGTCCACGAGACCTACCGCATTGAGTACTTTAGAAATCGACACTCCAATGGACCGTTGAAGACAAAGTGTTTTCTTGTCGATTTCAATTTGAGGTCACCAATGAGATCTTTATTACCAGAAAGAATCCATGCATCCCAGCCTTTGAAATGAACTTTCAATGAATGACTGAAATCTCGGTACACATCTTTCACATTGTCTTCATCGCCCAACCGCACTGAGTATGGCGGATTAGTGATGATCAAACCTTTTTCAACTTCCGCCGGCTTCGTTAAAGTTGCTACGGATCCGGGACGAAACTCGATCAGGTGATCCACACCCGCCCGACGAGCATTTTCTTTAGCAATCCTCAAGACCTTCTTATCAATGTCGTAGCCATAGAACCTAAAAGGCAAGTCTTCGATTTCCTGGTCCATGCTCTCCTCAACCACTCTTTCCCAAGCGGCTTTGTCATAGTTCTTGAGCTTCATAAATCCAAATTTCTTTCGCAAAGATCCCGGAGCGAGCTTCATGGCCATGAGGGCTGCCTCAATCAAAATGGTCCCTGATCCGCACATAGGATCGATGATGGTGCTCTGGCGATCCCACTCTGACATCCACAGAAGTCCAGCTGCTAAATTTTCTTTCATGGGAGCTTCTCCCGCCTCAAGACGATAGCCTCGCATAAACAGTGAATCCCCTGTGGTGTCTATGGCGACAGAGAACTCATTATTCTTAGCTCTCACATAGATTCTGAGATCAGGATCTTCGGCTTCCACATTCGGCCGCTCACCGAACTTGTCCCGAAACTGATCGACAATGGCATCTTTCACTTTCATGGCAATAAATCTTTGATCGCGAATTTTAGATTCTTTGACGCTGGCTTCAACTTTGATCGTTTGCTTCACGTCAATGTACTTGGTGAAATCATGCTTTAAGATATTATGATACAACTCATCACCTTGATAGGCTGGAAAATCTAAAACAGGCTTGATGATCCTTGAAGCAATTCTGGATTGAAGATTGACCTGGTAAACATCCTCCCAAGAGCCTTCAAAGAAAACTCCGGCGATAACTTTACCTGTCGTCTTAACACCCAACTCTTGGAGCTCTTTTTCAAGAACTTCAGATAAACCTTTAGATGTGGCGGCAAAAAATTCTGGCATAGGATCTCCTGTTTCTTACCAAGAGATCCCTATTACTACGTCTCTCGGTAGCGAGGGCCACCGCCCCCTTCGGGCACTGTCCACTCAATGTTTTCGAATGGGCACTTGATATCACAAGTCTTACAATGAATACAATTTGTGTAATTAATTTGTAAATCGTACTGACTGGCTTGCCCATTCTTCGCAGGAACCATCTCATAGACGCTGGCCGGGCAAAAATGAGTGCAGGGCGATTTGTATTTGGGTTCACAAACAGCTCGGCAGACATCACCGTCTTGCAACAGCAAGTGATTGGGAGAGTCTTCGTCATGCATGGTCCCCGTCAAATAGACAGAGCTCAGTTTATCGAAGAAAAGCTCCCCATCTGGCTTGGGTAACTGATTGTCTTCCATATCTAGTGGCTCTGGCCCCCACACATCCACAAACTTCTCTGTGGTTTTTGCGTCTTCATGGGTTGGCATATCGTCGAAAAGACCTCGCCCCCCTGTGGCTTCTTGGAGGGCGATTAACGGCAAGGATACAAAGATCCCTTTGGAGAGAGTTTGGTGAAAGTTTCGCACTCGATAAAGCTCACTCTTGATAAAACTATCATGAACTTTTTTCTCATAACCTGCCGTCGTTGCCGCTGAGAAATCGCCTTGAATCAATCCCTGAAAAGCCGTCTCAGCCGCCAACATACCTGATTTCATGGCTAAGTGAATGCCTTTCAACTTTTGCACGTCCACCATACTGGCAGAATCTCCTGCCACCATCCAGCCATCTCCTGAAAGTTTCGGCATTGAGTACCAACCACCGGCAGGAAGAGTCTTTCCCCCATAGCCGATCACTTTACCACCTTTGATCATTTTTTGAATGAACGGATGGGTCTTTAGCTTCTGAAGTTCTCGGTGGGGATCCAACAATGGATCTCGACTGTCGAGGTACGCGACAAGCCCCAGAATGATTTTATCACCAGGTAATGTGTAAATGAAAGTTCCACCAATGGATTTGTGGAGTGGATAGCCTAAAGTGTGTATCACTTGTCCTGGTGTCACCGTGCCAGTGGGCATTTGAATAATTTCTTTAACGCCCTCTTCGAAAACTTCAGCATTCTTCCCATCTCTAAGTTTCAATTTTTTTGAAACTTGCTTGAACAATGACCCACGGGTCCCTTCGGCAAAGATCACACATCTGGACTTCAAGATTAAGCCCGGCTCAAAATTGACCTTTGGCTTTCCTTCTTTGTCTCGGCCTTTATCACCCGTGCGGACTCCAACTATTTTCTCTCCTTCGTACAAAGCCTCCACAGCCGCAAAGCCTGGGAAAATATTAATCCCTCGAGCTTCACACTTCTCTGCGAGCCAGCGATTAAACTTCGAAAGAGAAATGATATAATTGCCATGGTTCACAAAGGGCGGAGGAGTGATCGGCAGCTTAAAGCTAAAGTCAGTTCCCAAGTAATGAACAGCATCATAGGTGACTTCACTCTCGAGAGGACAGCCTTCGTCTTTAAAATTGGGGACAAGCTCAGCCAAAGCTGTTGGCTTGAGTACGGCACCAGAGAAACTGTGAGCTCCAATTTCGGCAGCTTTCTCAATCACAACAATCATTTGCTCTGGGATTGGCGATCCTGTCCTCTTGCCAGAAGCAATCTCTGAATTATGTTTTTCAATCTCTTGAGAAAGATGCAAAGCTGCTGAAAGGCCTGCAGCGCCTCCACCAACGATCAGAACGTCGACATCCATCACTTCATTAGTCATGACTCTCTCTCCTTTAGTTTAATCTCTGGAATCATCAGGAGCTGGCGATTCTTCTTCCGTCTTCTTCGTCGCCAACTGCAGACTTGTATGGACCTTCAAAGGCTCTTCGTCCACTCCGCCCGGGTAGAGTTTCTTCCGAGCGATATTCTGAACAACCAGTTCTTCTGGCGTCAGCAAAACATGACCTACGTTCTCAGGCGTAGACTGAGCCCTCATCGTCATTGAAAATAACAAGAACGCAATGAATAGAGTGATTTGTTGGAAATTCATCGCCCTATTCTGCGATTTTCTCATTTAGTTGTCATTAGTATTTGCGGCGGTGATGAGCCATGGGGATTTGTCGACGTACCTTGTCGATGACCTCACGATGTAGTTCAACATGAAGAGCTTCGGGCCCAACCCCATTCCCTTCACTGAGGATTTCTCCCCAAGGAGAAACGACTACAGAGTGGCCGAATGTGGACCTCTGAGCCTGCCCGGAAACATGAACCCCAGCCTGAGCAGCTGCAATCACGTAACATTGGCTCTCAATAGCCCGAGCACGCAGAAGGCTGTGCCAATGAGCTTTCCCGGTGGGTACTAAAAAAGCCGAGGGCACTAAAATCACATCTACTGCCGTTTTTGCATAATGAAGATACAAATCTGAAAAGCGGAGATCGTAACAGATTGTCTGGCCGACACTCCAGTCCTTCAGCTTGAAAACGCGAGGGCCTTCGCCCGCTGAAAAAACATCAGATTCTCGAATCGGCTTTTGTCCTTCGAGCTCTATATCAAAAAGATGCATTTTCTCATAGCTGACCGAGATCTTCCCATTGGCTTCAATCAGCACACTGGCATTTGTGAGCTTTTCATTTTTCCTGACCGGAACAGAGCC
Organism: Pseudomonadota bacterium; assembly: GCA_021300175.1. Taxonomy (GTDB): domain Bacteria; phylum Bdellovibrionota; class Bdellovibrionia; order Bdellovibrionales; family Bdellovibrionaceae; genus JAJTIC01. Next base: position 5,336 of record JAJTIC010000019.1, read on the forward strand.
CAAATGAAAAGTCGTTCCGAACTTGCGTGCCAACTCAGCGAGCTCAGAGAAACAAGAATCCTGTAAAGTAAATCCAGGTATCTTCTGTCCTTCGACGATACGCATGTACAGCGCATTCTCAGGAAAACAAATCAGATCCGGCAGAAACTCTCGGGACGCCATTTCTATTTGCTCTTTGATGTGACTGAGATTGACAGCGGCTTGATCCACCGAAGTCATTTGAATAACACTGACTTTCAATTTCTGGGGGGACGACATTTACTCAGTCAGAGCTGACGAAACTCGAGCCGATGAAATATCTCGACACTTCCAGTTCGCCTTTGAAAGATTCTCTTTGATATTTTTCATCACTGTTCGGCAAACATCATCAGTTCCTGACTTTGCCACGACTTGATCGATGCCTTCTTTGGTGTAAGTGGCCTTACACGCTCCATTTTTAGCAACATCCACACGAATGGTTCGCACTGCTCCACCGAGCTTGCACATGACATAATCAGGATCCTTCATCGCTTCACCGACTGATTCCTGAGCAAACCCACACAAGCTGAAGCCCATCACGAGCCAAAAAATCAGAGTTTTCACCGGAACTTCCTTATCTGACAGCACTGCCCAATGTAAAGATGATCCGATTTGCAGCAGAGCGTCCATCGAGGCATCGGCTCAAATTGAGGAAATATTAAGGCTCGGAAAAAACAAAACCCCGTTTTTGCGGGGTTTTTTAGCTTCTCCATCAGGACCTTGGTCGGGTCTTTTTGAAAAATCGACTTAAACTGTCTTGCTAGCTTTCTTTTTAGAAGTCTTCTTGTCCTTGGCCTTTGATTCAACCAACTGAACATTTGAGTAATCCAAGTAGCCTTCAAGTTTTTTCAAACCATCTTTTTTATCAAAGTGAGTTTGAACACGAACGCCTTCCACTTTCACTCTCAATTTAGACTTATCAATCGCGATCACAGAACCTTTTTTGCCCTTGTCGGCACCAGCGATCACCTGAACCGTATCACCTTTTTTAACTTTCAACTTTGTTGCCACAGCGTTCTCCTAATTACTTCTTCTTTTTCGTAGCCATTTTGCGGCGGATACGAGCTTGCACTTCGAGAGCTCGCTTTGAAAGCTTCTCGGGCTTCTGGTTTAAAACAAACACGTCAAATCCACCCATGTGTTCCATATCCCGGATTGCAGAAGTTGCAACTTGGAGACGAACAAACGAGTTCAAAGCTTTGCTGAACAAACGTTTGCTCTGAATATTTGGCTGCGCCTTCGTTTTTGTTTTGATGTTTGAATGACTCACCAAATTTTTTACAACTGGTGCTTTTCCGGTCAGTTCACAGCGACTCATTGCCCAAGCTCCTTCTTAAAGACCCAAAATGGCTATATAACGTTCAAAGACTCGTTCGTATATCGAAAAAAGGGGCTTGTTGGCAACCTAAAATTACGGTATACCCTTGTCCCTTAGCTAGTTTTAAGGTTTTTAAAGAGGTTAGAAATGAAAAAAAGTTCAAAAAGCAAATACCGCCAGGAATTCAACGGGGACCAAGTTTTCGACTATAAGGATCCCGTGGCTCTCTATCGATTTGTGAGCGATGGCGGAAAAATAACTCCTGCTCGAATCTCTAAATTGAGTATCGCCCAGCAAAAGCTCGTTGCTGCGGCTGTTAAAAAAGCTCGCAGTCTTGCTTTGTTGCCCAACGGAATGGACGCTTTTGACAATTTCCACCGTCCAGAAGCCATTTCTCCCGCTCCTTTCGAAGCGTAGTTTAAACTCGAATCAAGGCTTTAAAAACCACTCAAAAGGCTACTGGTAACAGTGGCCTTTTGCATTTGGGACTACTCCTGCTCTTGCTTCAAAAGCTGAGCATCCAACTGACGCTTGTTCTCCAGAAAAGAGTCAATAAAAAAGCAAACCATGAGTACCAAGAACAAATGGTTTGAAGCTTGATGAAGGAAAGGCCCCGTCAGCCCGAAAAAACTCACTTCCGCCCAAGGTACTCCCCAAAAATAGAGCCGCAGTCCCATGATTGGCAAAGCGCTCAAGAAGAGGAAAGCGACCAGCCCCCAAAAAGTCACTCTTCGCTGATATCCATTGAATCTCACTTCCCAAGCTAGAATTCCTAAGGTGCTTAAAATAAAAAGGCTCCCCGCAACTAAAGCCGCCAGTTGGATATTTTCTATCAGCTTAAAGCTTGCGAGCACTCCAATAATCACGGCCACTTCTACTGAGATATAATTCCGAAATCGATTTCTCTTTGTTTTTATCATGACCCTAGTTTTCCAAATTCCGGGACGTCCGTCCACACTTTGCGACAGGATTTTCCCCAGCTCCTTTTTAGCTGCGAGCGAATGATGGCCAATATGGACCCCTCCTTGAAAGACAGCTACCTCCACAGGAGAACTCACAAATGGAAATACTCGTACAAAAACTAAATGAATTCGGCCTCAATCCCGCAGACTGGCAACTCAGCCCCACTGCAGAGAGCGAATATAAAGTTATCTCAAAAGAAGATCCCGAAATCTGGATGCTGGGAAAAGCAGATCAAGACTCGGGACATTGGATTTCATTACAATTGAATTTTGACTAACGATATTGATCACATTTGACCGAGAACAACGAAAGCTTCCAAGCCTCTTCAAAGCCCAAAGCTTCGGAAGCTTTCTTCTGATTGTCACAATTCACACAAGCCCCTGCCTGAAACACTTTGTACTCAGCTGGCAGCAAGCCGAAAGTCGCTCGCATCGAGTTTCGAAAAGCTTCTTCACCAAACATTTTGAGATAATTAGCCCTTAGACTGCAAAAAGTTGCCAAATCTGACGCCTCAAGCCATCCGTGCTTATTCAGGGGCGTTGGTGTTTGATCCCCCCAAGCAAGCATTACCATAAGCTGAATGCCCTCACTGATCGGCTTCTTGATCTCAGGCTTATCTCCAAACTCGACAAGACATTCATTGGGAGCTGCGAGCAGATCCCGCGTGAGCTTCCGATAAAATCGAAAAAGCTCAAAGCAAGCTCCTGGTGAGTTTCCAACTTTACAAGCTTCCACTAGGCGTGGGTAAAGCGGTGGTTTAACGGAGTTCTTTACTCTTTGCGGATACAGACTTCCTTTTTGGGTTTCCTTAAAAACTTCGTATTGTGAATCACAAACAGAATGTGGCTTCTGCAGAAAGAAAATCAGTAGGACCCCTAGCCCCAAGGCTAAAGCAACTAGCAGTGGTTGTGGAATTCGATGAAGATCCATTCCCTCATGCTGAGGGACTTTATAATCAAGATCAAGAAAGTCCTTGAGGCCAATTGACAGACTCCCCAATTTTTGATTAAGCTGCCCCCTCTTTGTCGGGGAGTAGCGCAGTCTGGTAGCGCATCTGGTTTGGGACCAGAGGGTCGCAGGTTCGAATCCTGTCTCCCCGACCAATTTTTTCTTAAACCTTTGAAAACTCTGAAGTTGAAAAGATATGGTTCTACGGTTCTACGGTTCTACGGTTCTACGGTTCTACGGTTCTACGGTTGTACTCACTCGATGGTGGAACTTTGTCCAAA
>JAJTIC010000104.1 GCA_021300175.1 Pseudomonadota bacterium
GATTTCATCAACAGCCGACATCGTCTCCTGAATGGCAGCGGCTTGTTCCGTCGCTGACTCAGAAAGCTCAGTTGACTGAGCTGCAATTTTAGAAGACGCATCAGTGACTTCGTTGCTCGCCTTCAAGAGTTCGGCCACGCGGCCCATTATTGATTTGCTGGCAGAAGTGGCAAACCAGAACGAGGTGAAAATTGCCACAAGAGCTAAAACCCCAAACCCAAGCCATATGGCCTGCATGTCCCGATTCATCGCTGCAAATACTTCGCCGGAGTCCGCTTTGACGGCAACGCCCCACCCAATAGAGTCAACTATTTTAGGACCCTTCACAGGCGTGTACCCAGCAACAATCGTACTGCCAGACTGGCCATCGCTAAAGAACCCATGATTTGTTTTCCCTTCCACTAAATCTCGCCCAATCTGAGATCCCGTTTCTGCTAAATGGAACTTAAAAATTGCAGAAGTATCTCGCTTGATCTCATTTTTAAAACCCTGAGCTGCGGGATTGTGCTCAATCAACAAATAGCCTTTGGGATCTAAAAGAACAAAGCTCGCCGACTTGACACCTTTAGAGCGAAGAGAATCATACATGCCTGTAAAAACTGATTCAACCCACTTGGGATTCGTCCTGTTCGAAATGACCCCAACAATTTTGCCCGAAGCATCCTTAATAGGAGCCGAGAATCCCGTTCCGAAGCGGTCTTCACTGAATGCCACTTTTTGCAGGCTATCTTGAATATAGGGTTCAACATAAGTTCCATTAAATCCATCTGCCAGCTCACTGGTATAATTCTCTTTCATCACATTTTGAAACCAGACGTCTTTCGTGAAATCATGATTTTTCAGAGCATCCTGGTTAACCAATTTTCCCGATGGTTCTTTGGTATTTGATGCAACAAATCGCCCATTGTGATCAACTACCACCAGCAAATCGTAAATTCCATAGAGAGCCGTATAAAAGTCCAGAGCACTTTGTGCTCCTTTGGGATCTAAGGCCACAATGGAAGCATTCCCAGCAAAAGCCTGTACATCACCATAGCGTTCAAAGAACTGAGCCTGAATGGCTTTACTCACTTCCTCTGCAAGTGACTCATAAGCAGTCGCGTACATTTCTTTACCCGAGTCAGCAATTCGCTGAGAAAAAAATGCCGAAACTCCAGCAATGGCGATCACCGTGCCCACGGACATGGTAATCAACTTAAACTTAAGTGACCAATTCTTCCACCAATTCATACTCATACTCCTTAAGCCGCTTTTGCATGCGATCGCAAAACTGCAGCTTTATCTTCTTTGGAAAGGGTTTTTAAAATATCTAAAATTAAAACTAAACTTTTCTCGCGCCTAAAAACTTTTGTGATTGCTGAGGCATTTTTGTTGCCCTCAAGGTCCGGTGGTTCCGACAGCTCTTCGGCTGTAGGGCTTAATACAGAATTGACGGAATCTACAATAGCTCCGAGTGAATGATCGCCCATATCGAGTATGATCACACTCGTTTCATCAGTTTTATTCGGCTTAATTCCAAACTTTGTTCTTAGATCGATGACCGAAATCACTTGACCTCTCAGGTTCATAATCCCCAAGAAGTGCACAGGGGATTGAGGAACAGGAGTAATGTCAGGCACAGCAATGACTTCCCTGACGGACAGAAGAGGAATCGCGTACTCTTCCGCCCCTAGGGAAAAAGCAAGATATCTTTCATTTGTTATGAGCGAACTCACGCAGACCTCCTTAATTCGGTAACTCTGGATTTTTTAACCAAGTCATTGGTTTCAACGATTAACGCAGGTTTCCCATCACCAAGTATGGTTGATCCGCTGACACCCTTTAAATGGGACAACTCTGGACCTAACTGTTTGATCACCACCTGGAACTGACCAATGATATCATCTACTAGAATCGCAAAAGGATCCCCTCCACTGCGAACGACAATCGCTATCATGTCTTCTGAAGCAGATATCACTTTTCTAGAAAGCAAAGTCCCGAGCTTATAGAGAGGTAGATTCTCTCCACGCAACAAAAGAATTTCACCAAGGCCCGTGGTTTGTTTGAGATCTTCCCCACTTGGCTTGAGGGACTCATGAACTTGACTCAGAGGAATTACAAATTTCTCGTCACCACATTTCACAACCATCCCATCAATGATTGCCAAAGTTAGAGGGAGCGAAATCCGGAAAGTACTTCCAACACCAACTTTGGAGTCAATTGAAATTTCACCCTGAAGCTGCTCGATATTTGTTTTCACGACATCCATTCCGACACCGCGACCCGAGACATCCGTGACCTTTTCTTTAGTGGAAAATGAGGGAGCAAAGATGAGCTGAACACATTCTTTGTCGGACATCTGCGCTGAAGATCTGATGATTCCTTTTTCAAGGGCCTTTTGACGTATTTTTTCTGGATTGATTCCACCACCATCATCCTTAACCTCAATAATAAGTCGCCCTGAATGTTGGTAAGCATTTAAGTAAACATGCCCAGTTCTTGTTTTTCCTGCTTTCTCGCGCTCCTCGGCACTTTCGATACCATGATCCACTGAGTTCCTGATCAAATGCACCAAAGGATCATTAATCTTTTCGAGGACAGTTTTATCAAGCTCCGTGTCCTCACCACTCAAGTGAAATTGAATTTCTTTACCCAAGGCTTGAGCCGTGTCTCGGACAATTCTCTGCATTTTTTGAAAAGTCGGCTTTATAGGCACCATCCTCAAGGACATCGATATATCTTGAATCTCCTTACCAACTTTTCCGAGTTGATGAACTGTTCTTCGCAGCAGATTTGACGAAGTATCAACAACTTGCTCGCGCATAACGGCTTGAAGAATGACCATCTCACCAACATAATTAAGGAGCCGCTCTAACTTGGAAATTGACACTCGGATACTTTCATCCGCAGTACTCACTGAACCGGGCGCAGTCGCCGTAGGTGGAGGACTCGTAGCTGGCATTGAAGTCAGTGACTTAGAATCCACGATCGATTCTTGAGGAGGGCTGCTCTCCAAAGCATCTACCTGCACCTCATTTTCCTGAATGGCACTGGTCAAATCATGAATTTGCTTTTCCACATCCCTGATAGCTTCATCGAGGGATTGTGGAGCCTGAGGGGGAGAGTCAAAACCTAAATCTTCAGAAAAAGCTTGGGCTGCATTAATTAAATCTATCTCCTCCGGATTA
>JAJTIC010000122.1 GCA_021300175.1 Pseudomonadota bacterium
GAGGAAAAGTCTCAGGAGCTCAGTATGCTGATCGTCTCTGGTCCCACAGGCTCAGGAAAGACAAAGTTGATTGAAAAGCTCAAACATCCAGTGCCGGCAGTTCATTTAGAAAAGCTGGCACGTCACCGAGGCTCGGCTTTTGGACATTGGAAAGAAGCGCAGCCATCACAAGCAGATTATGAAAATCGTTTGGCGCAAAAGCTGATGAATCACCAGCCGCAAACAGAAAAACCCTCTCTCATTGTTGAAGATGAAAGTCGGATGATTGGTCAAATTGTACAGCCAGAGTCCTTTTTTAGAACACTTCGAAGTTCTGCTCTAGTGGTGATTGATGAAGATTTAGAGTTTCGAGTAAAACAGGTCTATCAAGACTATATTGCTGCGATTGAAGAGCTCTCAGAAGAAGATCAAAACTTCTATTATGAAAACTATCAAAGAGCTCTCGGCGTCTTGCAAAAAAAACTAGGGGATGAGAGATATCGGAAAGTTCTTTCTTTGTTGCAAGAGGGGCGACAAAAGAAATCTCAGGAAAGCCATCTGGAGTGGATAACGATCCTCATCCGCGATTATTACGACCCACTTTATTTAAAGTCTTTTCAAAAAAGAAACCCCCGAGTTCAATTTCGAGGGTCTTTTGAAGAATGCCTGCAGTGTTTGACTGACTTATACTCTTACTGAAACTCACAAACGACGGACTGGCTCGAATAAATTCCCCAGTCCTTTGATTCGTAGCCATAATCATCAGCTTTCAAAGATTTGAAACTAGCGATCAACGGTTAAGTTGCTTTGTCCATTCGTTATTTGGGAGGTTTTTTTTCATTTCTGCTTTCATTTTAGCTGCCTGTGAGTTGAGTTTCTCAGATAACTGTTGGCGCATTTCAGGTGTTACCCTCACTTCCTCAATCAGCATCCATTTAGCAAGCTTCCGGTTTGAGATCCTATCTTCTCGAATGACAGCAAAACTAAAGAGCTCAGTCATACGAATCAATTCAAAAAGTGCCTCTGCGAATTGGTCTGACACGGGTCCTTGGCTGACAATCATTTTCAATTGATTGATGGCGGGGAGGTAATCATACCTCATGGCCATAAAGCGGGCCTCCTTTAAAACCTTTTCGGTCATCAATATTCGAACGCTTTTTGACATCTCTTCAATGTCATGTCTGTACCTTGAATCTGGGTACAGTTCTAAAAATTCTCGAAAGGAAAAGTTGGGCTTCCGTAGTCCGTCGGTCTCATTGGCCTCAGAGTCAAAAAAACCAAGGGCTTTTTGAATCCACTCACTGTCCAGCCCCTTTGTCAGCTGAATGTTTTCGTGGACGGCTTTCACTGCTAAGTAGTGTACTCGCTCACTATATTCTGAACGGGGCTTCTCTTTGAGGTATTCCTGGGCTTCATGAAAAAGTAGTTTGTAATCCCTTTGAAAAAATGCAGATTCAACAATTCTGAACCAAGCATAAGTGCGAGGGCCGGGAGTCGTTGTTTCGATCATAGCTTGGCTATAGAATGCGATGGCTTCGCAGTACTTGCGTTGTAACATTAATTGATCTCCAGCCATATTCAATGCGGCTGGATCTGTCATGCGAATGTCATATCGCTTAGAGGGACAGGGACCCGCTGCTTCCTCACGGCCAAAAATAGCTCCGATAGAATTGCCGAGACCTTGAGCGAAAGTGACCTCACTTAGAAGGGAACAAAAAATGACGAGTAAGAATAGTGGCGAAAATTTGGTATTCATGGGAACTCCTCTCACTGCTGCAGACTATATCCCCATCAACTGAGAAATCGATTCATTATTTCAACGTGGAAAAAAATCCAAAAAATGCACGACAAAATCTGTCGCTGAGTGTGTGTATAAATGACAAGTGCTCGAAATCATTCATTGCAATCTGTGGATAACTTGATCGGAGCGATCTCTACGTGCCCTAAATTGTCTTACCGCACTTCCATCAGAAAACATGTCAAAACAATGTAAGCTTTGAATTCATTTAAGGAATTTGTTGTGGCCGGATTTTGGTTCAGACTTTGTATTGAGGGACTGTCAAAACACTCATAGTGAGTGCAAAACCATAAAAAAGGGGATTTTTATGAACAAGCAAATTACGTCTGCTGTGTTAGCAGCAACCATGATGTTGTCATCTTCAGCTCATGCTACCGAGTTGCCGGACTGGCTCGATATTTCAGGTAGCGTCAATTTCGATGTGACTTCAGATGACATGAAAAACATAGATGCAGCCTTGAGAGCACAGGATGCAGAGCTACGCTTTGAAATCTTGGCTCGAGAAGGTGTTAAGCTCGTGATCAAAGCAGAGCTAGAAAGAGTTTTGAACAAATATATCAAAGATGAAAATCTTGATGCTGAGCTCGAAAAAATGATCGAGGAAGCTTATATTCAAATTGAAACTGACAAAGTCAGCAAGTTGCCGAGAGCGATCATCACAGTTGGAAAGCATCGTATGGCATTTGCTCAGCGCTTGGCTGAGCTGCCCATGTTTAAAGACAGTCTGCTTTATAAGCTCACTAATGAGGAAGAAATGTTGGGTTTAACGGTAGCACTTCCTGTCAACTTCTTTAAAATTGTTGATGAAGTTGCCTTCTCACTTTACGAAACTGGAGCTGGTGATTTCAAAATTTCCAAAGATAAGGGTATGACAGTTAGATTGTCTAAAAAAGTGACCCAACAGTTGGAATTGCAGATCTCAGGAATGCTTAAGGAACATGGAACTGCTGATAAAGAACTTCGTGGGTCGGTTGGGTTTGTGTTTACATCAAACGACGGACGTTGGAAGGTTTGGGCTCAAGGTTTAGTGATGGAGAAGAGTCCCGAGTACGTTAATTCAAAATATGCAGGTGCAATTGGAGCAGCGATGAAGCTGGGTGCTGGGGCGATTGTTGTGGAAGCATCTACCATTGAAAATCACGCTCGAGAAGTTGCTGTTGCATATAATTTTCCAGTAGGTGCCTTGTTGATTCTTTCTCCTGAGGTAAGATACTTGCGTCATGAGAACGGGTCAGATGAAACTGTTGTTGGAATTCGTGCACGAATTGAGTTCGGCAGAAAGGCGGGATTGACTAAGGGTCCTCGAGCGTAAATGAGTTAAGTTAACAAATAAAAAAAGGGGAAGCGAAGAGCTTTCCCTTTTTTTTTTCAGCAAGTACAATGTCGGCGCCCAAACTGCATTTCGCGAATAGGCGTTCCAACTTGGGACAAAAAACTTTTTACACGGGAGTGCCCAATCTAGTCACCGAGCTGAGCAGCCTGGGCAGTGAGCCATTAAATTGAAGCTGGCGATTAAAATTTCTGGTATGCGCTTTGCCTCAGTTAGTATTGGATTCATTATGTCAAAATGCTGGAGGAAACATGAAGCTATTCAACTTGGCTACGGCTGCTTTGATCGTTCAAAGCTTATCAGGAAACGCGTTCGCACAGAATCGCGGAGATTTGGATACAATTTTTAACGAACCAGCAAAAGCTGGTTGGACACAGGTTTTTCTCGGAATTACCGAGTTGATCGCTTCGAACTATGCATACCCTGGTTTGACATCTCATCAAAAGGCAGTGAATGCTGCTCAATTAAACTTAGATATATCTAATGACCTACCTTTGAGTGAGGCACAACGGAAGGCAACAATCACTGCCATCATCAACAACCCAAATAATTACAAGTTTGAATCTCAAGTTGGTAAAGCAGAAGAGTTAAAACCTCACCACGCACAGCGATTAGAAAAGATTAAATCAGCCAGTCTTGTCTCTAAAACAGAAAAAGAAGCGGTTATTTGGCGTGCTGAGATAAACTTGGCTAAATCTCGCGAGGCTGCTTTGAAAGCCGCACAAAGCTTGGGATTTGTTGATAAGGCTGTGAAAGTAGTCCGAGTCGGGGCCTCTGTTTTATTGGTGGGCGATGTAGTGGCTCGTATCTACGTGTGGAATGCAAAGGATGCGAATCCTGGAATTTCACCCGCTGCTATTTATATTCAGCATATGTTGACTAAGTAATTTCTTTAAGAGGGAGGCTAGAATATGAACTCCTTTGGCGCAGCTATTCCAGCTTTCTTGTTCGCATTTCTGTTTGCCTTTTCATTTCAGCCCACGCCTGTTCTTGCGTCGCCTAATAAATGCGCCGAATTGTTTCTTAGCGCAGCTCAAAAAAGCAAAGAGAATCATACTCAAACGATCAGGCAAAAGGCCAAACAGTATGGCAGCGAAGTTGTTGAGTCTCGTGGTCAAAGGCTCTTTTTGAAAAACAGCGAAAAAGATGGAGATCCTTCGATGTGGTACGGGTTTCTCTCGAAGCAAAGACTTGATGTCAACAAAACAGGAACAAAAAAATATCTATCTTCTATTGCGACGTATGTTCCCAGAAAAATTGGGCGAGCGATGTCGAGGGAAGATGGGTATGTTTTTACTCCCTTTGTCGGTCTTTACAATCTAACCTTTAAAATGCCTGTAGAATATGTAACGGCAAGATACGGTAACAAAAAAATGGAGCCCGCATTCTTTTTCAAGTTTCCCGTCGTAATGGCATTAAGTATCGGAGTGTATTTTGGGGCGGATGCCGTCTATCAAAACCGACTGCAAAGCCATGTCAATTATGAAATTGCTCAACATTCTGTTGAATACGATAAGGCAATTCAGAGTGACTTTCGATATCAAAAAATAAAATTGGCTGTTGAGAAGGGAGAGATGTCCTTGGACGAGGCTCATCGCGAGGCCTATCTTATCAGTTTGGCGTATTCTCAATACTTTCAATTCCGAGATGCCGCAGATAGTGTGCCGAGTCTTCAATCTGAAATGAAGCTTCTCAATCACTATTTGTTTACTCATCTTCGGAATGTGGTTACAAATGGTGTTCAAAAAGCTGATTTGACCGATGGCTATTACGTCCCCCAGAGTGTCGTGGGAAAATTGACTGACTCACAAAAATTGGAGCTATTCAATAATAACCACCAAAGATATTTAAAGTATCAAATCATTTCTGAAATGGTTAGCGAAACACCACTGTGGGAACAAATTCGGAATAGCCCGCGGATGCAAGCACTGGTTGAATCTCTCACAAACGATCCGTTCACTGTTCAATTATACGAGCTGCATGATTCTGGTCGGATCACAAGTGCGCAGTTGCAATCCTACTTACAAGAAGATGCCTATTGGCAGAATCGTTTTCAGGACTGGAAAACAATTGGAGTGACTCGGCTAA
>JAJTIC010000114.1 GCA_021300175.1 Pseudomonadota bacterium
ACGGCATCGTTTCTCAAATCAAGTTTGCTGTGTGGGTCTCGCCCCGTTGCGAATCCTCCACCAATATCGAGCTCTTTAGGCTTGTAGTCACCCCAAGCCTTACAAAGATGAACAACAAGTTGCGCATATCTTTTCATCATCCCGCGCCAATACCATAAGCTGTTGTGATGTCGCCCCCCGTGAAAATGCAAACCTTTTAGTTCAACGTTTTTCATCTTTAAGACCTGCCGTCCCAGATCTTCTAAATACTGAGCGGGAACTCCGGATTTATAAATCTGAATACCCATGTCAATAGAAGTTGACTCAATTGCAAAATCGGTTTTTTTCCATAGATTTGGGAAATCAGGCTTTACCCTAAAGCGAATCTGAGCAATTTTGTTTAATCGTGCAGCGATCTGGTTGATTCGCTCTGGCTCATCGATGTCCTCTACAGTAATTCTTACACCAGCTTCAATACAGCGTTGAAGCATTTCATCTGACTTTCCGCCACCATTTACAGAAATCAAATCAGGTGGAACGTTGCAAGCAAGGGCCGAATGCAGCTCTCCCTCTGAATAAATGTCAGCACCTGCGCCCTCTTCGCTTAAAATCGTACGAACAGCTGTATTCCAATTAGCTTTGTTTGCAGGAAGGATGTCGACCTGCCCGTTAGGCCAATGCCGGCTGAATGCCGATTTGTAATGACGATAGTTATTACGAAGCTGTTGTTCAGAAATAACAAATAATGGGCTACCAAATTTTTCAACTAACTTCACCGTGTCACATTCCTCGATAAAGAGATGCTCGTTTCTTTCGCTCAGACATTGTTCCTTTGGGAATTTACTGCTGTTCATAATGTCCTCCTTTAACAATTGTTGGTGTTCAGTTTCGCATATAAAATGGTATGCAGTCTTCAATTTTTCTTGATCCACTTTATTCCCTCTATCCCTCAATTAACTTAAGCTTACTCTTGCGAATTGAGCGTTTGGAATCAGCCTCAAGCCTTTTACTACGTTCTTTCATTTCAGGTTTCTCTAAACATTCGTGAATTGGTAATGCCCATTTCAAACTATCAGGCACATCACCATATTCAGGCTTTTCATAGTCAAAGCATGCAATGAAACGAGGATCTTTCTTCCACTTGTGATTAAATTTTTTCTTGAGATCAATCACGTCAGACATTTTTGCCGTCCATAGCAATAAAAATAAACTCGTTGGTCCCTGGCCAATCAGAAAAACCATCGGCCCGATACCCTCTGAGCCAAAGCGTATTTTCGGAGTTTCTTAAATAAAAGCCGTTGGGAAAATTCTCATCTTCATTTGGTTTGTTAGACGCGACAGTAAGATAGGGACCATCGGGTTGATTCAAATACTCAAGTCGCAGAAATGCAGCCAGATACAGAGGGCACAGCTTTAACCCCAAGACGGCAGCTCGATTTGAAAACTTCTCTGCTGAGCATGTATCATTCAGGCCCAAATCAGAAAGAGTAACTTTAACGAGGCTAACTTTCTCAACTTCTGATGGAGGTGAAAACTGAGGATGCTCGAACAAGGCATGGGCATATTTATTAAACTGAATACCAGCTTCAGACAGTCGTCGAATTAGCTGCTCTTTTTCAAGACCACCAATATTGATTTCTTTGAATATCTCGAATTTATTCTCAGACATGAATCACTCCCCATCCGAGAAAAAATAATTGGTTGAGAGCATTCATCCCAACTTTTTCAACTCTACCAATTTTTCGATTTTAGAATTTTAGATTCCGCAGTGATTTCAGGTATTTGGTAGGGAGTACAGGATTCGAACCTGCGACATCCACCTTGTAAGGGTGGCGCTCTACCAATTCAGGACACCAGGTTCTTTGGGACTTCTGAGGGTCTATAAAATTGTAATATCACCGAATGAAACGTATTTCCGGTGTCCAAGTTGACGATGGAAGCCCTTAAACGGCCAAATAAAGAAATAAATGGACAAATATGTCCATTTTTGATAAGCTTTCGTATGATGGAAAGACGCTCGTATAAAACTAGCATCACGATCAACAACAGACGAATCAAGCACGTTGTTATTGATCCTCACTACGAGCTGAAACACTCTGACACGATCTCAGACTCCCTGATTATGGAGTTGGTCAGTCTTTTGGATGGAGGAGACTTTACGCCTGAGGTGGTTTCCAAGGGTTTTGAGTACTACACCACAGATAACCTTTTGCTTCGGAACAAGAGGTATCGCTTGATCTGGTTAATTGAAAAGACCGAACTTTATATCGGCGTGATCAACGCCTACAGGAGGAAGTCATGAAGTTTCCAAGTGAAAAAGAACTCCAAAAAATCAGAAAGAAGCTCGACAAGGGTGAAGGGTCTCTCGTACTTTCACCCAATGCCACTCCAATTGAGAAGCTTCGCTATGAAATCTGTAGGCAGTTTGTAATCTATCAAAGAGACCACAACCTAAAGTGCAAAGAGCTTGCTAAAGTGGTTGGTGTTGATGAGAGCTTAATGAGCAAGATCTTGCGATATCGCCATGATCGATTTTCAACTGATAAACTCATCGAAATGTTATCCAAAATTCACCCTAAGCACCATTTGGTTCTCAAGGTGTCGTAAATATGATGGCCCTTCGAGACGTTGCTCAAGGCGATCGGCTTGAGACTCACGGTGTCTGCCGACGAGGATGTGGCATGATTTATTTGCAAGGTGAACGCAGCGAATTTCATAACTCAGAGGACAATCGTGTATTTGCCGAAGCGCTTTGAAAATGAAAATTTAGAGGATGCTTTTGAGCTCATTCAAAAAAACCCCTTGGCAACTATTATTTCTTCAACAGAACAAGGGCCTTTTGTAAGCCATGTCCCTTTGATACTTGAAAAGCAACCAGCTGGCTTAACCCTTATTGGACACTTGGCACGTGGAAATCCTCATTGGAAATTATTGGACGATAAGTCTGTTTATGTGATCTTTCACGGACCAAACGCCTACATGACTCCAAAGTGGTATGAGAAAAATGATGTTCCCACCTGGAGCTATGCTGTTGTTCACATCAATGGAACTTCGTCGCTTATTCAGGACTTAGACGGCATTATGACTTGTTTAAAAAAACTTTCAAACGCAGCCGAGGGCAATTCAAAAGATCCTTGGGATTTTTGGATTCCAGATGATTTGGCCGCTCCGGGTGCAATCGAGAGATCGATTGTCGGTTTTGAAATTAGGATAAGCGATATTAAATCTAAGTTTAAACTTAATCAGACCCTTTCTAAGGCAAGTATCGAGGGATGCGTCCAGGGTCTTTTGTCTCAAAAAAACGACATGAATAAAGAATTGGCCGAGATGATGGCCCGTTCGTGGAAGGCCTTTCATGATAAGCGGACTTAATCATATCACTGTAGCTGTCAGAAGCTTGGAAGAGTCCTTTTCTTTCTATAAAGATATACTCGGATTTACCCCTCTCATGCGCCACTCAAAGGGTGCCTATCTATTAGCAGGAGACTTTTGGTTTTGCTTAGAGTTAGACTCGGAAACACGCAAAGGGCCAATGGCTGAGTACACACATTTTGCCTTTTCAGTGAATGAAGCGGATTTCCATTTGATGAGTGAACGTTTGTTAAGGGCCGGAGTTGCGAAGTGGAAGGAAAATGTGTCTGAAGGCGATTCGCTGTATTTCCTTGATCCAAACGGTCACAAACTTGAAATTCACGTTGGTAACTGGAAATCAAGAATTCAGTCCATCAAACAAATACCATGGAATGACTCGATTGAATTGTTTGATTTAACAGCAGAGCCAAGAGTTATTGTTAGACCTGCAAAGACTTCGGAGGTGGACATGTTGAGTGCACTTACGATGAGGTCAAAGTCCTATTGGCCTTACTCTGCTGACTACCTGATGAAGTCCATACCTCTGTTAAAGATTATGGAAAGCGATGTGATTGAATGGCCGGTCTCGGTCGCCGAACTAAACGGAGAAATTGTTGGTTTTTTTGCGCTCAAGAATATTAAAGATGAAAACAGACTGGATCATCTTTGGATTGATCCAAGATTTATTGGAAAAGGTATCGGCAAAATTCTATTTCAAGAGGCCAAGGTTGCGGCTGGTAAACTTGGATGGAAAAGTTTTCGTCTAGTTGCGGAACCTTATGCTGAACAGTTTTACTCGAAGATGGGAGCGAAGACCATCGGAAGTGTGCAATCGAGAGTAAAGCCTGACTTCTTCCTTCCACATATGGAAGTACATTTCTAGGGCAATCCGGACAATGGCGGCAAGTGGAGTGATTCTGCTACATCAATCGTTGACCCGACTCCAAAAACTGGATTTTCTTGCGTGTGTCTTTTTGAGCCCCTCAAAGTAAGTCTGGTGGCTTGCAAAATTTGACCAATCAATCACCTTGCGACTCAAAACCTCAAGTTTCTCAAGATAGTTTACACCGTGATGGTAGTATTTTGAGATGGCTCTTGCGAGAATCGAATCAAGCAATGATCGATAGATAAGACTTGCGGCAAGAGGTTTATTGTTTTCCTCCATTGCAACCGCTATCGGAAGCAAAGATGAATAAAAGTCTCCGTCGAGCGAGCCTTGGTGCACAATGATATACTTTTCTGTTTCATCAAAGGCTTCGCAATAAACCAAGAACTCGGCATCGGAAGAGTTCCAGGTAGTCCGTTTTGCAATTTTTTCGATAGCTGCAAGACAGTGCTTCTGTCTTTCTGCAACTCCTACCACTTCAAGGAGCTCGTTTAATGTATGCTTTGAGTAATGTTGATTGAACTGATCAATAAGTAGCGACGTCAATTCTTGTGTTCGACCAGAGGCCTTCAGAATCTTCTTTTGTAATTCCTTTTTGTCGAAAGCAGCAAAGGAGTCTTCATTTGAAATTTCATCAATCAAGGCCTGGGCTTTGGAAAGATCACCACTTTCAAAATAAACAGATGCAATATCAACTATGAGCTTACCGTTGATTCGGTCACCAGCTCGTTTTCGAGTCAGCTCTTCAAAAAGAGGGGCATTTGCCATTTGTCGGGCGATCTCAGGAAGCTTCCAACCCCACGAATCCCTTTGATCTTGCCGTGTACCAGAGGATCTTTTTTGGACAATTTCAAAAAGTCTTTCAAGGTCACTTTTTTCTAAGAATTTATGAGCTTCGTCGATAAGACAGTCCCGAACTCCGTAATCATCTTTTTCAAGAAGCTCAATGACGATTTCAATGAGGTTGTTTCGATCCCCAATTCCCTTTGCATACTCAGCAAATAACTTCAAAGCTTCAAACCGGAATACATCTCCAACATGACCGCTTGAATCGTCAACCATATTCAAAAAATGCTCATCAGCCTTGAAAAATTCAACAACCAGGCGAAGTCCCTGATGATGGTCTGAAGCCCCTTCTTTGATATCGTGCAGCAAGTCTCGCAGCTCATCGGCAAATGAGGCTGAGTATTTCCAGGGGATGAATCGCCGATTATCACTAATAATGCTCTTGAGTTTTTGTTGGAAGAGGGAGACATTCTGTGTTCTCGAGGATACCGCTCTTTGAACCTTATTCTGAACTGATTCGCTGTCACTAGCGACTTCGATGAACAAATCAGCTAAAGCATCAGCACCAAGAGCGACCAGCTTCTGTTTTATTGATTGGCTCATGACTTCACCACATACAATCTGGGCCGCTGTAGTTCAGTTGGCTTTTCAACTTCTGCTGGGTTCACTACTTTTGATTTAAGTGGCTCCTGTCCAAACAACTTAAGAGCTGCATCTCTTGGATAACCCTCAGGCAAAGCAAGAGAAATTATCTTGCCGAGGTACATTGACATCTTGAGAGTTTCTTCTAACCTGAACTTATCAACCTGGTCTGCCCACTCAAGCTGAAATCGATAATCGTTCATTGTTCCTAAGATCGATTTGTTCAAAGTTTTCGCTAAAACAACTTGCGCCATCTCAGCTCGCTCTTCCTGAATCATGCCCTCGCTAACACCAATCTCTCTCAAAACCTCTGTCACAGCATCGCTCAGTCGATCAGGCAACGTCGCATAAGGTGCTGCTTCCAGGACCACCGCCAACCTTGACTTCGAAGAAACGCAAAGAATGAATTGCTTCCGGCTCAGAACGATATCAAGAGCATACCAATCACCCAAACGGGTTGAAGAAGACTGGTCACTTGGTTGAAGTTTGACCTTCATACGTTTTGCAAGACTGGCGGTTGGGCGGAGGATCACCATCAGCTGATCACCTTTTCTGAGCTGGGTCTTTTCACCATCAGGTCTTTTTCAAACTCTCGAACCGTCGTTGTTTTTTGTTCGCCCTTCCAATCGTATGTGTTGCCATTGAATTCAAAGCCCATTTTCTGCCAAAAACCTGTGACATCGTTGTCATTGGAAATTCCAAGGCGAATCTTTTTGCAACCAAGTGCTCGTAAAATGTAGTCTTCGGCCAGCTCGTAGCATTTTCGCCCTAAACCACGAGAAAAGAGATTCTCAGAAATCAACAATAAGCCAAGATAGCAAACGTCCTTTTCAGGATGATTGGCGTGAAAATTGAGGATTCCAATTGGCTGATTGTTGAGTTTAATGATCAAGCACTCTTTGAAATAGTGGTCACCTTGTCTTTTAGGACCATCGACGAGGGCGTGTTTTGCAGTTTCCAGTGAAGGAAGGCAGCCATCAACCCTTTCGAAATATGTGGGCGATGTCTTAAAAATTTCTAAGACTTGGGGTGCATCAGCTTCAGTGCACACTTGAAATTCAAGATGTTCTTTTTTGTATTTTTCCGATTTCGCAGAATAATTACCTGAAACTGGAGTTTTAAGATCATCCCAATACCAACCTTTGCGGCGACATTCTTTTTGTCGCAAAGGATTCAGCGGATAGCTGATCTTTTCGGTTGGAAACTCCTGAGTTTCGCCAATACAAAGATAAATGACTTCCTTATCTGTGTCGTTTATCAACGCATGAGCAAGCCCCGTGTTCGAAGGGTACGCCGCAAACTCGTCCGGTCCAATGGTCTTGATAAAACCATCCAACCACACAGTTGGGTGTCCTTGAATCACATAAACAAACTCTTCCTCGTGCGTATGCGCATGAGGAAAGGCGCTCCTAGTTCCAGAAGGTAGATAGTCATAGGAAATACCCAGATTTTTTAGGCCAATATGATCTGTGAGCCTAAAACCCTCGCCAAAAGTTTCATTGTCGCCTGGATAATAGAATGGTTTACGCTTTCCCTGGGCTTTGCAGTCTATAACATATTGAGATGGTTCTTTTGCTCGTTCGGACTCTAGAATTGGTCCTGGCAATCCATTATGGGGTCCAAGCTTATGGCTGGGAGGATCGTTCCACCATATTGGACAGTCATTTTTTAGTTCTGGATTAATCGGAAAGGAACACAAATTTTCCTTCTTCGTTTTATCGCCAGCGACAAGAAGGTGAACATCACTGTCTGTGTTGTTAATGACTGTATGAGCGACGCCAGTACCAGCAGGAAAGCCAACCGCAAAATGCTCGTTGAGGTCATGAATATAACCGTTGAGCCAAAGGTGTGGTTTACCTTTTAGAACAAAGACAAACTCCTCTTCCAAGCTTTCAGCGTGAGGGCTAGAAGTCCGGCATCCTGGGGGCAAAACGATGTGATGGACGGCGAGACGATTGAAATCAACAGTTCGCCCAATGTCAGAATCAATGACTCGAATGAAGTTTGAGGGTGTTTCGTTTGATGGTGATTTCTCAGTCCGTGTTGAGTAATGGCCAACCCATTTTGCGAAGGCTATTGGCCAGTCTGAATCAGTTTGGTTTAAAAAATTTGAGGGAGGCGTCGTCATACAAATCTACCCATCACGACTGTATCAACATATTGACCTTCGCCATACTTCAGATCACGTTTTCTAACGCCTTCAACTTCAAATCCAATTTTCTTGTACAAAGCTATAGCTCGATCGTTATTGCTGTGGACACTAAGCCCGATCTTTTCGATCAAGCTATTAGAAGAAGCCCATTCGCACAGCGCAGACAATGATAGAGATCCGATACCTTGGTCTCGTGATGATTTCTCAACCGACATGCCAAACTCGCCTGTATGGGCGATTCGCTTACGGTGACCATTTGAAAAGTCGAGCATACCAACAATTTTTGAGTTAGTTTCAGCAACAAGAATAATATGATTAGGGTTTAACTGATGGGACACAATCCACTTTTCCTCGGCGTCAATCGTCAGCTTAAACTCAGCCCCCGATGTCAGTTGGTAAGCTTCTTCTTCAATGACACTTTTTGATAAATCAAGAATCATAGGGGCGTCTTGCTTGCATGCTGAACGAATCGTGACATCTGCGCCTGATTTAGATTTAAATTTTCTAGGACCATATTCTGCCATTTGTCACAACTCCCAACTCAAAAGGAGTTCCCAAATTCTAAACAATTTCTTCACAGAGTTTCTCCCCACATCATAAATATTTCACTAAGAGATCGATAGAATCACCCAATCTTGCGGCCAGCTTTGTCTTAGCAGTCTCTAAGTCAATCCAGTAATAATGAAAATTGAGGTGCTTGTCTGCGCCCTCACCGGTTGCTTGATGGGTCCATCTATCGGGCAACTCGGTTTTCGGTGCTAGAAAGTAAACATGTCTTCTGTTGTGGCATCTTTGAGTCTCTCTGTAAAAAGAGTACTGATCGATCTTTGCCTTGATATCTAAATCTGCGATTCCTGCTTCTTCATGGATTTCCCTCATTAGAGCAGTTTCATAGTCTTCATTTCGATCAACCGTACCAGCAGGAACTTGCGTCCCAGCCTCGCTGAACTCTTTATCGTGATCGAATACGAGCAGCTCGTTGATGTTGTGCTTTTGCCTGACAACGTAGCCAACGACTTTGTCTTTAGTTTCAATCGTAGGATTTAGTGCTTCGCTTACGTCAACCCAATATCGTCTAATCAACTCATCTTCTTCGGCATCAAAAATTCTGTTTTCAAGTGAGCCCCCAAAAGATTCAATCACTCGCCAAGATGCAATGTTGTTATCAGCACATGATACAAGAACCTTACCGAGTTGGATTGCCTGACAATATTTCATTGCCTGTTTAAACATCTCTTTTGCATATCCGTTTCGACGATGATTTGGCCCAACAGAGTAACCAATATGCCCACCTCGTCGAAGAAGGTTTTCATTTAACTTGTGTCGGACACTCAATCTACCAACAATCTGTTGCGCTACAAAAGCGTAGAGCATGGTCGAGGTCACACGCTGAGGCGGAATTTTTGAAGAGTCTTTATAATCAGATAGTCTTTGCAAATGCTCGGCATGGGACATACCTGGCTTCCAAATAAATGTCGCCCATTCTGGGTCTTCGTTTTTCCAGGAATCATACCACTCAAGAAAGGCAAGCTCATCAGTTGGTCCTAGCTCACGTAAGGTTAGATGGCCCTTATTGATGCTCAAGAAGAACCCCCTCTAATCCCAAAGGGTAAATTTTGGCATTTTCAAATTTGATATTCTCAACAGACCGCCAGACTGCCTTTGCCACAACCTCGCCACTTTCATAAATATCAAGTTCTGGAAGTTCATAAACAGAAGCAGATACGAACGAAGCCGCATATAACATGATAACTTCATGGCCTCGACGACCCTCAAATGTAAAAATATTTTCAAAGGAGGTGAGCAGGTCACCGACATGAACTCTTTGATTTAATTCTTCCATAATTTCTCGCTCGACAGCTATCTTTCCGGACTCTGAGAATTCAATGCCACCTCCAAGTGGCCGATAGAAGTGTTCATTTTTAACTTTGTCGTAACTTTTATGGAATAGATACTGACCTTGTTGATTTTTTATCAATGCCAAGGCCAGTGGTCGAATCTTGAGGTTTTCAGGGCTGCTGATGGGAGCATTCGCAACAGCGGCCCTAGTTGGCTCTTCTGAACCATTCATACGCCAACCTTCAGGAGCTTCTCGTCGGTAGCCATCAAACAACAATCCCCCAAATGGCTTAGTAATCAAGGTGGCTAGTTGAATGACTTTATCAAAATTCCCACCATAGGCTTCGCTGAATGCCGTAACCCAATTCTCGTAAAGCACTGGATCGATTTGCTTAAGTTTTCGAGGAATATGCTTTCTTGAGGCTGACCACTTGCCATTGGCTCGAAAATAAAAGTTTCCCAAAGTCTCATGAAGAGAGCCAAGAACGGCGTTCGCTTCAATCCCATCTCTAGGGTCACGAATGTCATCAATAAGGTCTGTGATTATGTAGCGATTATGATAGATGACGTCTTTGCCCCACTCAGGTGGACCTATATCGATCACCTGCTGGGCTCTGTTTTTTAAATCTTTGCCAAGCTCACTTTCTGAAGGGATGCAAGGCCCCTCAAGCACCATCATTGGCAGTGATGGCGTACCGTCTTTGCCATCAACTTCGTTGAAAAAATACAGCAGTGTTTCTGGGTCATGGACAAAGGCTTCCACCGGCCAGCCGCTATGATAGAAAGACTCTCTCCAGGCAGACTTCAACTTGGAATATACGACGACCAAGTCAATATCTGAAAATTGAGTCTCTTCATTTCTATTGAAACTACCACCGACAAAGCCGACAACAGCTTCTGGATACTTAGTTTCTAAAACCTCTTTTGCAACTTCAAAAGGAGATCTCTTTCCCATGGCTCAATCCTTCATGGCCTGGCAAAGTTGATCTAAAGCATATTGGATCAACTCTGTACGCCGATAGCCTTCTCGTTCTGCCACTTTATCGAGTTCACTTAACAATAATTTAGGCAGCCTAAAAGTGATGAGCTCACGCTTTACGCCATCTTTGTCCTGGTACTTATAATCAAGCGATTGCCTTGTTGGTGGTCTTTTAAGTCTCATAGGACTCTATTGACCATCAAATCACCAAAACTGCAATTTGTAATACACGTAAATCACTGTATTTCTTTGTGCGTTAACTGCAAAGATTTAATCATCAGCAAGCATGGATTATGCTCACCCCATAATGTCTTAAACTCTTCAACAGGTAGAAAACCAACCTCATAGTAAAACATTCGAGTTTGGTCATATTCTATGTTTGGTCGTGATTCACTTAGAGTCTTAACACTCAGATAGACAAACTGCCTGGACCGTAAATAATCCCCAGCATGCTTTACAAGTTGACGGCCAATCCCAAGCCTGTGATGGGAGGGAAGGATTCCCATCACGTGAATTTCAGCTGTAAACTTGTTGTGCAAATTCAGCGACAAGAACCCCACAATTTCTGACTGATCATATGCAACAAGCATAGGCATAGCTTGGACATCTTTGACATAGTCAACAATTGCAGACTCAATGCCGAACCATCCTGGCAGGGACCGCAGAATTTTTTCGCAAACTTGTGCTTTATCTTGTTCTATAAACTCGTAATTCATTCCGTTCTCATTTCTTTGGATAAAAAGGTTTTTGGGCTTTAAGGCCGATGTCTTCAGGGTTTGCAACATAGATCAGGTGGTCTGTCCATTGGCCATACTCATACCAGTACCGCCTCTTGATGCCTTCTCGTTTCATACCAATAGATTTGGCGAGCCTGATTGAAATTTTATTATCAAGGTTGATTGCAGCTTCCAGACGATTGAGCCGTAAATGTTTGAAGCCAATTTTTAGTCCGGCAAGTGAGGCCTCTTTTCCAAAGCCTTTTCCCCAGTGCCGGTTGTAAATCTGGTAACCAAAATTTGCGAACTGATGAGTGCTACGGACGAAAATATCGAAATCAATTTGCCCCACAATGGCTCCGGTCTTCTTTTCAAAGACGTAGTATCGGTAGTAATCGTCGCTTTCGGCCAGCTTCTCATGCTCCTTTTTAACTTTGTTGAACTGCTTTCGAGAACACTGACTCGCCTTCATCGGTCCTCGGTCCCATTTGTTTTGTTTAGGTAAGCCCTCGACGTAAGCATCAAACCAAGCGTGATAGTCTTTGCTTTCGAGAGGGCGAAGAATAAGGTTTTTGGTTTTGAATTCTAACCGCTTCACTTCATCCCCCTTTCGATTTTCATTGACCACTCCTCCATCTCGCAGAAGACATGGCACCCGTGGGATTCAAAAAGTTTTCTCATGGGACGATTTTCAGTATGTGTGCCACCATGGTAAAGCTGTCCGCCTTGGGCTTTCATCATTTCAAAACCATGTCGATGAACCCATTTACCAAGGCCTTTTCCACGAAACTCAGGGACTAAACCCATGTGTGACAGCCTCGACCAACCAGTTTCTTTGTTGATTTGAGCTACAACAAGAGCACAAGGTTTGTCATTGATGAACCCGATGCCAGCACAATCAAGTCCATGGGTGAATTCAGTATGGTGAAGCCAGTCCTGGATAAAGTCCGCTGGCTTTTCATTTGGGTCGACGCCCAATGCATCGGTTACGACCTTTTTTGTGAACGAAGCAAGGTCCTGTGCAGTCCAAGTCAGCTCTTGCGCTGTTTTCCATTTGAAAGGAGTTCCGTTTTCACTAGGTAGCTTTGCAACATCACACTGATATTCAATTCGGCCAGCTATTTTTGATAGCCCAATTTCACCGAACAATTTTTTAAAAAGTTCTGGCTCATATTCAAGACGAATTCGAGTTCCAATTGTCTCAGCCCCAAAGGCAATAGCTGCTCGTTTTGCTTCTTGAATGAGAGATCGCCATTGGTTTTCAGACAGTTTCTTGTCAGGTCGATTATATTTTAATGCGTAAACATTTCCCCACAGTTGCTCTGCGGAAACAATGCCCCAAGGTTTGCCTTGAGAATCAAATTCAACAAATTTTTTTGCGTTCATAAATCTCCATAAAGTGCTCAATCGAAACTGAGCGTAAACAAAAGGTTGGTTGCAGCCTTTTAAGGAGCTTTCAGGAACACAAAATCATGGAAAATGTGTCTTACGACTACTTCTCGGATAAGAAGGCTGCGAAATCAGAATTTAAATTTTTCATAACGAGCCTCCTTTGAAGTTAATTAGTGCTCTCAGCCTGCCACACTAGATTTATTTATGTCAAGAGATCTGGACAAACACCATGTTGCCAGCAAGTTGACCGGCCGGGAATTTTTGTACCACTACCAATGTTAATGACTATTGAAAAGAAAAGAGTATCGTTCAGCTGATGCAAGATCGGCAGGCCTATATAGAGATTGGAAACCGTTCATAAATTAGTTTGAGGTCGCATGGATTTTAAAAATCGAATCAAAGGTACAGTCACTCAGGCCTTAGTACAGGCATTGCTACATGACGTTCAAAATCGAGTAGTTCCGCTTGGAATTGAAGAAGTAATTCGAGAACTAAATGCGCTAACACCAGATCAGTATCTAAAGCTCGATCTTCCACAAACA
This sequence comes from Pseudomonadota bacterium, assembly GCA_021300175.1. Lineage (GTDB taxonomy): Bacteria > Bdellovibrionota > Bdellovibrionia > Bdellovibrionales > Bdellovibrionaceae > JAJTIC01. The sequence continues at coordinate 13,265 of JAJTIC010000114.1, forward strand.
CTTCGGCGATTACCTGATTTTTTTGTTACATCAGTTAATCAAGAGCAAGGCTGGCTGCTTGAAGTTAAGTACCGAGAGAGATGGAACGATGACGTGCGAGCAGATCTAGGAAAGCGACTATTCGATCAAGTAAAACTTTGGAGTCCCCTCTATCTTGTTTTGTTTGTTGGCGAGGCTGTTAGGAAAAATGACACCCCAGCATCTTACTTGGGTGTTTGTAAATTGATTATTGAAAATGAAACCCTGGGCACTGTCAGAAAAAAAAGAATTGGTAATTTGCTCAGCGGACATTATGAAGATGAATTTGTTCAGTGGGATAGCCTCACATGGGATAATTTCAAAAGATTCCAAGACATCTTTCCCGGAATAAGCGACGCATGGGAGAAGGAAACTTTGATCAAAACGGTGACTATGATGAAAGGACTGTACGATCTTTAAATTTTTTGGGGTTCTCCATCAATGACAGGGGCAGTCAGGGAATCTGCTAGAATGTTTTTACTACGAAACGTTTTAGCAAAAGGAGCCCCGAATGCCCCCGCAAGTCCACGAACCTATCATTGGTCTGCCTGACTTTAAAATTATTTCTTACCAGGGAACCAAGACCGTTGAAATTATGGCTGAGTATGTTGGAAAGATTCAATGTATTCACTGCCAGGGTGAAAAGTTACGCAAGAAGGAGCGCTTTGATCGAGTTTTAAAGCATCATAGCATAGGCCTTGCCAAGAGTGTTTTACTGATCAGAACTTACAAGTACCAGTGCAGGGCTTGTGGGAAGTATTTCAATCAAAGAATGCCGGGGATTGAGCCTTATCAACGAGCCACCGAGCCTTTAAAAGACGAGATCTCGCTCAGACATCACGATGGTCAATCAATTTTAACCGTCAGTAAGAGGTTGAATGTGGGACAAGCCACAGCTGAACGATACTATCGCAGATACTTGCAGCGTGAATTTAACGAGCACAAGAACGCAAGCTGTCCGAAAGTTTTAGGAATCGATGAAAAGAAGTTCAGCAAGAAATTAGGTTATCAAACAACGCTAGCGAATCTTCAAAAGCACACGGTGTACGATGTGGTCTTAGGTCGCACGGAATCCAATCTGGGTAAGTATTTACAGCGATTACCAGATCGATCCAACTGCCGCGTTGTAGTGATGGACTTAAGTGAGACTTATCGAAAACTTGCGAAGACCTATTTTCCGACAGCTTTGATCGTCGCTGACAGGTTCCATGTGGTAAGACTAATTAATCATCATTTTTTAAAAGCCTGGAGTCATCTGGATGAAGCGGGAAGAAAGAATAGAGGGCTGATGTATCTGATGCGAATGCATGAGTGGTCGAAGATGAAAGAAAAATCCAGAAAGAATTTAGCAAGATACTTGAGTGAAAATCCAGCCATCAAAGCGATTTACGATTTTAAGCAAGAGCTGATGAAACTGATCCTGACAAGAGTGTATGGAAGAAATCAAGCCCGAGAACAGATACCGAAATTTTTGGACGCAATACGGGCCTTAAAAATGTCGAAGTTCAGGAGTTTAGAAACGTTGGGGAATACGCTCGAGGAATGGAGCGAGGAGATCGTGAGAATGTGGAGATTTAGCAAAACCAACTCAATCGTTGAGGGTTTACATCGGAGAATGGATGAGATACAAAACCGAGCCTACGGAATGCATAACTTTGGAAATTATCGGATCAGAGTGAAAGCCTACTGTGGCTAGCAGAAACCGTGACTGCCCCTATCTTTGGGGAAGAACCTTTTTTGGACTTACAGAGGACTTAAGGAAGTTTGATCGAAAATTCACCAAACCCCAGAAAATAAAAAACCCCTGAAGATTCAGAGGTTTATTTGGTAGGGAGTACAGGATTCGAACCTGCGACATCCACCTTGTAAGGGTGGCGCTCTACCAACTGAGCTAACTCCCTAAAAAACGAGGCCCTTTGATATCAAAATCAAAGGGCCAAAAGCAAGTGATTAATTCTTTTTTCTATTCTAAATTACAAATTCCGCCGACATCGTTCGACACCTTGGTCAGCCGAGTAGCTACAGCAGCCTTGGTGTCCCAAACGGAACTCATCGCCATCATATAAACTGTTCTTGGTGTCGCCACTTTTTCCTTCATTTTCATATCTGCACGGTTAAACACGTGAATTCTCATGTCATAAGTACCCTCGGAACCACCAGACATGCGAGCACGAACGACCCTTGATCGCTCAAAACCCACTCCGCGCGACTTGAGCTCACAAGTCACTGGGTCAAACTCCTTCACATTGAGAACTCGATCGTTGTTTGCCTGACGCACAGTCTTGAAAGCAAAATAAGTCACACACCCATTTATTTCAGCCGCCCATGTTCCTTGGATACCTCTCCATGGGAACTCGAGCTCTTTACCAAATGGCCAAGGATCCACAGGGCCGTCATCTCGGGCCATCACCTTGGCGGGCATACACATTCCTTGGGCTGAAGCTAAAGAGGCAAAGCCCAAGCTTAAGCCAATCACACCTGCTAATAACATTTGTCTCACTGGAGCCCCCCTCGATTATTCTCTAGCAAAACTTTGGCTGACTTATTCATAAAGTAACCGTTCTTCGCTCTAAAAATATACTTTGGTTTTTCAAACTCAGGTTCAATCAATTTTCTGAGACGCTTGATTGTCACGTAGATTTTGTTGTCATGAACACTTGGGTCATAAGACTGCTTCCAAATATTCTCCACTAAATACTCTTTGGAGTAGACTTGGCCTTGATTCTGACAAAAAAGTCTTAACAGATCTAGCAAGATAAACTGATTTTTAAAGTCAACTTTACCCAGCTTCTTTTCTTGAACAAGATGATTTTCCAAGTCAAAAACCAAATCATAAGATGTCTTTACATCGCCCCCAAGTTTTTCCATTTCTTCAGTCAAGCTTCGGTAGATACGCTTCATATTCACGGGATCACAACCCTTGAGAGCAAGTCCTGTGTACAATCGAGCCATTTCATTATCACCCAATTTACGATAGGCGTAGCCCAAGTGGGAGAGTAAATGGATCTGCATTGCCATGGTTTTCAACACTTTCAATGAATCGTAAGTTTGCCAAAGAAGCTCGATTGCTTCTTCACAGCGGCCTAAATCAATGAGAATTCTCGCATTCAAGATCTGTGAGCTCATGCGCACTTCCGGGAAATCCATCACTTCAAAAAAGACTCGTAAGTTATAGATCTCACGAAGAGCTTCATTATATTTTTTCTGCATACGATAGCAAACAGCCAAACCGTTGATTGCATAAGAAATGTCTTCTTTATTATCAGTAGCTAAAGCGATAGCGAGCGCTTTTTGTACATATTCCAAAGCCGACTGAGCATTGCCTTTCAAAGCCTCGCAAACTGAGAAAGTATAATAAGTTTTCGAATTCAGTTCGAAACCTTCACGCAGGACAAGATCCTGGAGCTGATCTTTCAGGGCAGCAATCTCATCATTCATTTCTCGTTCAGCATAAGACCTAAGTAGCAAGTTCATCGCTTTCAGATATTTTTCATAATTACGCTCTTCTAAAAAACCTTGGAAAGCAGCTTTGAGTTTTGGCTCTGCAGCTGCGAAATCGGTTCTATCGAAGTAAAGCTTCCCAAGCTCAAAGATTTCTTCAAATTTTGAACTGGATTGAGTTTGATTCACTTGAAAATCCCCTTACTGTTTCCTGACACAGCCGCACTGTTCTTACAAATTCTGTAATATGAGTCAATGACTGCCCTGCATTTGCACGAACCTTTAGCAGTGCGGCGTTGGGCATGACCAATGCGTTGTAGGATTTGAAAGCTTTAAGTAGCTGTAATTACATAAAGTGACGGGGGCCAAAGAGCCCCCGTGCATAGATCATTTATGAATCTTAAATCGGATTTCAAAAAATCAGTGGTGAACTTGGTAGGAGTGACCCGTGTAGTTCGCTTTGATTCCAAAATCCCGCTCTTTGTTCACTTTAAAGAGCTCTTTTGGACTCTTAATGTCCAAAGCATTCACAAGCACTTGGTCCACATGGTCCACGAGGATCACTTTCAGGTCTTTGATGATTTCCTTAGGGATATCTTTCAAATCCTTCTCGTTCTCTTTCGGGCAAATAATTGTCTTAATTCCTCCCCGATGTGCGGCCATGACTTTCTCTTTCAATCCACCGATGGCAAGGACTTTCCCGCGCAAACTCACTTCCCCTGTCATTGCCACCGTTCGACGAACTGGCATTTTCAAGATTGCTGAGACAATCGAAGTCGTCAGCGCAATACCTGCAGAAGGCCCATCTTTAGGGGTCGCTCCTTCAGGCAAGTGGATGTGCACGTCAATGTTTTGGAAGTACTCTTTATCAAGGCCAAACAGAGGTCCACGGCTTCTCACGTAAGACATCGCGGCTGAACATGATTCTTTCATCACATCGCCCAGCTGTCCTGTGACCGTGAACTTCCCTTTTCCAGGAACCACAGTGGCTTCGACCGCGAGCAAGTCTCCGCCGACTTCCGTCCATGCCATACCATTTGTAAGACCGATCTCGTTGGACTCTTCAATCTTTCCAAATTTGTATTTCTCTGGGCCAATCAGCTCAACCAGCTTCTTCGGAGTTACGACATAAGCCGCATTCGACTTTTTTGCAGCCGCTTTTTTGTTCGATTTCTTCGAGCTCATATCAGCGATAGCCTGTTCTTTCACAATATCGCGAGCTACTTTTCGACAAACAGTTCCGATCTGTCTTTCGAGATTTCGAACCCCTGCCTCACGTGTGTAGAACCTGATTAAGTTCTTCAGTGCTGCATCTTGGATACTCACTTTGCGCTCTTTCAAGCCGTGCATTTCTAACTGCTTCGGTACCAAGTACTGACGAGCAATGTGAAACTTTTCTGTCTCTGTGTAGCCTTCCAAGGATATGATCTCCATACGATCCAATAAGGGTCTTGGAATTGTGTGCAAACTGTTAGCAGTCGCCACAAACATGACTTTAGAAAGATCGTATTCCACTTCTAAATAATGATCTTGGAAGTTACAGTTCTGCTCGGGATCCAAAACTTCGAGCATCGCTGAGCTTGGGTCTCCACGGAAATCTGAAGCCATTTTATCGATTTCGTCGAGCAAAAGAATCGGGTTACCTTTGTCGACTTTTCTCAATGCTTGTAAAATTTTTCCCGGCATCGCTCCTACGTAAGTTTTTCTATGACCCCGAATTTCAGCTTCATCACGAACTCCCCCAAGGGAGATTCGAGAAAACGGCCGATTCAATGAGCTTGCGATCGATCTGGCCAAAGACGTCTTACCAACCCCCGGCGGCCCTACTAAACAAAGAATTGGTCCTTTGAGATCTTTTGCAATCGAAAGAACTGAAAGGTATTCTAAAATTCTTTCTTTCACTTTCTCGAGACCCCAGTGATCGTCATTCAGAATATCTTCGGCACGCTTCACATCATGAGTTTCTTCAGAGAATTCGTACCAAGGCAGTGATAACATCCAATCAATGTAATTGCGAACAACCGTTGCTTCCGCACTCATGGGCGACATCATCTTGAGTTTCTTGATCTCTTTGAGAACTTTATCTTTTGCCTCTTGAGACCATTTTTTCTTTTTTGCTTTTTCTTCAAGCTCTCTCAGTTCTTCTTGATAGTCATCTTTCTCGCCGAGCTCTTTTTGAATCGCTTGCATTTGCTCATTCAGATAGTACTCCTTCTGAGAGCGCTCCATTTGCTTTTTCACGCGAGTGCGGATCTTTTTCTCGACCTCCAGGATCTCAATTTCACCTGTCATTAAGTTTAGCAGATGCTCTAAGCGCTTCGCAGGATCAAAAATCTCGAGGACTTTTTGCTTTTCTTCAAGCTTGAGATTGAGTTGAGCCACGATTATATCAGCAAGCTCACCAGGGTTCTCTATAGTTGAAACACGCATCAAAATTTCTGGAGGAATTCGTTTGTTCAATTTCACATAAGTCTCGAAGGTTGTCTTAACAGAGCGCACAAGAGCGCTGCTCTCAACGACACTTGAAGTCTCTTCTGCAATTTCTTCTGTGGTGACCACAAAGAAAGCTTCATTAGGAACAAAATTCTTGATCTTTACTCGGCGCTTCCCTTCGACCAGAACTTTCACTGTGCCGTCGGGTAAACGCAAAAGTTGAATGATCGTACCAATGGTTCCCACCGAATAAATGTCCTTCGGCTCGGGGTTATTCGTCTTAGCATCCTTTTGAGCAGCTAAAACGATATCTGTCTGCTTGCTCATTGCATCTTCGAGTGCGTTGATACTTTTTTCACGGCCCACAAATAGAGGCATCATCATGTGCGGAAACATGA